>NZ_JBEXDG010000002.1:0-275785 GCF_040605635.1 Dactylosporangium sp. NPDC005555
GCGATCCAGTACGTGATCCGCACGGCGTCACGCTCCAGATGAAACCGCAGCTCACGAACTCGCGCGGATCTCGCTCCACCGAACCTCTCACCAGCGCCGCGCCCTGGTCAGCCGCTCGACCCGGAGCCCGGCCCGGACCATGAGATGCCGCTGTTCACCGTGGCTCCGGGCATGTGAGGGGCACGGCAAGGACACGAGCCTGCCGTCGCGCTGGCCGCGCCCGCCGCCGCTGGCCTGCTGCTCGACGGCCTGGTCGACGTCATCGAGGGCAAGCCGCGCAGCGGCGCGGCAGCCGATCGCCCCGCACACGACGGCCCTCGACCGCCCACGCGATCGTCACGGCGCCGCCGGGCGGTCGACCAACCTCTCCGGAAAGATCACCCGATAGGCCACCGGACTTACGATCGACCCCGGGCGTTGCTTCGCCGCCTCATCCCAGAGGTTCTGTACAGCGCCGAGAAGCATGTCAATCTGTACGGCGGCACGAGCACCACGGGACTGGCTCCGCTCCCAGTCGACCAGTCTCCAGCCACCAGCGGAGGTCCGACGTTCGGAGTTGACCAGCGGGCGAAGGCGCACCTGCATACCGTGCTCCAACGCTAAGCCGATGAGATCCAGCGAGAACTCCGCGATGAGGGCGGTAGCCTCGGGGAGCTTGGACCACTCAATGACCACAACCCGATGCCAGATCTCAGGCGGGAAGGTCGTCGCGAGATGATGGCTCTCCCCGATCGGCAGGTCCCGTAGCCTCCGCTGCGCTTCCAGCGTCTGGCCGATGTAGAGCAGCCCCCAGTGCAGCCAAACACCGTAGAGCACCGGCCCTTTGACTTCCTGCTCGGAATCTGCACTGCCGACCAGCGCCTCACCAAGACGGTGCGCGAACCGGTAGCGCAGGCGGCGCCACTCACGCGCTGCTGCTTCGTCGGAGGTGAGCACATGCAGTGCGCGTTGCCACTCCACGAAAGCTGACGACGAGCCGACGGGGTCATCTTCGATGATATGCGCACTCCGCGTGGTAGGGCACTTGCGAGCACGATAGGCCGAACCCGCCGCCGCGCCGGCCGATGCCGGCGCTCGCGCCGCCAGCAGGCCGAACGCGAACGGCGCGGCCCGCGTAGCGGGCCACTTGACGAGTACGCCGAGAAGGGTCCGAACGGGCTGCTCTTCGTCGGGCCGAAGGGCGGGCCGCTGCGCCGGTCGAATTTCCAGGACCACTGGACGAAGGCCCTCACAGCGGTCGGCGTCGAGAGGCTGCACTTCCACGACCTCCGCCACACCGGGAACACCTGGGCGCCGAGACCGGCGCAACCCTGCGCGACCTCATGGATCGATGGGACACGCCACAACCCGCGCCGCGCTCATTTACCTGCACAAGTCGGCGGGCCGTGACCAGGTCATCGCCGACCGGCTCAGCCAGATGATCGAGCAGGGTCGGTCTACGTCTCCGGTGGCAGCGGACTGATCGGGACGTACGACAGCGCCCAGCGGGTGAGGCGGAGCAACGCCTGTCCGTCAACGTCCGGCAGTTGATCGAAGTCTTCGGGAAGGAGGTCGAGCGAGAAGTGTTCGACCTCCCTGCCCGCCACCCGGACCACGATCAGGCAGCGGTAGGACGGCTGAGGGTGCGACTCCCGCAGCACCGCGTAAAGAAAGCCGGTGGCGGCGTCCGGCAGGTGCTCCACCAGCCAGTCGGCATGACGCCCCGCCCCGAGGTGCAGGCCCCACGCCTTGGCGGTCAGGTCGATCAGTTCTTGCTTGGTGATGCGCTTGATGGCGTCCGGCACGTCGAACTGCACTCGCGAAGGGTATCCGCGCACGACCAAGGGGCACGCAGCGGGCACGCTCACCCGACAGAGATCGAAATGACGACGGCCCAGGGGTGGCGATCATGTCGTCTACCTGGGCGGAGCGTTTGGAGCGGGCGAAGGGAATCGAACCCTCACTGTCAGCTTGGGAACTGCACAGATCAGTCCGGCTCACCCAGGTCAGGTGCTCGACCACACGGCATAGACCGGCCTGGAGCGACCTCGCTGAGCCTGCCGTAATGGCACGCTAATGGCACGTCGGCGCGGCCGGCCAGCATCCCGCCTCGGCGCCGACCTCCCACATCACACGTCTGGGATCGTGGTCAACAGCCAGGCGAGGGGCTGCGGGTCACCCGCAGTGGCATATTCCGCTGCTTCGACGTCCAGATCCAGCCGGTGAACGGTGTTGCCTGCGTCCCGCTCAACGATCCAGTAGTGCGGAATGCCGACCTTTGCGTATTCGACCTTCTTCGTCACTCGATCGGCAATCTCGGATCCCCTGGAAACAACCTCTACTGCCAGGAGCAGGCCGTCCGTGCCCGCGTAGCTCGAGCGCGCCCGCCGCGGAGGCCGACCCTCGGCCCAAACCGAAAGGTCTGGCACTCGCCCGCCGCCCACGTCAATGCCGCAATCGACAACGACCTGCTCCGGACCGTATCCATTGGTCAGGAACCAGGCGAAGATCCGCGTCACGAGCAGCGCGTGATCGGGGTCCGCTGGCGGCATGACGGACAACACTCCCTCGGGGCTGAGCTCGTAGCGGTGGTTTTCGTCGGCAGCAGCCATCGCGGCCAGGTCATCCAAGGTGACCTGGGCCGGCATCTCAGCACCCACAGTCGCGGCACTCATCCCGACTCCTCTACATAGTGCAACCCGAGGCTACCGCAGCGAGGGCAAGAGTCAGCCCTGCAGCATCCGACGCGAGACCCCAACCAGCCGGAGCGCTGCCACCCGCAAGCACCACTTCGAACCGCCATCAGGAAGACGGGGGTGAAGATGACGTGATGCGGCCGGCCACGACGGTGGGTGACCACAGATCGTGGGGTCTGGGGCTCGGGCCCCAGGAGGAATGCGAAATCCCCCTGGTTCGCGCTCTGACGCGAACAGGGGGACCCCGGGATTGAGCGGGTGAAGGGAATCGAACCCTCACTGTCAGCTTGGGAACCGTACAAGTCTCCCCGGCCGAACTCGCCAACCTCCAGGTCACGCCTGCCGCGAACGGCCTGGAGCGGCCAGCCTTCGCCTGGGCTAATGGCCCGCTAATGGCCCGGAGACAGCTTGCCGGATATACCAAGAACGGTATACCTTTCGAAGGGTGAGACGCTACGTCATCGAGCTGGAGCCAGAGGTCCGGGACTGGCTCGAAACTTTGCGGCTCACCGAGTACGCCAAGGTCGAAGCGATGGCTGACATCCTCGCCGAGCGCGCTGAGACGCTCGGCGAACCCTACTCACGCCACCTCGGCGGCAAGACCCGCGAGCTGCGGTTCCACCTCGACAGGTCAGCCGTCCGTGTCAGCTACTGGCTCGCGCCGCAGACGCGGGTCGTGCTGCTGACTGTGTTCCGCAAGTCCCGCCAGGTCGAGCGCGCCGAGGTCATGCGAGCCATCGCCGCTCAGCAGACGTGCGAGCTCGGACACGAGGACCATGCGCCGGCGACGGAGATCTTCGAGCGAAAATGGCAATGAAGCACAACGGAAGGGCGGAAGGATCATGACGGCACGTCACTCTCGCTGGGAGCGCACCGGCGCCGAGCAACACAACGCCGCCTACGAAGAGGCACGGGCAGCACTCCTGCTCGGCCAGATGGTCTACGACCGCCGCACCGAACTCGGCCTCACCCAAGGCGAACTCGCCGAACGCGCCGGCATGACTCAGCCCCAGTTGTCCCGCCTGGAGTCGGGCGGCGCCACACCCACCGTGCCTCTGCTGGCAAGACTCGCCGCCGCACTGGACGCCGAGCTCGACATCACCTTCAAGCCTCACCGCGACGCTGCCGCCTGAGCCCTGATCCACCGATGATATTGATGTGACGGAGGCGTCTCGGACGCGACAATGCCCCCGCGAGCTGGAAAGATAGAGGTTCTTGAGGCATCTATCGTCCGGTTCGAGAGGGCACCGTCAGGGTGAGAATATCGCATGGCGCGGCGCGGCTGCGCGCATCGTTCGATGATCCGAATCTGGTGTCGTGCGCTGGGCTGGCGCCGGTCTTGGCCCTCGCGCGGCGGTGTGACCTGCACGGGGTCGTTGCTGCCCGGCTGCGGGTGCCGACGGACAAGGGGTCCAACGCGTCGGGGAAGGTCGCCACGATCGTGGCGGGCATGGTAACCGGCGCCGACTCGATCGACGACCTGGACGTGCTGCGCCACGGCGGTATGCCGGTCCTGTTCGACAGCGTGTACGCGCCTTCGACGCTGGGGTCGTTCCTGCGGACGTTCACCCACGGCCATGTCCGGCAGTTGCAGGCCGCGGGACGGCAGTTCCTGGTCCGGCTGGCCGGGCAGGCACCGTTGCTGACCGGCGCCGACGCGGTCACGTTCGTCGACGTCGACTCGCTGCTGCGCAGGGTCTACGGCAAGCAGAAACAGGGCGCCGCGTTCGGTCACGCCAAGATCGGCGGATACCAGGTCCTGCTGCGGGGCCTGAACCCGCTGATCGCCACGATCAGCACCCCGGACGCGGCACCGGTGATCGCCGCGACCCAGCTGCGCGCCGGCAACGCCGGCTCAGCCCGCGGCGCGGCAGCCCTGGTCGCCGAAGCCGTCGCCACGACCAAGGCCGTCCTGGCGGCGCAGTCCACCACCACGGCCACCACCACGGCGTCGCCCGCAACGGCGGTACCGAGCGAGATCGTGGTCCGTGCAGACTCAGCGTTCTACTCCCGGACGGTGATCACCGCCTGCCGCCGCGGCCGGGTGCGGTTCTCCGTCACCGTCCGCATCGACGCCAAGGTGCGGCGGGCGATCGCCGCGATCGGCGAGGACGCCTGGACCGAAATCCGTTACCCACAGCCGGTCTGGGACGACGACCAGCAGCGGTTCATCTCCCGCGCGCAGATCGCCGAGACCACCTACACCGCGTTCGAAGGCACCCGCCACGAAGTCACCGCCCGGCTCATCGCACGCCGCGTCCCGGACCTCAACAAATCCACAGTGGACGATCAGGGTGAGCTCTTCACCGTCTGGCGTTACCACGCCGCGTTCACCGACAGCCCGTACGTCCTCGTCCAGGCCGAAGCCCAGCACCGCGGCCACGCCATCATCGAACAGGTCTTCGCCGAACTCATCGACGGACCCCTCGCCCACCTACCATCGGGCCGGTTCAACGCCAACAACGCCTGGCTGGCCTGCATCGCCATCGCCCACAACCTGACCCGCGCCGCCGCCACCCTCGCCGGACGACCCCACGCCACAGCCCGCGCCGCCACCATCCGCAGACACCTCATCAACATCGCCGGCCGGATCAGCCGCCACGCCCGCGAACTCACCATCCACCTGCCGCAACACTGGCCCTGGCAACACAACTGGCTACGCCTGTTCACCAACGCACACGCCCCACCCACCTGACCATCCACAGGACAGACACACGCAGCCGACGCCGGCCACCCCCCAGCACCAGACCCACCGAGCCACCGAGCGCACCGACAAACCGGCCGGTCACCCCCACACGCCCCGATCAACACTCCAAGATCATGAACTGACATCAGCACAGCGTCGAAATTTCATCGGTGGATCAGGGCTGAGTCGCATCAGGACAGCTGACAGTTGAGCCAATGGCACGCTAATGGCCCGCGGTGGGTTTCGAGTGACCAGACATGCAAGAGGCCCTGGCTGGACATATGTCCTGACCAGGGCCTTTGTCGTGGAGCGGGTGAAGGGAATCGAACCCTCACTGTCAGCTTGGGAAGCTGATGTTCTGCCATTGAACTACACCCGCGAGCGACGCCTACTGTACCGAATCCGCGGGCGTCGTGCACGGACCATTCCGGCGGGCTCTGGGAACTCGGGCTAAGCGGTCGCGCCAGAGGGTCCTGGTGGAGGTGAGGGGGGAGTCGCGTTGGACGATCATCGCTACCTCGATGGTGAGGGCGTAGAGCTTCCAGTCCACGCGTTGGGCCGCTCGCATCTGCAGGGCGAGGGAGGCCACGACCAGGGGATCCATGACCGGGGCAGCGTGGCCTGAGAGATACGCCTCGTCGGAGGTGTCTTCGGCGGGGAAGCTGTGCAGCGCGTAGCGGCCGTCCCGGTCCAGGTCGTGGCGCTTCGGGGAGGGGAGGATGAAGCAGTAGAGGCCCTCGTCGGTGATGACGGGCATCACGGGGTGGACGCGGGGTCCTCCGTCGGGGCGGATGGTGGCCAGGTAGCCCATGCCCGGGCCGTACTGACAGATCAGGGTGCGGATGGCCGTCGCCAGGAGGGGCTCGGCCGCGGAGAATGAAGCCCACGTCGCCATGCCTCCAAGTTACTCGTACACGTGTACGAAAAGTGTGTGATTCCACGAATGAAGGACAATGGTCCGGTGGGTGACACCGACGCGCTGATCGACCTCCTCAGGAAGTTCAACCTCGAGGCAGACCGGTTCGTCGAGGTGTTCACGCGGGCGCACGGGTTGCACCGCACGGATATGAACGCGGTGGCGTACATCTGGCGGGCAACGGAGGAGGACACGCCGCTCACGCCCGGGGAGCTGGCCAGGACGCTGAGGTTGAGCCCGGCGGCGACGACGGCGCTGCTCGACCGGCTCGAGCGGGCCGGCCATGTCGAGCGGCGGCACGACCTGGCGGATCGGCGTCGGGTACACCTCGTGATGCAGCCGTCGGCGAAGGACCTGGCGCAGGCGTTCTTCGCGCCGCTGGGGCGGCACATGCGCGGGGCGCTGGAGGAGTTCGACGAGGAGGAGCTAGCGATCACTACCAAGGTCCTCAGAAAGATCAACGAGGCGACCGCGAAGGCCACTGAAGAGGCGGCGTAATAGGGTCACAGACGTGCTGCTCTCCGACCGTGACCTGACAAAAGAGCTCGCCGACGGCCAACTCCGGCTGGAGCCCTTCGAAAAAGACCTGGTCCAGCCGTCGAGCATCGACGTGCGGCTCGACCGCTGGTTCCGGGTGTTCAACAACCACCTGTACACCCACATCGACCCGGCGACGCAGCAGGACGATCTCACCGCGATGGTCGAGGTCGAGGACGGGCAGCCGTTCGTGCTGCACCCGGGGGAGTTCGTGCTCGCCTCGACGCTCGAGGTGATCAGCCTCGGCGATCAGCTGGCCGGCCGGCTGGAGGGCAAGTCGAGCCTCGGGCGGCTCGGGCTGCTGACGCACTCGACCGCGGGGTTCATCGACCCGGGGTTCTCCGGGCACGTGACGCTCGAGCTGTCCAATGTGGCCAACCTGCCGATCATGCTCTGGCCGGGGATGAAAATCGGGCAGCTGTGCATCTTCCGGCTGTCGAGCCCGTCAGAGCATCCCTACGGGTCCGCGGTCTACGGCAGCAGGTACCAGGGCCAGCGCGGCCCGACGGCGAGCCGCTCCTATCAGAACTGGCGCACCTGGCCCACAACGACGTAAGGGGGCCGAAGCCCCCCTTGGTCGAAACCGGAAACTAGCCCACTCTGCCGTATCCCGCGATCGGCGCACTGTCGATCTTCTTCATGCGGACCACGTCGCCGCTGGTCGGGGCGTGGACCATCCAGCCGCCGCCGACATACAGGCCGACGTGGTGCAGGTCGCTGTAGAAGAAGACCAGGTCGCCGGCCTTCAGGTCGGCGCGGGTGACGCGCTTCGTGTCTGAGTACTGCCACTTCGTGTAGTGGCGCAGCGTGTGGCCGGCCTGCTTCCACGCGTACAGCGTGAGGCCCGAGCAGTCGAACGTGCTGGGACCCTCGGCCGCCCACACGTACTTCTTGCCGATCTGCTGGCAGGCGACCTGCGCGGCCTTCGCGGCGTCGCCGCCGGAGTATTCGACCGGGCAGGCGACGGGGCGCAGCTCGCCGGTCGCGCCGCCGGACCCATACGCCTTGGTGCGCATGTCGTTGAGCTGCTTGATCTCGGCGTTGATGGTGGTCTCTTTGGCCGCCATCTCGGCCTCGGCGGCCTTCTGCGTGGCGATCAGGTCGTCGAGCGGCTTCTTCTGGTCGTCGAGGACCTTCTTGCTGTCCATGACGTCCTTGATGCCGGCGGCCTCGTCCTTGGCCAGCATGTTGAGCATGACCAGCTGCTCGGCGAAGGTGTCCGGCGAGCCGGTCGTCATCAGCGCGTTGAAGCTGGAGACGCGGCCGGTCTTGTACTGCAGGACCGAGAACGCGCTGACCCGCAGCAGGGCGGAGTCGACCTGCGCCTGGAGCGGGTCGATCTGGTTCTTGAGTGCCGTCTGCTTCGCCAGGTTGGCCTTCAGCTCGCCCTTGAGCTGGTTGTGCTGCTCGATGATGGGCTCGACTTCATTCCACTTCTTGTCGATCTGCGCTTCGAGCTCGGCCGGGGTCGGGTCCGCCTTGGCGGCTCCGGTGATCCCGATGGCGAGCGACAGGCCGCCGAGTGTAGCGACGAGGAGCCGAACCAGACGGTTGGGCCGCATCGAGGAGATACTCCTTCTTCCAGCCGCCTACCGGGTTAGCTGACGGGTTCGGACGGGAAGGTCGTCCTACCGCGACGTGTCGCGGATTCACCCCAAATGGCGCAGGTGGGTCCCCGGTTCAAAGAAAAATTCGACTCGGCGGTGCCGTCTGGCGCGCCCGTGCTGGGCGCGGACATCCATCCGACCGGAATTCACGTTATGGCGACCGCTCCGAACGGGCAAGTCGATCCTCGATTGTTGTCCGAATTGGGCGAAAAGTCAGGCCACTCCGGCGACAAACACGTCATCAATTGCACCGATGAACTGGTCGTTGTTCGCACTGGTGCCCTTGCCACCAATACAGAGGGGATCCGGGTTCACTATGGACAGTGACGAAGGGATCGGCGATCTTCCCTTGATCCGACCGTCGACAGCCACTGTGAGCAGGGCGTCACTGCGCGAACACTCGATCTGGTGCCACCGTCCGTCGGCCACGGTCAGCGACGCGAGGGCTACATAAATGGTAGGTCCAGAAGTGCCGACAATCACACAACTGGGACGCCCCGCGGCACCGTCCACCTGCAACTTGAACTGACTGCCACCGACCGAGAACCCTTTTTGCAGCACATTGGCGCCCTTGGAAGTCTCATCCGGCGCTACGAGCACACTGGCGCCATAGGTGAACGCGCCCTGTCCCGGATTGAGGAATTCCGCGGGGCCGCTCTGCAGGATGGCACGTGCACAACTCTCCGCACCGTAATGCTCACACGGCTGCGGAAATCGCACCGCGAGTCCGCCGTTGTGCGGCACCGTCGACAGGTCCCCGCCGGCCTTGCGGACCCGCAGCGGCAGCCGGCCCGCACCGTCCAGGACTGGACCGATGATGCCGCTGTCGAAGGAGTACCGGATGCCGGTCGCCCGATGCGCGGCGGCCGCCGCCGAGGACGGCTGGACCACCGCGGTCGGTGCGGCGGAGACCGAGGCACGACCGGAGGACGGCCGGGCGGAGGGCGTCTCGGCAGGCACTCGACGAGCCGCGCAGCCACTGGCCGCGACCACCGAGGCAAGCGCAAGTAGAACGGGGGGCCACATACGCATAACCGGACATTATGCCGAAATGCGGATGCTGAAATCGCGGCAAAACCCTAAAGAGGGACAGCCTGCTCGCCGCCGACGACCGCGGTGAGGACGTCGTCGAGGGTGACCACGCCGATCGGCACGCGCCCGTCGCTCACGAGGACGATGTGCTGTCGCTCCCGGCGCATCGCGAGCAGCAGCTCGGCCAGGGTCCGGGTCGGCGGCACGATGCCGAGCGGTCGGATCAGGTCGAGCGGGATCGGGGCGCGCCGCTGCGGGCCGACGAAACCGATGACGTCCTTGACGTGCACGAAGCCCAGCACGCGCCGGGACGCCCGATCGACGACCGGGAATCGGGACCGGTTGGTGCGGGTCGCGAGGACCTCCAGTGACGCCGGCGAGACGTCCTCCGCCACGGTCGTGATCTCCGACCAGAGCCGCAGCGCGTCGCGGGCCGTGCGCTGGCTCAGCGCGAGCGCGCCGGCGATCCGGGCGTGCTCCTCGGGTGCCAGCAGGCCCTGCGTGGTGGCCTGGGCGGCGAGCCCGGCGAGCTCCTCGGCGGTGAAGACGGTCTTCACCGAGCCGGTCGTCTCGATCCGCCACAGCGACAGGATCGTGCGGGACGCCCACTTCATGGCGACCAGGACCGGCTTGAAGACCATGCAGAAGGCGAGCATCGGCGGGCCGAGCCACAGCACCGCGCGCTCCGGCGAGGCGAGGGTCAGGTTCTTGGGGACCATCTCACCGACGACGGTGTGCGCGAACACGACCACCCCGAGCGCCAGGATGAAGGCCACGGGATGGATCAGCTGCTCCGGTACGTGCAGCGCCTCGAACGGCCCTTCCAGCCCGTGGGCGAGCGCGGGTTCGGCCAGTGCGCCGAGGCCGAGCGAGCAGATCGTGACGCCGAGCTGCGCACCCGCGATCATCAGCGGGATCTCGCTCATCGCCCGCAGCGCGGTGCGGGCGCGCCGCGACGTGGCGGCCATCGGCTCGATCACCGTGCGCCGTGACGCGATCAGCGCGAACTCGCTCGCGACGAAGAACCCGTTGCCCAGCAGCAGCAGTACCGTGATCAGCAGTTCACTCATCGAAGGCCTCCGGGCGCACGACGCGCACCTGCTCGATCCGGCGCCGCTCGACCTCCACGACGGTGAACTCCCAGCCGTCCTCTTTCCAGATCTCCCCGACGGTGGGGATGCGGCCCAGCCGGGCCATCAGGAAGCCGGCGAGCGTCTCATATGGGCCTTCGGGCATCCGGAAGCCGGTCACCTCGGCCAGCTCGTCCTCCCGCAGCACGCCGTCGACGAGCAGGGTGCGCTCGTCGCCGGGGGCGGTGAGGTCGGGCATGCCGTGCGCGGTGGTCGGCTCCTCCTCGATGTCGTGCTCGTCGACGATCTCGCCGACGAGCTCCTCGACAAGGTCCTCGACGGTGACGACGCCGTCCGTGCCGCCGTATTCGTCGACGACGATCGCGAAGTCGGAGCCGCCGCGGCGCAGTGCCTGTAGGACGCCGTCGAGGTCGAGGCTCTCCGGCACGAACACCGGCTCGCGGGCGACGGCGCCGACCTTGGTGGTGGGCCGGCGCACCGGCGGCACCCCCAGCGCGTCGGTGACCGTCACCACGCCGGTGACCTGGTCGAGGGTCTGCACGTAGATCGGGAAGCGGCTGTACCCCGTCTGCACGGACGTGGCGAGGAGGTCGGCGACGGTGGCGTCGGCACGCAGCGAGATGACGTCGACGCGCGGGGTCATCGCCTCGGCGGCCCGCTTGTCGCCGAAGCGGATGGTGCGCTGCAGCAGCACCGCGGTCTCGCGCGGCAGGGCGCCGGCGCGGGCGGAGATCGCCGCGAGCAGGCCGAGCTCCTCCGGCGACCGGGCGCTGGCCAGCTCCTCCTGCGGCTCGACGCCGAAGCGGCGCACGACCCAGTTGGCGGAGTCGTTGAGCAGGCGGATCAGCCAGGAGAACAGCTTGGAGAACGTGCGCTGCGGGCCGGCGGTCGCCCGGGCCACCGGCATCGGCTTGGCGAGTGCGGCGTTCTTCGGCACGAGCTCGCCGAAGAGCATCGACAGCAGGGTGGCCAGGATCAGTGCGGCGACGTGGGCGGCGCCCTTGGTCACCGTCCCGAAGACCGGCTTCAGCAGCGGCTCGAAGAGGTGCGCCAGGGCGGGCTCGGCGAGATAGCCGGCGAGCAGGGCGGTGATGGTGATGCCGAGCTGCGCGCCGGACAGCTGAAACGACAGCTCCCGCAGCGCCAGCCGGACGGTGCGCGCCTTGCGGTCACCGGCGCTGGCCTGCTGCTCGATCTCCGCTCGGTCGACGGTGACCAGGGCGAACTCGGCCGCGACGAAGCCTGCGTTCGCCGCGGTGAGCAGCGCGAAGGCCAGCAGGGGCAACAGGGTGGTGAACACGCGAGCGCGACGATCCCTTCAAGGTGACAGCCGATTGTTCCACGTGAACCCACACTCCGCTGACGGTGACCACCCTCACATCGAGAGGCGTAGATCACCCTCCCTCTTTCGGGGGCTTCTCGCCTTCCCTGGCAGCGCGGATGCTGTGGAAACGACGCAAGGAGGGCGGAATGGGAGCGGCACTGATCGGTGTCTGCATTGCAGTCGTCGCCGGGTTCGCCGCCGGCAGCGCGAACATGAAGGCGAGGCGGGCCCGGCTGGACTACACCCGCACGAAGGCGCTCGTGCCGACCGCTCGCAAGGCGGCGGTGGGCGAGACGCTGCGCGGCCTCCGGGTGATCGCGACGGCAGCGGCGGTCCTGGTCGCGCTGGCGATGGCGATGAACGTCATCGGCCAGCGCTGACCACGATAGAAGCTAAAAGTCCGTTTTGTCAAGAATCCTTGGACGCCAGCGACCGCAGCAGGACGGACGCGACATCAACGACCTCGACGTCCTCCGGAGCGGCGCCGGCCGCCTTCTTGCCGGTCACGCCGTCGCCGAGCATCGTCAGGCAGAACGGGCAGGCGACGGCCACGGTCTTCGCACCGGTGGACAGCGCCTCCTCGACGCGCTCGACGTTGATGCGCTTGCCGATCCGCTCCTCCATCCACATGCGCGCGCCGCCGGCGCCGCAGCAGAACGAGCGCTCCGCGAACCGGTCCATCTCCACCAGCCCGGCGTCCTCCTGCCTGGCGGTGTCCGCGACGGCGCCCAGAACCTCGCGCGGCGGGGCGAAGACCCGGTTGTGCCGGCCCAGGTAGCAGGGATCGTGGTAGGTGATGGCGCCGTCGAGCGGCTGGACCGGGGTCAGCTTGCCCGAGGAGACCAGCTGCGCGAGGAGCTGCGTGTGGTGGATGACCTCGAAGTGGCCGCCGAGCTGGCCGTACTCGTTGGCGAGGGTGTTGAAGCAGTGCGGGCAGGTCGCGACGATCTTCTTGACGCCGGCCTCGTTGAGCGTCTCGACGTTCTGCTGCGCCAGCATCTGGAAGACGAACTCGTTGCCGATGCGGCGGGCCGGGTCGCCGGTGCAGGTCTCGCCCTGGCCGAGGATCGCGAACGACACGCCGGCCTCGTTGAGCAGGGTGGCGACGGCGCGGGTCGTCTTCTTCGCGCGGTCCTCGAAGGCGCCGGCGCAGCCGACCCAGAACAGGTACTCGAAGTCGCCGCCGTCGGCCACGTTGGGCACGTCGAAACCGAGACCCTTGGTCCAGTCGTCGCGGGTGGACTGGGCCGCGCCCCACGGGTTGCCCTTGTTCTCGAGGTTGCGGAGCATGACGCCCGCCTCGGTCGGGAAGTTGGACTCGATGAGCACCTGGTAGCGGCGCATGTCGACGATGTGGTCGACGTGCTCGATGTCGACGGGGCACTGCTCGACGCAGGCGCCGCAGGTGGTGCACGACCACAGCACGTCGGGGTCGATGACCCCGTTCTCGTCGGCGCCGCCGATGAGCGGACGGTCCTTCTCGGCGAGCGCGAGGACGTCGACCTTGGCCAGCGCCTCCTCGGTGGCGGTCGAGCCGCCGGCCAGCAGGTAGGGCGCCTTGGCGTAGGCGTGGTCGCGCAGGCTCAGGATCAGCAGCTTCGGCGACAGCGGCTTGCCGGTGTTCCAGGCCGGGCACTGCGACTGGCACCGCCCGCACTCGGTGCAGGTGGAGAAGTCGAGCATGCCCTTCCATGTGAACTGCTCGACCTCGGCGACGCCGAACTGGTCCTTGTCCGGGTCGGCCTCCTCGAAGTCGAGCGGCTCGCCCTTGCTCATCATCGGGCGCAGCCCGCCGAGGCCGGAGCCGGCACCGCCCGGCTTGCGCTTGAAGTAGATGTTGAAGAACGCGAGGAAGCGGTGCCAGGCGACGCCCATCGTGATGTTGCTGGCGATCACGATGACCCAGGTCATCGAGACGATGATCTTCACCATGGCGATGAGGCTGACGGCGGCGGCGCTCGCGGGCAGCAGGGCACCGAGGCCGTGGCTGACCGGCGCGGCCCACACAGGCCATTCGAGGGTGTCGTTGGCGGCCTTGAAGCCACGGATGAAGAAGCCGCAGAGCAGCACCGCGAGGATGGTGTACTCGACGTAGTAGGCCTGCCACATCGTCGACCCGGTGAAGCGGGACCGTCGGTTGGGATTGCCCGGCAGGTTGCGCAGGCGGATGCCGATCAGGACCAGGATGCCGATGAAGCCGAGCACGCCGATCCACTCGGTGACCAGGCCGTAGACGTTCCAGGTGCCGATCAGCGGCAGGCCGTGGTCGGGGATGGCGACCTCGAAGTACGCCTCGAGCACCAGCGACGACAGCGCCAGGAACGCGATCATGACGAACCAGTGCGCCGCGCCGACGACGCCCCAGCGCAGCATCCTGGTGTGGCCGAGGGTCTCGGCAAGCATCGTCTTGACGCGCAGGCCCCGGGAGCCGCCGCGGGACGGATCGGGCTGACCCAGTCGCACCACAGCGATCATTCGGCGCACGGTGCGCACGACGAGCACGGTGGCCACGACGGTGATCACCGCCGCGACACTGGTCGCGATGACCTGCACTGGGCCCATGCCGATGCCTCCAACGCCGCTGGTCTTTCAGAAGACCTTAGTCCCCCTGGTTACCCATGAGTAACGTGAAGTTTGTCGCAGCAAACGCTATGACACCCTTCTCACATTGGGCCGAGATAACGCCAAGAAGCCCCTTCGGCACAAGGATGCACCGAAGGGGCTGGCAACGCAGGTCTAGATCAACGCCACTTGGAGAGCACGCCGAGCGAGGCCACGAGGAACCCGAACCCGATGGCCAGGTTCCAGTACTGCAGCTTGGCGACGGCGGAGAACGCTTCCACGTCGAAGAAGCCCTGCGTCAGGTAGTACGCGACCAACCATCCGATGCCGATCACGATGAAGCTCACCGCGAGGATCGGCACCCAGACTGGACTCGGACGGCGCTTGGCGGCCACCGTCTCCTGTGGGCGCAACTCCGCCGGCGGCGTGTACACCTTCTTCTTACGAACTGTCGACTTCGGCACGGCGCTCTCCTGGAGGGGTCGTCTGGCCAACACTATCCACGTGACGCCGCCACCTCCGCCAGCGTCGGCCTGAATAATGTTCTACGTCTAGCGTAGTCAAGTCGGCACGCGTCTGCGGGGAGGGGTCGTCGTGGAGTACACATCAGGCGGCTCCTCGTGGGCTCGCGCCCTGCGCAGGCTCGGTCGCGCTATGCTGCCCCACCCGCGCAAAGGGCAGCGTTTCGGCTGGTCAGCCGCGACGCCGCTGGTGTTCCTGACGGCCGGGCTGCTCTTCTCGCTGACGGCCAGGACGGCCGGCGGCACAGATCTTCGCGACGACCGCCGGCCCGAGCTGACGAATCTGATCGCTGAAAGAAAACAGGAAATCTCGATCGCCCGCGCCAGGGCCGCGCGGCTTCGCGGCGAGCTCGAGACCCAGCAGCAGGGGCAGGCGGGCGCGGACGGCGCCGTCGACGAGCAGCGACGCCGCGGCGAGGGCCAGCTGGCCGGCGCGGGTCTGACCGCCGTGCACGGCCCCGGGCTCGTGGTGGTGCTCGACGACGCCCCCAGGCGGCCCGACGGCAGCCGTCCGGCCGGGGCCCGCCCGGACGACCTGGTCGTCCACCAGCAGGACGTGCAGGCCGTGGTCAACGCGTTGTGGGCCGGCGGCGCCGAGGCGATGACACTCATGGGAGTCCGGGTCATCTCCACGAGCGCGGTACGCTGCGTTGGCAACACGCTGCTGCTCGACGGCCAGGTGTATTCACCCCCGTTCGAGATCGCCGCGATCGGCGACCAGGTGCGCCTCCAGCGCTCCCTCGACGACACGGAGGGAGTTGCTCTGTTCAGGGACGCCGCGGACAACTTCGGCCTGGGCTATCAGGTGCGGACGGAGGCAGACGTGCGGGCGAAGGCCTACGACGGCTCCACCGCGCTGCGGTCGGCCACGACCGGGTCCTGACGCATGAGCGACCCGCACCGTCCCCGGCATCGCGCCCTGGACCAGGACGACATCGCGACCCGGATGATCCCCCGCATCCGGGACGACCACCCACCGGCCGAGGCCGGACCCGCGGATGCCACGGCCTACATTCCGAAGTTCACGGAGCAGGCCGACGCGACCACGGTCCTTCCGAAGATTTCCGAGACGCCGAAAACGTCGGAAAATGCACTAAAAGCCACCCCCCAGGATGAACCGGACGCTACTCAGGACCCTGACATCCCAAAGGGTGTCAAGGTCGTGCCGTTGCGCCCGGTCCGCACCCAGGAGGGTTATCGCAGCGTGTACTCCGAATACACGAGGACCACGTTCGGCACGGTCGTGCGGGCGGTCAGCCGGGGCACCGGCGAGCTGCTCATCACGTTCGGCCTCATCGTGCTGCTCTTCGCCGGCTACGAGGTCTGGGGCAAGTCCGCGATCGTCGACGCGCACCAGGACGACCTCAACCGTCAGCTGGAGCAGCAGTGGGCCCAGCCGGAGGCCGACCCCACCGTCGCACCGTCAGGACCGCCCACGCCCGTTGCCAAGCCCGCCAACGGAGCGGTGATCGCGTCCGTGCACATCCCGCGGCTGAAGAAGAAGTGGGCCGTGGTCCAGGGTGTGACCCCCGCCGACATCCGCTACGCGCCGGGGCACTATCCGGACACCGTGCTGCCGGGGCAGATCGGCAACTTCTCGATGGCCGGGCACCGCACGCCGGCGATCTGGTGGGACCTCGACCAGCTCAAGCCGAACGATCCGGTGGTCGTCAAGACCGCGGACACCTGGTATGTCTACCGGGTCAGCAGCCACGAGATCGTGTTGCCGACCGCGGTGCAGGTCGTCGCGCCGGTGCCGGGCAAGCCCGGGGTGGCGCCGACCGAGGCCCTGTTGACGATGACGACGTGCAACCCGAAGTTCAACAACTATCAGCGGCTCGTCGTGCACGCCAAGCTCGACCGCAGCCAGCCCGTCGCCGCCGGTGACCCCGCAGAGCTGAAGGGATAGCCGCGTGTACGGATGGATCTGGCGGCACATCCCCTTCAAGCAGTGGCAGCTCAAGTCGCTCGTCTCGGTGGTCCTGATCGGCGCGCTCACCGCCGTGCTCTGGTACAAGGTCTTCCCCGCGGTCGAGCCGATCCTGCCGTTCGACGACGTCCAGGTGGAGACCGACGACCCGGCCGGTGACAGCGGGCAGATGGAGCCGCCGCCCAGCACCGCCCCCTCCAAGGGACCGTCCAGCCTGCCGTCGAAGGTGCCGTCCAAGCTGCCGACGAAGACCCTCTCCGCCCCCGCGGTCCTACCGAGCTAGGTGAGCCGATTGCGCGTCCTGGTCATCGACAACTACGACTCGTTCGTGTTCAACCTGGTCCAGTACCTGGGTCAGCTCGGCGTCGACTGCGACGTGCGCCGCAACGACGAGATCTCCGTCGACGAGGTCGGCGCGGCGGACCCGGCCGGAATCCTGCTCTCCCCCGGCCCGGGCACACCGGAGCGGGCCGGCATCTGCATGGCGGTCATCGACCGGTACAAGGGCGAGATCCCGATCTTCGGAGTGTGTCTCGGGCACCAGGCGTTCGGGGCGGCGTTCGGCGCCACCGTGACGCGCGCACCCGAACTGCTGCACGGGAAGACCTCTCTGGTCAGTCACGGCGGCCAGGGCGTTCTCAAGGGCCTGCCGGACCCGTTCATCGCGACCCGCTACCACTCGCTCGCGGTGGTCGAGTCGACACTGCCGCCGGAGATCGAGGTGACGGGTCGCACCGAGTCTGGCGTGATCATGGCGATGCGCCACCGTGAGCTGCCGATCGAGGGCGTGCAGTTCCACCCGGAGTCGGTGCTGACCCAGGGCGGGCACCAGATGCTGGCGAACTGGCTGGCGGTCTGCGGCCTGCCCGCGGCCCTGGACCGGGCTCCGGAGCTCGTCGCCGAGGTCGAGGCCCGGCGGGTCGCCGCGTTCGCGTAAGACCCCGCGTAAGACCCCAGAGAGCCCAGCCTGTGCAAAACCCTGTGGATAACTGGCTTGTTATCCACAGGGTACGCACGGTGATCTGGGAATAGAGGGCGTAACCGGACTAATTGTTCGGCGACGCCGTCGAACTGCTCGGCTTCGGTGAGCCGGACGGGTTGCCTCCCGGCGCCACCCCGATCCGCAGCGTGATCACGTCGGTCTTCATCAGCACCCTGCCGGTCGGCTGTGACGCGCCGACGACCAGACCGTCCTTGCTCTGGTCAGTCACCTGCGTGTCCTGCGTCTTCGGATCCGCCGTGAAGCCCGCCGCCTCGAGCAGTGCCTGCGCCTGCGCCAGGGTCTTGTTCGCGACCTCGGGCATGATCGCCTGGTTGAACTTCGAGACGTAGAGCGTGACCGTGCTGCCGGCCTTCACCTGCTGGCCGGCCGGCGGGTCGGACTCGATGACCTCGTCCTTGGCCTGCGGCCCGTCCTTCGGGACCACCACGACCTTCAGGTTGAGGTTGGTCAGCTGCTGGCTCGCCACATCCTTGGTCGACCGCACCAGGGTCGGGATGGTGATCAGCGTGGGCTGGCCGCAGATGTCGTAGTCGACCTGGGAGCCCTGCTTGACCTGCAGCCCCTTCGCCGGGCTCTGCGAGATGACGGTGCCGGCCTTGCAGTTGTCGCTCGAGCCGGTGCGCGGGTCGCCCTCCAGCTTCAACTGGCGCAGCGTCGCGGCCGCCTCGGTCTGGCTCTTGCCGACGAGGTCGGGCACGTCCACCATCGGGGCCTGGTTGGCCAGGTAGAGCCCGATCGACAGTGCGGCGATCGCGAGGATGCTCAGCACCGTGAGCGCGACCGCGATGCCGGTGGAGTTCTTCCGCTTCTGCCGCTGCGCGGCGCGGGCGGGCTGACGCGAGGCCGGCGGCGGCCGATAGGCGGTCTGCGCCGCCATCACGGTGGCCATCTCGTCTTCGGTCATGACCGGCGGCGCCGAAACCGGCCGGCCGGCCGCCGCGCGCATGACGTCGGCGCGCATCTCGCCGGCGCTCTGGTAGCGGTTGAGCGGGTTCTTGGCCAGAGCCTTGAGCACGACCGCGTCGATGTCGGGGGTCACGTCGCGGTTGCTGTTACTCGGCGGCCGCGGATCTTCCCGGACATGCTGATAGGCCACCGACACCGGGTTGTCCCCGACGAACGGCGGATGGCCGCAGAGCAGCTCGAAGAGCACGCAGCCGGACGCATAGACATCGCTGCGGGCGTCGACGGGCTCGCCGCGGGCCTGCTCCGGCGACAGATACTGCGCGGTGCCGATGACCGCGGAGGTCTGCGTCATCGTGGTCGCGCCGCTGGCGAGGGCCCGCGCGATGCCGAAGTCCATCACCTTGACCTGGCCGGTCTGGGTCAGCATCACATTGCCGGGCTTGATGTCCCGGTGGATGATGCCGTGCCGGTGGCTGAACTCCAGCGCCGCGCAGATGTCGGCGGTGATCTCCAGCGCCCGTCTCGGCATGAGCCTGCCCTCGGCCGCCAGCACCTCTTTGAGGGTGCGACCGTTGACGAACTCCATGACGATATAGGGCAGCTCCTCGCCCGCCGGGCCCCGCTCCTCGCCCGTGTCATACACGGCGACGATCGCGGGGTGGTTGAGCGAGGCGGCGTTCTGCGCCTCACGGCGGAACCTCAGCTGGAAGGTCGCGTCGCGGGCCAGGTCGTTGCGCAGCGTCTTGATCGCCACATCGCGGCCGAGACGCAGGTCACGGCCGCGGTGCACCTCGGCCATGCCGCCATAGCCAAGCAACTCCCCGACCTGGTATCGGCCGCCGAGGAGGCGAGGCTGGGCGGTCATGTCGTGTCGTCCTTCGGTCATCGGCTCTTACCTTGCCACGTCTTGCGACGAGAACCCATTCCGGCCTAGGCCGGGACGCAGAGAACCCCGACGGGCTTCTGCCCCGGCGGGCATGACGGCTTGGCGCCCCCGGCCGGCTCGGACGAGTTGCCGGCGCTCGGCGACCCCCCCGCACCGCCGTCGTCCGACGGCTCGTTGGACGGCGGCTGGGCGCCGGCGCCCGCCTGGTAGAACAGTGTGACGTCGCTGCCCTCGGGCACGTCGCCGCAGGGCTGCACGTCGAGGACCTGACCCGGGATCGGCTTCTTGTCGTCCCGCGGCATCTGCTTGACGTTGAGCTTCTGCTTCTTCAGCTGCTGCACGACCTGCGCCCGCAGCTTCGGCGCGCCCTTCGTCCACTCTTCACCGCAGAGCACCTTGACCGGCTTGCCGGTCGGCTTCGTGCTGGTCGGCGCCTGGCTGGCCGCCGACGACGCCGGGCTGCCGGCACCGATGTTGTTCTTGTCGTCGCCCTTGGTGGCGTACCAGATGCCGCCGACGCCGCACAGGACGAGCAGCACCGCGGCGGCCGCGCCGAGGATGACGAGCATGTTGCGGTTGCCGCCCGGCTTGTTGTTCGTCGGAGTGGACGGCTGATAGCCACCACCCGTCGGCTGGTAGCCACCTGTCGGCTGGTAGCCGCCGGCGTCGCCGGGGAAGTAGGCGGTCTCGTTGCTCGGCGGCGGCGGGACACCGGCCGCACCGCGGGCCGCGTGTCCACCAGCGGCGGCACCCGGGGGCGGCGGGATCGCGCCACCCGGCATGATCCGCGTGCCGCCGGCACCCGACGTGGGCGCGCCGCCGGACACGGGCGTGCCGAAGGCGCCCGACATCGGGCCACCGGAGACCGGAGGGCCGGAGACGGGGGTGTACGCGACGGGCGAGCCCGGCATGCTGACCGGCGACCCGGGCGGGCCGAGCGGCGCCGCCATCGGGATGCCGGGGCCGGCCGAGGTGCCGCCACCGGCGCCGGAGACGCGGCGGGCGGCCTGCGCGAGCGCGGCGGCGCTGGGCCAGCGGGCCGCCGGGTCCTTGGCCATCGCACGCTCGACGAGCTGCACGATCGCCGGCGGGATGTCGGCGGGCAGCGGCGGGGGCATGTCGCGGACGTGCCGCATGGCGATCTGCAGCGGGTTGTCGCCCTCGAACGGGCGCTGGCCCGACAGGCACTGGTAGGCGACCACGCCGAGGGCGTAGACGTCGGACAGTGGCGTCGCCTGCGCGCCGGAGGCCTGCTCCGGCGAGATGTAGGAGGCCGTGCCGAGCACCGAGCCGGCCGCGGTGAGCTGCGCGATGGCGGCGGACCGGGCGATGCCGAAGTCGGTGAGGACCAGCGTGCCGTTGGGACGCACGAGCAGGTTGCCGGGCTTCACGTCGCGGTGGACGATGCCCTTCTCGTGCGCGGCGTGCAGCGCGTCGGCGGCCTGGGCGACGAGCGCCATGGCCCGGGCCGGGGTGAGCCGGCCGACGCGGGACAAGGTGCGGGAGAGCGCGTCGCCTTCCACGTACTCCATGATCAGGAAGGCGGTGCCGCCCTCGCTGCCGTAGTCGTAGATGTCCACCACGCCGGGGTGGTTGATGGTGGCCATCGTGCGCGCCTCGCCGCGGAAGCGCTCGGCGAAGCCGGCCTCCTCCAGCAGCGCGGGCAGCAGCACCTTGATCGCGACCGTGCGGCCGAGCACCTCGTCGGTGCCACGCCACACGTCACCCATCCCACCGCCGGCGATGCGCTCGTCCAGGCGGTAGCGCCCACCCAACGTGGTGCCGGCGCTCAACATGTCGCGCACCTCATTATTTGATGCCCTTTTCGTCCGCGTATGCCTTCATGACCAGGCCGGCGATACGAGCCGCCTCCGCGCTGCCACCCTTGCCAGCGTTCTCGAGGAAGACCGCGACCGAGACGATCGGCTTGCCGTCCTTCATTGCGAAGCCGATGAACCAGCCGTGATCGCCGGCGTCGTCACCGTCCTCCGCCGTTCCGGTCTTACCACCCACCTGCAAACCGGAGATGTTGGCGTTGCGGCCCGTGCCGTCACGGGAGGTGACGACGCTGAACATCATCTGCTGCAGTGCGGAGGCCACGTCGCCACTGATGGGGCGGCCCAGCTCCTTGGGGTCGGTCCGGTCGGCGTTGGACAGATCGGCGTTCTGCAGACGGTCGACGATGTAAGGACGCATCTCGCGCCCCCCGTTGGCGACCGTCGACGCAATCATGGCGCCTTGCAGCGGAGACATCTTCACTTCCCGCTGTCCGATGCTCGACTGAGCCACGGCGGGCGGGTCCACGCGGTTGTCGGCGCCGGCGGTCATCGGGCCGGTGTGGCTGGCCGCGACGTTGCAGTAATTCTTGTCCTGGTCCTCGATGAAGCGCGGCTGGGCCTCGAAGCCGAACGCCTGCGCCATCGACTTGAGCTTCTCCGCCCCGAGCCGCTCGACGCCCATGCGGGCGAAGACGGTGTTGCACGAGACGGTCAGCGCCTGCTTCAGCGTGATCTGCTCGGGGCAGATGCCCTCGTGGGCGTTCTTGATGCGGAACGACGAGGTCTCCGGCGGCTGGTAGAACTCGCCGCCCGGCACGACCGAGTCGGGCGTGAGCGAGGAGTCCGCGGACAGCGCCGCCGCCGAGGTGATGACCTTGAACGTCGAACCGGGCGGGTAGATCTCCTGCACCGCGCGGTTGAGCATCGGCTTGGCCGGATCGCCGTCCAGCTTCTTGTAGTTCGCGCTGGCGGCGTTGATGTCGTGGGTGCTCAGCAGGTTGGGGTCGTAGCTGGGCAGCGACACCTCGGCGAGCACCGCGCCGGTGGCGGGGTCGAGAGCGACGACCGCGCCGCTCTTCGCCTTCACCTTGTTGGTGCCGAGCTGGGTGTACGCCGTCTCCTGCGCGGCCTGCGACAGCGTCAGCAGCACATTGCCGCCGGCCACGTCCTTGCCGGTGAAGAGCCCGGCGATCCGGTCGGCGGCCTGCTTGTCGGAGGTGCCGATCAGGAAGTCGTTGTTGAGCTTCTCCATGTTGGTCGCGCCGAGGTTGACCGGCTTGAAGCCGACCACGTGCGCGTACTTGTCCTTGAGCGGATACGTGCGGAGGAACTTCAGCGTGTCGCCGGTCTCCTGCGCGTCGGCGATCGCCACACCCTGCGCGTTGATGATCTTGCCGCGGGCGCGCTCGTATTCGCTGGCCTGGACCCGGCCGTTGCGCGGGTGGGTCCGGTAGTCGTCGGCCTTGACCACCTGGCGGTAGTTCAGATTCACGAACAGCATCGCGAACAGCACCAGCGCCACGACACCGACCCGGCGCAGTGGGGCGTTCATCGCACGACCTCCGTGGGAAGCTCTTGGATCTGGACCGGCGCGCCGCCCCCACCACCGGTGGACACACCGCCGAGCCCGATCGACGGCGCACCGCCGGCCGGGCGCCGTGACGCGTCGGAGATGCGCAGCAGCAGACCGATCAGCAGCCAGTTGGCCACCAGCGACGAGCCACCCGCCGAGAGGAACGGCGTGGTCTGGCCGGTCAGCGGGATCAGCTGGCTGATGCCACCCACAATGACGAACACCTGCAACCCCAGCGTGAACGCGAGGCCACCGGCGAACAGCTTGCCGAAGGAGTCCCGCACGTTGATCGCGGCGCGCAGGCCCCGCTCGACCAGCAGCAGGTAGACCACGAGCAGGGCGGTCAGGCCGAAGAGCCCGATCTCCTCGCCGAGGCCGGAGAAGATGAAGTCGGTGCGCACCTCGGGCACCTTGAGCGGCTGGCCCGCGCCGGGACCGGCCCCGGTCAGGCCGCCGGTGCCGAGCCCGAGCAGCGACTGGACCAGCTGGTAGCCCTTGTTGTCGGCGTCGGCGAACGGGTCGAGCCAGGTGGTCGCGCGCTCGGAGAAGTTGAGGAACGGCCCGCCGACGGTCTTGCCGAGGAAGTACGCGAGGAACGCGCCGCCGAGGAAGAACCCGAGGCCGATGATCAGCCAGCTGACCCGGACCGTCGCGATGTACAGCGTCACGACGAACATGCCGAAGTACATGAGCGAGGTGCCGAGGTCCTTCTCGAAGATGAGGACCATCAGCGACAGCAGCCAGACCAGCACGACCGGGCCCAGGTCACGGCCGCGGGGGAAGTCGATGCCGAGGAAGCGCTTGCTGGCCATCGACAGCACCTCGCGCTTGCGCACCAGGTAGTAGGCGAAGAAGACCAGCAGGAAGATCTTGGCGAACTCGCCCGGCTGGATCGAGAAGCCGGGGAACTTGATCCACAGCTTGGCGCCGTTGATCGAGGAGAACCGCGCCGGCAGGACCGCCGGGATGAGCACCAGCACGATGCCGGAGAGTCCCAGCGTGTACGCGTAGCGCGACAGCGACCGGTGGTCCCGCACGATCACCATCAGGACGATCGCGCCGATGATCGCGGCAGCGGTCCAGCCGAGCTGCCGGAAGCCGTCGCCGCCGAACACGCTCAGGTCGGCGCGCAGCGGCGCCTTGGCGCGGCCCAGGTCCAGCCGGCGCAGGAACCCGACGCCGAGGCCGTTGATCAGCGCCACCGCGGGCAGGATCACCGGGTCGGCATAGGGGGCGAGGAAGCGGATCGCGAGGTGCGCGCCCGCGAAGATGACCCCGAGGATCGCGATCTGCACCCAGAAGTCCGGGGTGACCTCGCCGATCGAGTTGCCCTCGACGACCGCCGCGTAGACCAAGAGGATCGCCGCGACGAACAGCAGCAGCCCCAGCTCGACGTTGCGCTTGGTGCGCGGCTGGGACGCGCCCACCCCGTCACCCGGGTTGGCAGGCGACGGGGAAGGGATGGCTGTTGCGGTCACAGCAGAATTCCTCTTGGCCTCGCGGTCAGGGTCATCGTCGGATCAGCAGCTGGCGGTCGGGGTCGGGGTCTCGGACGCCATCGTCGGGGGCTCGCTGGTCGGCGCGGCCGACGCCGGCGCCGCGGAAGCGGAGGCGGTGCCGGTGACTCCCGGCACCACGGCGCTGGTCGCACCGGTCGCGCTCATGCTCGGGTCCGGGGTCGGGCCGCCGGTCGGGCACGCCTGCTTCCGCGACGGGTTGTCGGGGTCGGTCAGCGCGGCGAGCTTGTCCCTCGCCTGCTCCAGGCTGCCGACCTGGATGCCCTGCTTGACGGTGCCCTGCGCGGCCGGGGTCAGGTCGTCGAGCTTGAGCTCGCTCGACTCGTAGACCTCCGACAGTTCGATCCAGGCGATCTTGCCGGGCACGCCCTTGAAGATCGCGACGGTGCCGTCGTCGGTCGCGCTCACGTAGTAGCGGGACTGGGTGACGCTCCACCCGTACCAGAGACCGCCGCCGAGCAGGCCCAGCAGCACCACGAGCAGCACCACGGTGCGCACCGGGTGGCGCTTGGGCCGGCCGGCGTCGTCACGGGCGTTCGCCGCGGCGCGCGCCCGTGCCTCTTCCTCCGGCTCCGGCACCGGCGGGCGCGGCGCGGCGAGCGCGGCACCCCGGGCCGAGGACATCGACTGGTCGGCGGACGTGGCCATGCCGCGGTCCTGTGCGGCGGCACCCCCGACGATCGGCCGCTCCTCGACGATGTCCTCGTCGGTGACGTCGGCGACGATCACGGTGATGTTGTCGGGGCCCCCGCCGCGCAGGGCGAGCTCGATGAGCCGGCCCGCGCACTGGTTGGGGTCGACGTACTCCCGCAGCGTCGACTCGATCGTCTCGGCGCTGACCACGCCGGAGAGCCCGTCGCTGCACAGCAGGTAACGGTCGCCCGTCTTGACCTGGCGCACCGAATACTCGGGGTCGGCGTCGCGCCCGTCGAGGGCACGCGTCAGCAGGGAGCGCTGGGGATGGCTGTTGGCCTCCTCCAGGCTGATCCGGCCCTCGTCGACGAGCATCTGGACGTAGGTGTCGTCCTTGGTCACCTGGGCGAACTCCCCGTCACGCGTGATGTACGCGCGGGAGTCGCCGATGTGGACCATGCCCATCTTGCTGCCGGAGAACAGCATGGCGGTGAGGGTGGTGCCCATGCCTTCCATGGCCGGGTTTTCCTCGACGGCGTCCCGGATCTGCTGGTTGGCCAGATCGACGGCGCCGCGAAGCGTGTCGATCATGGCGTTGCCGGGCACATCCTCGTCGAGCGGCGCCATGGTGGCGATGACGATGTTGCTGGCGACGTCACCGGCGGCCATGCCGCCCATGCCGTCGGCCACGGCGAGCAGCCGCGGTCCGGCGTAGACGGAGTCCTGGTTGCCGCTCCGAATCAGACCGCGGTCACTGCGGGCCGCATAGCGCAAGGTGAGGGTCATGGCCGTAACTCGAGAGAAGTGCGGCCGATGCGAATCGGCACGCCGAGGGGGACGGGGGTAGGGGCGCCGACCTTGGTCTTGTCGAGGTAGGTGCCGTTGGTCGAGCCGAGATCCTCGAGATACCACTGGCCGGCACGTGGCACGAGGCGGGCGTGCTTCGCCGAGGCGTAGTCATCGGTGATCACCAGCGTCGAATCCTCGGCGCGGCCGATCGTGATCGGCGCCTCGCCGAGCGTGATCCGGGTGCCCGCCAGCGAACCGGCGGTGACGAAGAGCTGGTGAGCGGTCTTGCCGCGCTTCACCTTCGCCGGACGGCCAGGAGCCGTCACCGCACCAACCCCCCGGGGTGCGGCGACGATCCGGCTCGACCGAGAGCCCGCGAACAGGTCCCGCCGGATCACTCCCACCACCGTGAACACGAAGATCCACAGCAGCACGAGCAACCCGTAGCGGGCGACCGTAATGACAAATTCCATCTACGACCTATCAGGGGCCTGGTGAAGGCCCGGTCGAGCAGGTGCACTCATCCAGATCCGCCTAACGTCGACCACGGGGTGCAGTGACTCAGCCATCCACGCGGTAGGTGAGCGTGGTCGTGCCGAGCTGGATCATGTCACCCGGATTCAACGCGACCGCGGAGACGCGTTGACCGTTGACCATCGTGCCGTTCGTCGAGCCGAGATCGGTGAGCACCACCTGCGCACCGTCAAAGTCGAGTCGCGCGTGACGACGCGAGATGCCGACATCTGGCAGCCGCATGTTGGCCTGGTCGCCCCGGCCGATCACGGTCGAGCCGATCGACAGAGGGTAGCTGCGCCCGTCGCCGGACACCAGTCGTACGTTGCGGGCGGGCCCGCCGGGACCGCCGGCGCCCGGACCGTAGCCACCACCCTGGTTGTAGCCGCCATACGGATCGGGAGCGGCCTGCGGCTGCTCGCCACCCGTGTAGACCTCGGCAGTCACCCGGAACATGCCGGTGTCGAGGCCATCACCCCGCTCGATCTCGACGATGACGTCGCCATAGACCGTCCACCCCTGCTCGCCGATGAACTCCGCCTGAGACTGGGCGAGCTCCTGGGCGAGCGCGGCGGCATACGGCGCCAACCGACTGTGGTCATAGGGCGAAAGGTCGATCACGTAGCGATTCGGCACGAGCGTGCGCCCGCCAGCCAGAATCGCCTTGTGGGCTTCCGCCTCTCGTTGCATGGCGTTGAGGATCTCCACGGGGTGGACGACCCCCTTGAAGACCTTTGCGAAGGCCCCCTCGACCAGGCCCTCTAGGCGCTTCTCGAAGCGCTGCAGCACACTCACCGGTTCCTCCTCGGGTTCCGAGGTCATGATGGTATCCGGACGTCGCACGCCCAGTTGCAAGCTGACCGGTCAGCCCGTGCTACTCTTCCGTGGCGCCCAGGGCAGCCTAGTCCCTACCCGGCCAAAACGCCGAGTTGGGACACGCTACTCTGAGCACTGCCAGACGGTCGGCTCGCCGACGGTCAAGGGGAAGTGGCGGAATGGCAGACGCGCACGGTTCAGGTCCGTGTGCCCGAAAGGGCGTGGGGGTTCAACTCCCCCCTTCCCCACCACGTTGGACGCTCCCTGCTCACGCTGCGGGGAGCGTTCGCTGTTTACGTGGCGGATCCTCCGCGCGAGGCAAGCCTCGCTCCCCGGTGGGGGAGCTTCGCTCCACCCACACCCCCTCAGAAGCGTCGGTGGCCGGCCCTGCCGTCTTTGTTGGCTCGTGTACTGCGTCAAAAAGGTGACTTCTTGGTGCGGGGTATGCTCGGCCGGTCCTGCTGGAGCCGCAAGGAGTGCTTGTCGTGAGCGTCGTCATCGTCACCGGGTCTGCCGGGTTGATTGGGTCCGAGGCTGTCCGGCACTTCGCCTCTTTGGGGCTTGATGTCGTCGGCATCGACAACGACATGAGGAAGCAGTTCTTCGGGGCCGAAGCTTCCACCGCCTGGAACGTGGTCGGACTCACGAGCGACCTTGGGGATGCCTACACGCACCATGACGTGGACATCCGGGATCGGGACGCGCTCTCGGGGATCTTCAAGCGTTACGCAAAAGATGTGGCGTTGGTGGTGCACACGGCGGCGCAGCCCAGTCACGACTGGGCGGTGCGGGACCCGTTCACGGATTTTGATGTGAACGCGGGCGGGACGTTGAACATGTTGCAGAACGTCCGGGAGCACTGCATCGAGGCGCCGTTCATCCACTGTTCCACCAACAAGGTGTATGGGGATCGGCCCAACAGCCTGCCGCTGGTGGAGCAGGAGACGCGGTGGGAGATCGAGGCGGGTCACCCGTACGAGAACGGGATCAAGGAGGACATGTCGATCGACGCGTGTCTGCACTCCGTTTTCGGGGCGTCGAAGGTCGCCGCTGACGTGATGGTGCAGGAGTACGGTCGCTATTTCGACATGAAGACCGCGTGCTTCCGGGGTGGGACGCTGACCGGACCGGCGCACTCGGCGACCGAGCTGCACGGCTTCCTGGCGTATGTGATGCGCTGCAACATGGAGCGGCGGACCTACCGGATGTTCGGCTACAAGGGCAAGCAGGTTCGGGACGCGATCCACTCGCACGACGTGACCAGCGCGTTCGAGGCGTTCTTCCGCAACCCTCGGTCGGCGGCGGTCTACAACCTCGGCGGTGGGCGGCACTCCAACACCTCGATGCTGGAGGCGTTCGCGGAGTCGCAGCGGATCACCGGCCAGGAGATGATCACCGAGTATCACGAGGCGAACCGGGTCGGCGATCACCAGTGGTGGATCGGGTCCAACGAGCGTTTCCAGCTGGACTATCCGGACTGGAAGCAGGTCTACGACGTGCCGATGATCCTTCAGGAGATCCACGAGGCCAACGTCGGCAAGTGGACCCCGGCGGCCTGACCGGTGATCGACCAGGGCAAGCAGAACGTCCTCGGCGTGAATGTCAGCGCCGTCGACTACGACAGCGCCGTCGAGAAGGTCATGGGCGCCGCCCGGGACGGCCGGCCGCTCGCGGTGACGGCGCTCGCGGTGCACGGCGTGATGACCGGCGTGCAGGACAAGGCGCACGGCGCCCGGCTCAACGCGTTCGACCTCGTGACGCCCGACGGGCAGCCGGTGCGCTGGGCGCTCAACCTGCTGCACCGGGCCAGGCTCGCCGACCGGGTCTACGGGCCTGAGCTCACGCTGCGGGTCCTGCGGGCCAGTGCGGAGCAGGGGCTGCCGGTGTATCTCTACGGCTCGACCGAGGAGACGCTCAAGCTGCTGGTGAGCAAGCTGCACGAGCGGTTCCCCGCACTGAGGATCGCCGGCATGGAGGCCTCGAAGTTCCGTGCGGCCCAGCCGGGTGAGCCCGAGCAGATCGCCGCCCGGATCAAGGAGTCCGGGGCGCGCGTGGTCATGGTCGGCCTCGGCTGCCCGCGGCAGGAGATCTTCGTCTACGGCATGCGCCACCTCGTGGACGCGCCGATGCTGGCGGTGGGCGCGGCGTTCGACTATCACGCCGGCGGGTTGAAGAACCCTCCCGCGTGGATGCAGAAATACGCCCTGGAGTGGCTGTGGCGGCTCGGCCTGGAGCCCAAGCGGCTCTGGAAGCGCTACGTGCTGCTCAACCCGGCCTACCTGGCCCGGCTCGGCGCGCAGAAGGCACGCCTGTGGCGGGCGACCCCGCCGGCCCCGGCCACGGAGCCGCTGAGCACGTTCGCGGTCTGAAGTTCAAAGGCACAGTTTGAGGCCGGTCCCCGCGTGGGGACCGGCCTCAAACGGAAATCTGTGCGGTCAGCGGCCGGTGATCGCGTCGACCTTGACGGTCCGCCGCTTGAAGGTGCCCCGCTTCGCCAGCGCCTGCTCGGCCGGCACCAGCATGAGCGCCAGCGGCGCCGCGATGTACCAGCGGTCGAGCATCACGTAGGCGACGATGTTCATGACGACGCCGAACGCGTAGAGCGCGATCAGCCAGTCGACACGCTTCTCGCCGATCCCCCGCTTGTGGTAGGCGTCAAGGACGCCGAACGCGCCGATACTGAGGGCCAGGAGGCCGCCGCCACTCATCATTGCGAACATCAGATCAGACACGTCACTCACCCTTGCCTTTTTCCATACCACCGGCGAACCCGCCCAAAGCTAAGCGGACATTTCAAGATCGACCATCAACTTTGCGACACCGACCTCGGCCGAACGTAGCCAGCAAATCGGACATTCAGCCGATATCACTGATCTTGCTTCTCAGCATTGCCCGGATGTCGTCGTCGCAGGCCGCACCCGCGACGCCGGCCAGGTAGGCGTCCTTCGCACCTAGACCGAGATCGGCAGCGACCCGGTGCTCTTGAGCCAGATCCGTGTTGAACATCGCCGGGTCGTCGGTGTTGACGGTGCACGGCACTCCGGCCGCCAGCAGTGCCGGCAGCGGGTGCTCGGCGAGGGACGCCACCGAGCGGGTCCTGAGGTTCGACGTCGGGCACACGTCCAGGACCAGGCCACGATCGACGATCTCGGCCAGTACACCGGCATCCTCGACAGCGCGGATGCCATGCCGCAGCCGGTCCGGCGCGAGGGTCAGGATCTCGCGGATCGACTCCGCGCCCGCCGACTCGCCGGCGTGCGGCACGATCGCCAGTCCACCGTCGCGGGCCAGCTCGAACGCCTTCGCGTAGGTCACCGCAGGACCGGCCTGCTCGTTGCCGCCCAGCCCGAGGCCGACGATGCCCCGGTCCGCGTAACGGACGCTCCAGCGGGCGACGTCCTCGGCCACGTCCACCGGCATGCCGCGGTACAGGTCAGGGGTCAGCCGCACGATCACGCCGTGCCGCTCGTACGCCTCGGCGATGCCGTCCGTGTAGCCCTCGTACAGGTCCTCCCAGGCGACCCCGCGCTGCGCCCGCTCCCCGGGAGAGAAGATCGCCTCCAGGTAGACCGCACCGTGCGACGCGGCCACGCCGGCGTAGTCGACCACGATCTGCCGGAAGTCGTCCGCGGTGCGCAGACAGTTCGTGGTGAGGATCCAGACCTCGACGAACTTCTTGAAGTCGGTGAACTCGTAGAGCCCAAGCACGCCTTCGACGGTGTCGACCGGCAGCGGCAGGTCGTTGCGGCGGGCGATCTCCAGCAGTGTCGCGGGAGGAATCGCCCCTTCGAGGTGCACGTGCAGCTCGATCTTGGGAAAGCTCATGCGTCCCAACCTAACGACGGGCCCGATGCGCGTTCACGCGCACCGGAGCCCGCCCGACCTCCCCAGGTCGAGTCTCCCTGCGTTTGTACTGCATGGGGATCCGACCTGTCGACCGGCGAGCTCGGTGACTACTTCAGTCCGCGTGCCTCTTGCGAGTAGATGAGCTCCAGGATCGAGCGGGCCGCCTCGAACCAGCGGTCCAGCCACTCCTGCTGCGGCATCGTGCCCTTGGGCGGCAGCTCCAGCAGCAGCCCCCGCAGCAGCGGGTGGTCGGCCATCGAGCCGCTGGGGCCGTCCAGCCAGGAGTCCTGCAGCACGTTGGAACGGCCGAACATCGGCTCGGTCAGCGGGCCACCCAATGGGCCGAGGTCGGCCACCAGCGACGACTCGGGCAGCTTCGGCGGCGTCAGCGATGAGGCGATCGGTGAGTTGTCCAGCGGCAGGGAAGCACGGTCCAGCGGCGAGCCGTTGCGCGGCGACAGGTCGTCGATCGGCCCGTCGCCGATGACGTCCCGGCGCCCGCCCGGGCGGTAGCTTCCGAGCTGCCCGGAGAAACGGTCGTCGGTCTTCGACGATCCGTTGCCGAAGTTGTCGGGGCCATTGTTCATCGGATACAAGCCTTATCTGACTCGGGTGTGTTCGGGTCTGAGCGCTCGTCAAATACAACGATGACCGGCCCGGTCCGCAACGGCGATACCACCGTCGCGGGCCGGACCGGTCGATTGCGGACCTGGCGTGTTACCTACGCGAGATCGAATTCCCCGTCCTTGGTCCCACCGACGAAGGCCAGCCACTCCTCCGGGGTGAACAGCAAAACCGCCCCAGCCTTGTCCTTCGAGTCCCGGAGCGCCACGGCCCCGCCGACGAACGCGACCTCGACGCAGTTGTCCGAGTACGGACCACTGCGGGTGCTCTTGCGCCAGCCGGCATCCTCAAGATTCACGCTGAAGCCCTTGGCCTGGATTTCCACTACAGCTCCTTTGTCAGTTTCACGATCATTGACACTGACTCGTCCGGACGGAGTGCGTTGGCGCGCAAGTAGTCAAAGATGAATCCGTAGCGCTGAAGCTCGTCGTCCTTCTCGAGAAAGAGACCGCCAGCCGCATTCGAGGCGAACACGAAGTTTTGCCCGGCGGACTCGTCGTACAGCAACATCGTGAATGTCCCGTCCATCCCGGCATGGGCACCGGCGGAGAAGGGCAGGATCTGGAGGGTCACGTTCGGCCATCCCGCCGCCAGGCTCAGATGCTCGAGCTGACGGCGCATGACCGCTCTTCCCCCGACCGGGCGGCGTAGCACTGCCTCGTCCAGTACCACCCAGAGATCTATCGGGTCATCCTGAGTGACCAACGACTGGCGGCTCATACGGACACGCACCCGTTTTTCAACCTCGGTGACACTGATGTCCGGGCGGGCCGCGTGGATCATGGCCTGCGCGTACTCCTCGGTCTGCAACAGGCCGGGCACGACGAGCGCCTCGTAGGAGCGGATGTGGTCGGCGGCCGCCTCGAGGCCGACGTAGGCACCGGTGAGCACATCGCCGTAGAGCTGCCACCAACCCTTCTGGCGGGCCTCCCGGGCGATCTTCAGCAGCTGCTCGGCGTATTCAGGGTCGACACCGTAGATGTCCAGCATGTCCCGTACGTCTCGGGGAGTGACGCCGGTCTGTCCTGTTTCGAGCCGGGAAATCTTGGATCCGGAGCATTCCAGCCGCTCGGCGACATGATCAATAGTGACGTGTGCCGCCTCGCGGAGACGGCGCAATTCCATGCCGAGCTGCCTCCGTCGCAGCGTCGGGCTGCCTCGTCGACTTGCCACGCGTCACACCTCCGCGCCAGGACACGTAATACCGATACGTATAGATCAGCGCAACATCATGAAGCTGCGCAACCCAGCGTCGGCACGACATTTTTCGCCACCTCGTGCGGTCGCCGCCACCCGGGGGTGGTTTCACTCATGCGTGAGATGGAATTTTCGTCGTGCAAGTTGCAATGATCACTGTCCTGGGGCAATCTGTGGGTGTGGCGGTGGTCACGGTCTGTTCATCTTCGCGCCAGCGAGACGACCTTGAGCACCATCGCGGACGCAGCGACAAACGATCGAGCCGATCGGCGGTTACGGCTTTGCCGTGGCCGGCCTTCCCCATGCCGACGGATGATGACGGGAGTCCCAACTGTGTTACCGAAGACCGGCGACGTGCTGCGCGTGACCAAGGCCGCGAGCGTGCAGTTCGTGCAGCCGATGCTGTTCCGGGTGATCCGGGTGCACGACTGGCAGACCTACGACGGATGGGCGTGGCTGGACGGCTACCAGCTCAACGCCGCCGGCGACGCGGTCGAGCGCCGGTCCATCTTCGTGCTGCTGCAAGGACTACAGCCCGGCTTCGTCACCCGCACCCAACGCGTCACCACGCGGATACCCGTCTCCGCATCGGCGTAGCCGCTGCTTCGCTTCCTTTTTCCTTGTAGTTCCTTGGGTTCGTGCGGGCCCCGCCTTCGCTAGCGGGGCACCGCTGACGGCGACGCCGAGCTCTTCGACGGTGCCGCGCTCGGTGCGGTCGCCACGTACAGGGTGACGGTCCCGCCGGTCGCGATGATCTCGCCCTCGTCGGGGTCGGACGCGGCGACCTCGCCGGGCTGCACCGAGCCGTCGGCGCGGCGGACGACCTTCACCTCGAGCCCGAGCTGCTGGAGCTTGATCGTCGCCTGCGCGAGGGAGTCGCCCTTCAGTGGCGGGATCGTGACGCTGACCGGTGGGGCCTCCGTCGTCTCGGACGGAGCCGCCGACGAGGGAGGCGCGGTCGACGGTTGTCGCGTCTGCGTCGGTACGGCGGCGCTGCTGCTCTCCGTCACACCCGGCAGCTGACCCGACGGCGCGTTGTCGCCGTCGGCGGTGGCCTGATAGATGAGGTACAACCCGACGGTCAGCGCGCCGACGAGCAGCAGCGCCACGACGCCGACGATCACGGGGGTGAACCAGGAGCGCCCCTGATACGGGTCCTCTTCGATCCACTCCTCGGGCGCGGGCGGGCGCAGCGACGGGTCACCCGGTCGGGGGACATTGGCGCGGGCCGACCACCGGGGCGGCTCGTCATGGCCGAGCGGGCCGCCGATCCTGGTCGCGCCGCTGTCGTCGGGCCGCAGCGGCGACGTACCCCCGCCGATCCGGGTGGCTTCCGGGTCTTGGCTCTGGCCGGGGCCGATCCTCGTGGCGTCCGGGTCTTGGCTCTGGCCGGGGCCGATCCTCGTGGCATCCGGGTCTGCGTCGCCCGGACGTGGTGGTTTGTCGAACGGGGCGGTAGCGTCCGGCTCGTCAGGCATAGGTCCCAGTTCATCACCTTGTCCGACATATCGCCTGCCTGTGCACAGGTTGCCCACCTCAGGTCCACCCTCCGCGACGGCGCGCTGCACCGCCTGACGTTCCCCGGACATCGACTCGCCCGGGTTGCCTGCTCGGCGTACGCTGCGCGGCATGGCCGCAAGAAGCTGGGCAACCTCAATATTCACCGCGATCGGTGTCGCGGCGGGCGCGGGTGCCGCGCAGCTCGGTCTTGGCTACGGCCTGGGGATCATCTCCTGGCAGCCGACCGGTAACAGCGCGACCGTCTGGGTCAGCAGCCTCGCCTGGGTGGCGTGGCTCGCGGCCTCCTCGACGGTCATCGGTGCGCTGTGCGCCGACCGGCTCAGCCCCGCTGACACCCCGGTCGCGGGCGACGCCTCCACACCCGGCGCGCACGCGCTGACCGCCGCCTGGCGGATCGTGATCGCGTTGTCCGCGGCGGTCGGCGCCCTCATCGTCGTGCCGCTGGTCGCCGTGCCGTCGCGCACGCCCCGGCCCGACAACGTCGCGCCCTACTTCACCGCCGGCGGCTACGCGATCGCCGGCATCATCGTCGGCCTGCTGATCGCCGTCGCCGCTCTGGCCGCCCGCGCGATCGCCGCCAACGTCATCGCCTCGTCGGCGTGGCTGTGGACCCTCGCCGTCGTCGCCGTCGTCGACGTGGTCCGCGCCGACGGCAACCTCGCCACCGCCGCCCAGCTCGGCACCTGGCAGTTCACCGACGCGACCTGGATCCGCAACATGGTCAACCTGCCGGGCGCGCTGCTCATGCTGGCCATAGCCCTGGTCATCGGCGCCCTCGCGGCATGGCCCGCCAGCCGCCGCGGCGACAACCGAGTGGGCGTGGCGGTCTCCGGCGCGGCCGGCCCACTGCTCGTCGCCCTGGCCTATTTCCTCGCCGCCCCCGCCGTGGGCGAGCGGGACCCGCAGCTGTCGGCCTTCGTCATCGCCCCGTATGCGGTGCTCGCCGGCCTCGCCGGCTCGGTCATCGTGTCGGCGATCGGCCCACGCGGCTCCCGCGCCCAGGCCCGGGCCGCCCGCCAGGCCGCCGCCGCCGATCGCGAGGCCCGCGCCGCCTCCGACATCGCCGACTGGACCCAGGCCCTCGCCGACGCGGACACCGCCGAGGCCCGCCGCCGCGCCGAGTCGGGCGAGCAGCCGGACACCGACGACCCGTGGGCCGCCGCCCCCGACCGCACCGCCGAGCCGGTCACGATCGGGGCCTCGGGCAAGGCCTCCGTCCCCAAGCAGGCCGCCGCCGCGAAGCCGACCGCGACGGCCAAGCCATCCGCGACGGCCACCGCCACCAAGCCGCCCGCGCCCGCTGCCGCAAGCAAGCCGCCTGCCTCGGCCGGCAAGGCGAGCGTCGCCAAGAGCGCTGAGCTGGACTCGGCCAAGGACCTCGAGTCCGACGCCTACGCCCCGTCCCGCGCCTACGGCAGCTCCGAGTCGTCGGGCCGCACCTACGCCTCGGAGTCGGCCAACCGCGCCTACGCCGAGGACACCGTCACCGACGACGCGGACGGCCCTGCCCCGACGTCGTCGGCCCGCGGCCCCGTCGAGCCGCTGTGGCCCTCGGACACCTCGACCTCATCCGAACCCGCCAAGCCCGCCCCCGGCCGGGGCCGTGGTCGCGGCCGCGGCAAGTCCGGCGAGTAACACCCCGCCGCGAAACGCCCCGCCCGCAGCGCGCCCACGAGCAACCCCGCCGGCAAGCCACCGCGCCCCGGTGGTTCAGACGGGCCAGGTGTGGACGGGCTCGTTGGTGTGGAGGCCGACGCTGTAGCGCTGGAGCATTTCGCGAAGTGCTGAGCGGCGGTCGAGGTGGTGTCTGGCCTCCAGATCGTCGACGGTCTCGGTCTGCCAGGCGGCGCCGTTGCGGCCGGTGCGGCAGCGGCCCTCAATCACGCCGAGCAGGCGGTCGCGGGTGGCGGGGTGCACGCCGAAGCGGTCGAGGCCGGCCGAGGCGAGGGGCAGCAGCTCGTCCAGGACGAGCTCGGCGACCTGGACCTCGCCCCGGTCGGGCCACCACAGCCGGGCGTCGAGGCCCTCGCGGGCGGCGGTGTGGAAGTTCTCCTCGGCGGCGGAGAACGTCATCTGCGTCCAGATCGGACGGTCCTGCTGGACGAGCTCGCCGACGAGACCGAAGTAGAACGCGGCATTGGCGACCTGGTCGACGACCGTGGGGCCGGCGGGCAGGACCCTGTTCTCGACGCGCAGGTGAGGGCGGCCGTTCATGACGTCATAGACCGGACGGTTCCACCGGTAGATGGTGCCGTTGTGCAGCCGGAGCTCGCCGAGGTGCGGGACGCCGCCGGCCTCCAGGACGGCGACGGGGTCTTCGTCGTCGGTGATGGGCAGCAGCGGCGGGAAGTAGCGGACGTTCTCCTCGAACAGGTCGAATATCGACGTGATCCAGCGCTCGCCGAACCAGACCCGGGGCCGGACGCCCTGGGCCTTGAGCTCTTCGGGGCGGGTGTCGGTGGCCTGCTCGAACAGCGCTATACGGGTCTCCGCCCAGAGCCGTTTGCCGAAGAGATACGGCGAATTCGCCCCGACCGCGACCTGGATGCCGGCGATCGCCTGGGACGCGTTCCAGTGCATCGCGAAGTCTTCGGGGGCGACCTGGAGGTGGAACTGGACGCTGGTGCAGGCGGACTCGGCGGCGATCGAGTCGGACTCGGCCTCGAGGCGCTCCTGGCCGCGGATGTCCAGGGCGATGTCCTCGCCGCGCGCATTGATGATCTGCTCGTTGAGCAGCGCGTAGCGCGGGTTGTTGGACAGGTTGGCGAGCACCGTGTGCTCGGGCCGCAGGGTCGGCAGGATGCCGATGAGCACGAGCTGGGCGTCGGACTTGCGGGCGCGCTCGTCGGCGTGGACGAGGCTGGCGAGGACCTCGCGCTCGTAGACGTCGAGGCCGTCGCCCTCGATGACGCGCGGCGCGACGTTGATCTCGAGGTTGAACTGGCCGAGCTCGGTCTGGAACGACGGGTCTGCCAGGTCGGCGAGCACCTCGGCATTGCGCATGGCCGGCTGGGCTTCGGGATCGATGAGGTTGAGCTCGATCTCGAGACCTGTCATCGGCCGGTCCGAGTCGAACCGGAAGTCGTTGAGCATCAGGGCGAACACATCAAGACATCGACGTACTTTATACCGATATCGGGCGCGGTCCTCACGCGAGAATGCTCCCCGTATGACGTCTTGCCCCATTGTGTTCCCCAAATCCCGGCCGACCCCGTGGACCCTCCACGTTAGGAGTGGTCGGGATGTACCGCTAGGGACAAAACGGGCGCAGCTTCAGCCGACGGTGAGCAAAACCTTGCAGAGGGTGGGATATTTCGCCCACCCTCTGCACGACGGTCAAACTCCGGCTTAAGTCGCGAACCGGTCTCGAAGGCGATCTATCAGAACAGCTGTCGGCCGGGGCCGACTCAGGCCTGGCGCACACCCTCGGCGCCGATCTCGATCTTGATCTTCTTGCCGACGAGGACGCCGCCGGTCTCGAGCGCCTGGTTCCAGGTGATGCCGAACTCCTCGCGGTCGATCTCGGTGGTCGCGCTGAACCCGATGACCTCCTGGCCCCACGGGCTCTTCGCGTGGCCCTCGAACTCGACGTCGAGCTCGACCTCGCGGGTGACGTCGCGGATCGTCAGGTCGCCGACGAGCTTGAACTCGCCGCCGGAGAAGCCGACCACGCGGGTGCTCTTGAAGGTCAGCGCCGGCCACTGCTCCACGTGCAGGAAGTCGGGGCTCTTCAGGTGGCCGTCACGGTCGGCCACGCCGGTGTCGATGCTGGCGGCGTCGATCTCGACCTCCACGTGCGACTGCAGCGGGTCCTCGGCGATGACGATCGTGCCGCCGGCCTTGGTGAAGCCGCCGCGGACCTTGCTCACCATGAGGTGCTTGGCGGTGAAGCTGACCCGGGTGTGGGCCGGGTCGATGTCGAACTTGCCGGGCGTGGGGATGTTGACGCCGTTGAACTCGCGGGTGCCGACCGGTGCGGTCATGATGCCCTCCAGATGTGCTGTGGCGGAGAAGATTGCTGACGCAAATATACTCACGGCAGACTCTCGTTTGTCAAGCTCTTCTGTTAGACTGCCACTGTGACCGACGAGATGCTGGAAGATCCGCGAATCACCGCCATGGGCCTGTTCGTCGAGGCCTTCACCGGTGTGACCGCGCGGCTCAACGTCCAGCTGGCCGAGCACGGTCTCGGAAATGTCGACTTCGAGGTGCTGGTCAGGCTCGCCCGCTCGCCCGGCGGCGAGCTGCGGATGACCGACCTCGCGGCGCAGACCGGCCTGTCGACCAGCGGCGTGACCCGGGTCGTCGACCGCCTGGAGCGCGACGGGCTCGCGATGCGCCGTGCCTGCCCGACGGACCGGCGGGGCTCGTTCACGGTGGTGACGCCGGCCGGTGTCGCCAAGATGCATGCGGTGCTGCCGGGTCACGTCGCCCTCATCGACGAGTGGTTCACCGGCCGGCTGTCGCCGGAGTCCCTGCAGACCCTGCTCGGCGGGCTGAGGACGATCCGCGACGCGGTCCGCCCCGGCGCGACCTCAGGCGTCGCCGCCGCCGCCTGATCCAGGACGTGAAAGGCCGGGAACGCGACCGGCAGGATCACCGGCAGCTTCTGCCGGTCCATGTGGTGAAAAGGACGCAAAGCCGCATTCCAGACGAACAGCTTCGTTAATGTCCGCCCTGGGGAGGCACCGCACCACGGGGACCGGCACGGACGAAGCAGGTGGGAAGGCAACACGCGCCCGGGGGGTCTTCGTCCGTGCCCAAAAGCCGGACCGAAGCCCGGTCCAATCCCGGACCGCAGCCCGGCCTAAGCCCGGACCAAAGGCTCAGCCGTAAAGCCGGGCCGAAGCCCAGGCAGGGATCAGCCCGCCAGCAGCGAATGCTCCCGCGGCAGCAACGCCAGCCCGCCCCGCGCGCAGATCCCGTCCAGCTCGCCCAGCGCCCGTTCCCGGTCGGCCGCCCCGGCGCTCGCGGCCAGTCCGACGAGCGCCTCCAGTACATCCCGGATGTCATCGCGACCGGCGAGCAGATTCGCCGCCGTCTCGAACGCGGCAGCCGCCGCGGCACGGTCGCCCTCGGCCAGCCCGAGATACCCGCCGATCATGGCCGACGCCCCCGCATTGCCGGGCAGCTCGGCGAGCTCGACCAGCACCTCGGCCGCCTCCTGCAGGCGACCGGACTCGGCGAGCGCCTGCCCGAGCGTGCCGAGCGCGCGGACCCGGTGGGTGGGGTCGCCGACCTCGGCGGTCGCGGCGGCAGCGCGGCGGGCCAGGTCGACGGCGTCGTCGTAGCGGCGGTCGAGGCGCGCGACCTCGGCCAGGTTCGCCTGCGTGAGCACCTGGAGGCGGGTGTCGCCGGCCTCCGCGGCGCGCCGTCCGGCGCCGGCCAGCCGCCGGGCCGCGGTGGCCAGGTCGCCGGTGCGGATGTCGTGCCACGCGATGTTGTTCTGCGAGACGGCGATCTCCCGGATTCGGCCGGTACGGATAGCCAGCCCGAGCATCGCCTCGTTGTGCCGGCGGGACTCGTCGGCGCCGCCGACCGCCTGCCACACCCCCGCCAGGACGGCTCGGGCGGCGAGTTCCCCGGCGGCGTCACCGTGAGCGACGAGCACCTCGAGCGCGGCCTCGGTCGGCCAGAGCTCGGCAAAGCCCCGCCCGTGCGCCATCGCGAGCATCCCGGCGGCGACCTGGGCGGTCGCGCGGATCAGCGGGTCGCAGCCGGCGGTGCGCGGGTCGTCGAGGAGCCGCCGGAGCAGCCTGTGCGCCTCGACGTCACGGCCGCGCAGGCGGCACCAGCGCGGGATGGCCCCGGCGAGGCGCAGCGCGATGGCGGGATCACGGACGGAGGCGTACCGCAGCGCCGCGCGGATGTCGCTGTTGAGGTAGTCGAGCCGGGACACGGCGGCGGCGCTGGCCGGTCCGACGAGGTCGGCGGCGAGCCGGACCACGATCCTGGTGACGACCTCGGCGTGGCGGATGCGCAACTTCCGCAGCTCGCCCTGCTCGGCGCCCCGTTCGGAGGCGAAGTCGCGGACCACGTCGAGGAGGCGGAAGCGCAGGTCGCCGGGGCCACGGACGCTGACCAGGCCGAGCCCGACGAGCCGGTCGAGCACGGTCTCGGCGTTGAACCCGAGCAGCGCCTCGGCGAGCTCGAGCGACCAGCGGCCGCGGAACATGGCGAGTCGGCGGAGCGCGGCCTGGTCGGGCTCGTCCAGCAGGTGGTAGCTGGCGGCGACGGCGTCGCGGAGCCGCTGACCGTCGGGGTCGGTGGCGGCGAGGTCGAGGACGCGGTTGCCGTACCGCGACAGCAGCTCGGGCAGCTCCAGCACCCGCCCACGGGCGGCGGCGAGCTCGATCGCGAGCGGCAGGCCGTCGAGGCGGCGGACCAGTTCGGCGACGGCGGGGATCTCGGCGTCCGGCACGGGTTCCCGGCGGACCTGGCGGAGCCGGTCGAGAAACAGTGCGACGGCCGGCGTGCGGCGCACCTCCGCAAGCGAGGTGGGTGCCGACGTGTGCGGCAGGTCCAGCGGCTCGACCCGCCAGTCGACGGCGCCGGGGATGACGCCGGCGAGGGGGCGGCGGCTGGTCGCGAGGATCTTCACCGCCGGCACGCGGGCGCGGAGCCAGGTGATGGCCTTGACCGCGCTGCGGTGGGATCGGTCGATGCCGTCGAGGACGAGCAGCGCCGGCCGGTCGAGGAGTTCCTCGGCGCGGGCGACGCCGAAGACGGCGGCGACGGCGGCGAACACGTCGGTGGGCTGCGACACATCGGTGATCGTGACCGAGACCGCGGTCCCCGGGGTGGCGTGCGCGACGGCGTGGGCGAGGCCCGTCTTGCCGACGCCGGCCAGACCGACGAGCGCGACCAGGTCGGCGCGCTCCAGCAGGTCGAGGAGTTCGGCGATGTCGGCGTCGCGGCCGATGAGCGCGGGCACCGTGGGCAGCGGCAGGGTCGCCGGGGTGGTGGTGACGATCCCGGCCAGGAAGTCTTCCCGGTCGGCACCGACGAGGTCGAGCGCGTCGGCGAGCAGGGCGAGGGTTCCCCGCTGGGGGCGGGCGACCCGGCCGCGTTCGAGCTCGCGCAGGGTTCGCACACCGAGGCCGGCCCGGCCGGCGAGCTCCTCCTGGGTCAGTCCCCGTGCCAGGCGGCGGGCCCGCAACGCGGCGGCGAACCCTGCCCCGGCGCCCCGCGGATCATGATCCGCAACTGGAGACATGTTGAGGAAGGGTACTAATCGGAGCCGTCCCGCAGAAGCTGGTCGTCGGAACGCCGACGATTGTCTATTTATCGGGCTTGGTGAGCGTCGGCACCTCGACCGTCAGGTCGTCCGCGGGGTCCGCGGCCCGCTGCTTCGGAGCCCGCTTCCCTGAAGGCGTCCCGGCCCCCGCCACCCGAGCAGCACCCGGCCGGGCCAGGAACGACGGTGCCCACCAGTTCCAGGTGTCGAGCATCGTCATGAGCGCCGGCAGCAGCAGCCCCCGCACGACCGTGACGTCGATGATCACGGCGACGGTCATGCCGACGCCGATCTCCTTCACCGCGACCAGCCCGCCGACCGCGAAGCCGAGGAACACGATGACGATGCAGATCGCGGCGGCCGTCACAACCGGGCCGGACTTCGTGATGCCGCGCAGGACCGCCCGGTTGGTGTCGGGACGCTGGTCGTACTCCTCCTTGATCCGCGCCAGGAGGAAGACCTCGTAGTCCATCGACAGTCCGAAGATGAACACGAACAGCAGCACCGGGGTCGTCAGGTCGATGCCGCCCCATGAGTCGAAGAAGAGCGGTAGCTGACCCCAGCCCCACTGGAACACCACGACGAGGACGCCGAGCGTGGCGACGAGGGTCAGCAGGTTCATCAGGACGGCCTTGAGCGGGATGACCACGGAGCCGGTGAGCGCGAAGAGCACCACGACGGTCACGATGAGCACGATCAGCGCCACGATCGGCAGCCGCCGCGCAAGGGAGTCCCGGTAGTCGATGACCTCCGCGCTCGATCCGGTGACCCACTTCGGGAAGGGGGTCGGCATGGCCCGCACCTTGCGCACCAGGTCGAGGCCTTCCTGCCCACCGACCTCGCCCTTCGGGGTCAGGTCGAGGACCGTCCAGCCCTTGGGCACGTCGGGGCGCACCTCCTGGCGGAACAGCTGGCCGCTGAGCTCCTTGTTGACCTGGTTCATGAACATGCGGACGTCGGCGCGTTCGGGGCCGGCCTCCAGCAGCACGACGACGTCGTCGGGGTGGTTGTTGTTGAACTTCGTCTGCAGCGCGTCGTAGGCCTGCCGGGCCTCGTTGCTGTGCGGCAGCGCCCGCGCGTCGGAGTTGGCGAAGTTCGCCCCGAGCAGCGGCGCCGCCAGTACGAGCAGGCCGACGGTCACACCGAGGGCGACCGGTCCGGGCGACTGCTGTGCCTTCGCGGCGAGCTTCGCGAGGAGGTCCGTCCTGAGGGTGAACCGCCCTTCGCCGGCGGCCGGGATCTTGTGCTTGGCGAGGGAGAGCAGCGCCGGTACCAGCGACAGAGCGGCAACGGTCGCGAGCACGACGACGGCGGCGCCGCCGAGCGCGACGGCGGCCAGGAGCGGCTCCGCGAAGACCGTCAGGCCCGCGAGGGTCGCCGCGACCGCGATGCCGGAGATCGCGACCGCCCGGCCGGACCGCGCGACCGCCTCGACGAGCGCCTCGGTCGGCTCGTGGGTCAGCCGCTCCTCGCGGAACCGGGCGACGATGAGCAACGAGTAGTCGACGGCGAGCCCGATGCCGAGCAGGGTGACGACGTTGAGGGAGTATTCGCTGACCTTGGTCGCGAAGCTGAGGCCGAGCAGGAGCAGCAGCGACCCGGACACGCCGACGACTGCGACCGCGAGCGGCAGCCCTGCGGCGATGACCCCACCGAAGATCAGCACCAGCACGACGAGGAGGGCGACGAGCGCGATGCTCTCGCCGATCGCGAGGTCGCGCACCGACTGCTCGCCGAACGCCCGCTCGGCGATCTTCGTGCCGCCGACGGTGACCTTCGGCGCCTCGATGCGCTTCAGGCGCGCCTTGACCTTGTCCTCGAGGTCCTCGCGGGCGCTCTCGCCGAGCTTCGGGTCGAGCTCGACGCGCACCGTCGAGCTCATGTTGTCGGCGCCGATCTGACCGCCGGGGCCGTTGTAGAGGTCGTTGACCTCCTTGACCCCGGGCATGGCCTTGATCTCCTGGGTCGCCTTGGTGACGCTGGCGTTGAGCCCCGGGTCGTAGACGTCCTTGCCCTCGATGACGGCGATCACCATCGAGCCCTCAGGGGCGAGCTCGTCGATGCGGTGCTGGGCGATCGCCGACTCGCTGTCGGCGCGGTTGGTGCTCGTGGTGGCGAGCCGGTCGAACAGGCCGCCACCGAAGACCGCACCCGCCACGGTCACTGCCAGCCACACCCCGATGACGGGCCAGCGGTGGCGGTCCATGAGCGTGCCGAGTTTCGCGAACATCGCAGTATGCAAGCACGCCCGTGCAAGCCCGCGAAATCCCCTTAAACGTTAGAGCCCCAACGACCTGGAGATGATCATGCGTTGGACCTCTGAGGTGCCCTCGCCGATCTCGAGGATCTTCGCGTCGCGCCACATGCGGGCGACGGGGGTCTCGTTCATGAAGCCGTAGCCGCCGTGCACCTGGGTCGCCTCGCGGGCGTTGGTGACCGCGGCGTCGCTGGCCTGCAGCTTCGCGATCGCGGCCTGGCGCTTGAAGTCCCGGCCGTTGACCAGGCGCGACGCGGCGTCGTAGTAGGCGAGGCGGGCGGTGTGGGCGCGGGCCTCCATGTCGGCGAGCTTGAACTGGATGGCCTGGTATTCGCCGATCGCCTTGCCGAACGCGCGACGCTGCTTGGCGTAGGCGACCGACTCGTCGACACAACCCTGGGCGAGGCCGACACCGAGCGCGGCGAACGCGACCCGGCCCTCGTCGAGGATCCGCAGGAACTGCGCATAGCCGCGGCCGCGCTCGCCGAGCAGGTTGGCGGCGGGCACGCGCACGTCGGAGAAGCTCAGCTCGTGCGTGTCGGAGGCGCACCAGCCGACCTTGGAGTAGCCGGGCTGGACGGTGAAGCCCGGGGTGCCGTTCGGCACGATGATCGAGGAGAGCTCCTTGGAGCCGTCCGGATTGACGCCGGTGACGGCGGTGACAGTGACCATGACGGTGATGTCGGTGCCCGAGTTGGTGATGAACGCCTTCGAGCCGTTGATCACCCATTCGCCGGTGGTCTCGTCGAGCACGGCGCGGGTCTGGGTGCCGCCGGCGTCGGAGCCGGCACCTGGCTCGGTGAGACCGAACGCGGCCAGGGCCTCGCCGGTGACGAGCTTCGGCAGCCAGTGGGCCTTCTGCTCGGCGGTGCCGAAGCGGTAGATCGGCATGGCGCCGAGGGAGATGCCGGCCTCCAGGGTGACCGCCACGGATGAGTCGACGCGGGCCAGCTCCTCCAGGGCGACGCAGAGCGCGAAGTAGTCGCCGCCCATGCCGCCGTGCTCCTCGGGGAAGGGCAGGCCGAAGAGGCCCATCTTGCCCATCTGGCGCACGATGTCATACGGGAACGCGTGCCGCTCGTAGTAGTCGCCGATGACGGGCGCGACGACGTCGTTGGCGAACTCGCGGACGCTGAGGCGTAGCGCCTCGAGATCCTCGCCGAGGGTGAAGTCGACCATGACAGTGCCTCTCAGACGGGCGTGACGCCGTGACGGCGGCGCGAGAATTGACGGTCTTTCCCAGCGGCGGCGGCGAAACGCCGGCCCAGCTCGCCGCGTAGCGCGCCCGGCTCGACGACCATGTCCACGACCAGCTCGCTGGCCAGGCGCATGATGTCGATGTCGCGCTCATACTCGGCGCGCCGCTGCGCGACGAAGGCCGCGCGGGCCTCGTCGTCGGGCAGCGCCGCGATCTTGTTGGCGTAGACGGCGTTGACCGCCGCCTCGGCGCCCATCACGGCGATCTTGGCGGTGGGCAGCGCGATGGTGGCATCGGGCTCGAAGCCGGGACCGGCCATCGCGTAGAGCCCGGCACCGTAAGCCTTCCGCACGACGACGCAGATCTTCGGCACCGTCGCCTCGGAGATTGCGGTGATCATCTTGGCACCGTGCCGGATGATGCCCTGCTTCTCCACCGCCGAGCCGACCATGAAGCCGGGCACGTCGGCGAGGAAGAGCAGCGGCACGTTGAACGCGTCGCAGAGCTGCACGAAGCGGGTCGCCTTGTCGGCGGAGTCGACGAAGAGCACGCCACCCTTGAACAGCGAGTTGTTGGCGACGACGCCGACGGGCTTGCCGTCGATGCGGGCGAAGCCGGTGGTGAGTTCCCGCGCCCACAGCGCCTGGATCTCGAAGAACGAGCCCTCGTCGACCAGCCCCTTCACGAAGCGGCGCATGTCGAAGGCCTGGCGCTCGCTGGCCGGGATCTCCGGCAGGCCGGTGGCCTCGGCGGGAGCGGCGACCGGAGCCGGCTGGGTCCAGTTGGACGGCAGGTAGGACAGGTAGCGGCGGACGGTCTCGATCGCTTCGACCTCGGTCTTGCACAGGAAGTGCCCGACGCCGGACTCCGCGCAGTGCACCCGCGCGCCGCCCATCGCCTCGAGGGTGGTCTTCTCGCCGGTGACCATCTCGACCATGCGGTCGGAGCCGAGATACATGGAGGCGTTGCCCTCGACCATGGCGACGACGTCGCAGAAGGCGGGGATGTAGGCGCCGCCCGCGGCGGACGGGCCGAACAGGGCGCAGGCCTGCGGGATGCTGCCGCTGGCGCGGACCTGGGTGTGGAAGATGCGGCCCGCGCCGCGCCGGCCGGGGAAGAGATCGACCTGGTCGGTGATGCGGGCGCCGGCGGAGTCCACCAGATAGACCATCGGGACGCCGGTGTTGTAGGCCTTCTCGATGATCCGGATGATCTTCTCGACGGTCCGGGCGCCCCAGGAGCCGGCCTTGACCGTCGAGTCATTGGCCATCAGGCAGATCGGCCGGCCGTCGACGGTGGCGGTGCCGGTGACGACGCCATCAGCCGGAAGGCCCTCGGCCAGCACGTTGGCGAACATCCCGTCCTCGACGAAGGTTCCGTCGTCGACGAGCTGGGCAACCCTCTCCCGGGCGAAGAGCTTGCCCCGAGCGGCGTTGGCCGCGTGATACTTCTCCGCACCGCCGGCCTCGACGCGTTTCCGAAGACCCTCCACCATGGCGCGACCTCCGCGTCAGCAACCTGAACGATCGTTATGCCTAACGATCGTTCAGGTTAGCCGAAACGGAGGTCAAGTACCAATGGCTCGTCGGGCACGGGTCGGTGTGCACCCGGCGTGACCCTGGGTCCCCCTGCGGATCAGAGGGACCCTGGCACCGATGTCAGCAGGAGTACGCGACCGCGCCGCCCTGGCTGGACGCCTGCGAGAAACCGAACAGGCTGATCGCGTTGCCGCTGATGTTGATCGGCACCTGCAGCGTGGTGTCGAACTGGTTGCCGTTCAGCAGACCGGCGTTGTAACCCGTGGTCCAGTCGCTGCAGGAGTTCTTGACGGCGGTCGCGCCGCCACCGTTGCCGTGCCCGTTGCCGTGCCCGTTGCCGTGCCCGTTGCCGTGCCCGTTGCCGTTGCCGTGCCCGTTGCCGTTGCCGTTGCCGTGCCCATTGCCGTTGCCGGCGCCGTAGCCGCCGTCGTTGTTGCCGTTGTTGTTGCCGTTGCCGTAGCCGCCGTTGTTCTGGCCGTTGCCGTAGCCACCGTCGTTGGCGGCGCCGGTGCCGTGACCGTTGCCGCGGCCGTGCTCGCTGGAGACCTTCTTGGTCTTCGCCTTGCCGTGCGACGCGGAGGCGCCGTGCGAGCTCATGTTGCTGGCGTTGCCCGCGGCGTTGCCGTAGGCACCGTTGTTGTTGGCGTTGCCGCCGTTGCCGTAGCCACCGTTGCTGTCGGCGTCGTCGTCGCCGTAGCCACCGTTGCCGCTGCCGTTGTCGTCGCCGTAGCCACCGTTGCCGTTACCGTTGTCGTCCCAGTCGTCGTCCCAGTCACCGTTGCCGCCGCCGTTGCCGTGGTGGCCGTGCCCGTGACCGTTGCCGCCGCCGTTGCCGCCGCCCCAGCCGTCGCCGTCGACGGCGACCGCGCCGCCGCCGCAGGAGGCGCTGGAGAAGCCGAGGATCGCGATCGCGTTGCCGCAGACGTTGACCGGCGCCTGGATGGTGGTGTCGAACTGGTTGCCGTTGAGCAGACCCGCGTTGTAGCCGGTGGTCCAGTCCTCGGTGGTGGAGCTCTCGGTGGAGGCGCTCTCACCCTTGACCGCCCAGGCACCGCCGGCGCTCTGCGCGCTGGAGAAGCCGAGGATGCTGATCGCGTTGCCGCTCAGGTTGACCGGCAGCTGCAGCGTGCTGTCGAACTGGTTGCCGTTGAGCAGACCCGCGTTGTAGCCCGAGGTCCAGTCCTCGGTGCGGTTGCCGGTGCTCTCGGTGTAGTCGTCGGCCGCGGCGTCGTCGTAGCCACCGTTGTTGTTCGCGGCGTAGCCACCGTTGCCGTTGCCGCCGCCGTTGCCGCCGCCGTGCCCGTGACCCCGGCCGTGGCCGTGCCCGTTGCCCCGGCCACGGTCGTCCGACGCCATGCCGCCCTTGACGGCGTACGCGCCGCCCTGGCTGGAGGCCTGCGAGAAGCCCAGGACGCTGACGGCGTTGCCGCTGACGTTGATCGGCGCCTGGAGCGTGGTGTCGAACTGGTTGCCGTTGGCGACACCGGCGTTGTACCCGGTGGTCCAGTCCTCGGTGGTGGCGCTCTCGGTGTCGATCGCCGCGGCACCGCCGCCGCAGGACGCGTCGGCGAAGCCGAGGACCGCGATCGAGTTGCCGCAGACGTTGACCGGCAGCTGGAGAGTGGTGTCGAACTGATTGCCGTTGAGCAGGCCGGCGTTGTAGCCAGTCGTCCAGTCGGCGTGCGCGGCCCCGCCCGAGATGAGCAGGAAGCCCGCGGAAAGCACGCCCACGTTGAGCGACTTACGAACCCACGTCTTCATGGTGAAAGTGAGACCCTTCGGTAGGTGTTTCTCTTCAGTGCTGCTTTTGATGGGCGCGGATCAGAGCCGTGATACCTGCGTGCGGGCAGGCTCTGCCCGGCTCCGCCCTGTCGACGTGCGCCCGGATGGTGCGTGTGTGTTCGGTGGTGCGAGATGCCGCGATGTGGTCGATGCGGTCGATGCAGGCCCAGGGACCCTGGCTGGCTCCGGCTCGGCCCGCTTCGCGTCGCGTCGGCTGGCCGGCCGGCCTCAGTCGGGTGAGACTGTCGGCCTCTCGGCTGCGAGCAGCCTCAGCTCGGCGTCTTCGACCGCGTCCAGCCGGAAGGTGACCACCTTCGTGCCGGCCGGTGCGGCGGGCAGCGTGGCGGCGGCGCCACCGTCGTGGTTGAGGCCCGAGCCGGTGCCCGGGACTCCCGAGGTGATGCCGACCGCCGGTGCCGGGACGGGCGCCGGGCGGGGCAGCAGCGGCACGTGGCGCGTGCCCTGCGCTTCGGTCCGGTCCGCGACCGGCTTCTCGTGCGTGGCGTCGCCGGCGTCGAGCCGGTCGAACGTGTCCATGGCACGGGAGGCGACGCGTGTCGGGTCGACGCCGGCACGGGAGGTGCCGGTCGCCGCGGCTACGACGTCGCCCGTTGACCCGACGCCGACCGGTTCGGCCTGGACGGCCGGCTCCTGCGTAGACGTCTTGCGGGCGTTCTTGATGCCGGCTTTGGCCGGCCTCTTGGTGCGTGAGTTCGTGGCGCTCGACGCGTTCACCGTCGTCAAGCGGGACATCTTGACGGATGCCGGAGTGGCGGCTTTGGTGGCCGCCTTGTCCGTGACCCTGTCGGTGGTGGCCAGGACGGTGCCCGTCACCGGTCGCAGGACGGTCAGCACCGTCCCGGTGAGCAGGTCACGCTTCGACTCGTGCTTCGTCGCCCCGGAGGGCACACCGGTGGACCCGATGTGACCACTGGAGCTGTGACTGGAGGCGCCGTGACGGTTGCCGCCGGCGCCGAAGCCGAGCAGGTCGAGTCCTGAGCCGCCGGTCCCGGTGACCAGGTTGGTCACCGGCGCGATCAGGGAGACCCCGGACGCGAAACCGTCGGAGCCCGACGACGTCGTCGTGCTGCTGGAGGCGTGCGCCGCCGACGCCGACAGCATCCAGGCCACGCCGGCGAAACCGGCGACGACCAGACCCTTGACGGCGATCCGGGCAGCGGACCGGACACAGCGGGCCGTGCGCGGGTTGCGCTCGCTCCTCTGGGCCATGGCCGCCTCTCAGTACGGGCTCAATGTCGGGCTCGTCGCCCCACATGTGACTGTTTCCGTACTGAGCAACGAACCGTCTCCGCCGGGGACACGCCACTATCCCGGCGAATCGGGCACAAGTGGGACAGGGAGCGTCAGAAAGGGATTCGCGGACCGGCCTTGAGCACGCCCGACGGCAGCTCCCGCCCGACGATCTCCTGGGCCATCGCGGCCGCCCCGATCAGCGCCTTCAGGTCGATGCCGGTGTCGTAGCCCATGTCGTGCAGCAGGTGCACGACCTCCTCGGTGGCGACGTTGCCGGTCGCGCCGGGCGCGTAAGGGCAGCCACCGAGCCCGCCGACGCTCGCGTCGAACTCGGTGATCCCCATCCGCATCGCGGTGAGGATGTTGGCCAGGGCCGCGCCGCGGGTGTTGTGGAAGTGCAGCAGCAGCGGCAGGTCGGGGTGGCGGTCGCGGACGAGACCGACGACGTCCTGCACCCGGCGGGGCGTGGCCATGCCGGTCGTGTCGCCGAACGCCACCCGGTCCGCGCCGTCGGCGACGACCCGGTCGACGATGCCGGCCACCCGCGCCGGGTCGATGTCGCCCTCGAACGGGCAGCCGAAGCTGGTCGAGATGATCACCTCGGCGGTGGCGCCCGCGCCGTGCAGCAGCGCGATCAGGGCGGCGATGTCGTCGAGCGACTCCCCCGTCGACCGGTTGACGTTGCGCTGGTTGTGCGTCTCGGACGCCGAGACGACGACCTCGATCTCGCCGAAGCCGGCCTTGAGCGCCCGCTCGGCGCCGCGCGAGTTGGGCACCAGCGCCGAGTAGTGCACCGCCGGGTTCTTGACCGCGGCCGCCCACACCTCATCGGCGTCGGCCATCTGCGGGATCGCCTTCGGGTGGACGAACGAGACGGCCTCGATCCTGCCCACGCCGGTCGCGGACAGCGCGTCGAGCAGCCGCACCTTGGCGGCGGCCGGGACGGGGTCCTCGTTCTGCAGGCCGTCGCGGGGCCCGACCTCACGGATGGAAACGAAGCTCACCGCACACCTCCAGCACGCATCCGGCCGACGATCCCCGTGTCGTAGTCGCCTGAGACGAACTCGGCGTTGTCGAGCAGCTCCGCGAAGAACGGCAGGTTGACCTTCGGGCCGACGACCTCGAACCCGGCGACAGCGCCCCGCAGCTTGGCGAGGGCGTCGGCACGGTCGGTGCCGTGCACGATCAGCTTCGCCATCAGCGAGTCGTAGCTGGGGGTGACGACGGTGCCCGGCCCATACCCGGCGTCGACGCGCACCCCGTCGCCGGCCGGCTCGACCCACGTGGTGATCGCACCGGGGCCGGGCAGGAAGCGCTTCGGGTCCTCGGCGTTGACCCTGACCTCGATGGCGTGACCGGTGGCGCGCAGCGCGCCGGGGTCGAAGGTCGGCGCGAGGCCGGACGCGACCCGCAACTGCTCCTCGACCAGGTCGATGCCGAACACCGCCTCGGTGACCGGGTGCTCGACCTGCAGACGCGTGTTCATCTCCAGGAAGAAGAACTGTCCGGTCGTCGGGTCGAAGAGGCATTCGACGGTGCCGGCGTTGCGGTAGCCGACCGCCTCGCCGGCCCGGACGGCGGCGGCGAGCAGGTCGGCGCGCTGCCGCGGGTCGAGGGCCGGCGACGGCGTCTCCTCGACGAGCTTCTGGTTGCGGCGCTGCACCGAGCACTCGCGCTCGCCGAGGGCGACGACGCGGCCGTCGGCGAGGCCGAGGATCTGCACCTCGATGTGGCGCACGCGGGGGAAATACCGCTCGATGAGCACCGACCCGTCGCCGAACATCCGCTCGGCGAAGGCGCGCACCTTCTCATACTCCGTGCGCAGCCCGGCCTCGTCGGCGGCGACGCCCATGCCCATGCCACCGCCGCCGGCGGCGGCCTTCACCATCACGGGGTAGCCGATGTCATTCGCGGCGGCGGCGGCCTCGTCGGCAGTGGCGGCCGGGTCGGTGGTGCCCGGCGCCACCGGTACACCAGCGGCGGCCATGACATTGCGAGCGTTGATCTTGTCGCCCATCGCGATGATCGCCTCGGGCCCGGGCCCCACCCAGATGAGGCCGTGCTCGACGACGCCGGCGGCGAAGGCCGCGCTCTCCGACAGGAACCCGTAGCCGGGGTGGATCGCCTCCGCGCCGGTCGACTTCGCCGCGGCCAGGATCGCCTCGGTGTTGCGATACGACTGGGCCGGGTTGGCCGGGCCGATCAGCACCGCCTCGTCGGCCTCGCTGACGAACGGCAGCCCGGCGTCGGCGTCGGAATGCACGGCGATGGTGCGGATCCCCAGCCTGCGCGCGGTGCGGATGATCCGGCGGGCGATCTCCCCACGGTTGGCGACGAGCAGCGAGGTCAGCATGCGGAGCGTCTCCTGTGGATAACTCTGTGGGTTTACACGTAAAGGGCTTGTGGATAACCCCCGGAGGGTCACCCTCGCAGCGCGGAGAGCGTCGCGGTGCGGAGCAGCTCGGCGCGGCGCGGCCGGTCGACCTCGCCGCCGAGGAACGGCGTGGAGTTCATCAGACCGAAGGCGGCGTGGGCCAGGACGCGGGCCTCGCCGGCGTTGAGCTCCTGGCGCAGTGCGGTGAGGGTGTTGACCCACTCCTCGACATAGAGCCGCTGCAACCGCCGGATCTGCCGCCGGGGCTCCTCGGGCAGCCGGTCGAGCTCGTGCAGGTGCAGGGCGATGACCGCCGGGTTGGCCAGGGCGAACTCGACGTGGAAGTCGACCAGCGCGGCAAGAGCGGCGGCCGGGTCCTCGGACGCCTCGGAGATGCGGGCCTGCCCGCCGGCGAGGAGCTGCTCGCTGACCGGGATGAGCGCGGCCGCCAGCATCGCCTCCTTGCCGGCGAAGTGGTGATAGAGCGCCGGACCGGTCACGCCCGCGGCCGCGCCGATGTTGTCCATGGAGACGCCGTGATAGCCGCGGGTCGCGAAGAGCCCGACCGCGATCTCGAGGATCTCCTCGCGCCGTGAGCGGCGGCGTTGTCCGGCAGGACCGGCACCGCGGGTCTGTGCAGGTGGTCGCACTGCCGATTGCTCCAGCGTCATGGGGAAAGCCTAACCTTGTGTCAAGACGTTCGCTGAACGGTCGTTAAGTTCGTCACTGCTCCAGATGAAGCCGGCGGATCTCGGCGGCCTCGTCTGAGCGGTCCATTCCCTCGAGGGCCTCGGCCAGCATCCAGGCCGCGTTCTGCCCGGCCTGCGAGCCGGTCGGCGCGGAGCCGAGCACCGAGCGCAGCAGCGGCTCGGCGGGTGCCGGGTCGCCGGCGCGCAGGAGCAGCTCGGCGTGCAGCAGGTCGGCGTCGAGGGCCTCGCCGAGCGCGCCGATGCCGCGCAGCACGCCGCCCGCGCCGCCGACCCGGGCCAGGGCCTCGTCGCCCCGGCCGGCGCCGAGCAGCACCCGGGCCGCGTCGCAGTCGAGCATCGCCCGCTGCCACACCAGCCACGGCTCTGCCGCGTCGACCGTCCTGGTCAACGACGCAACCAGGGCATCGGCCTCGGCGAGCGCGGTGAGTGACTCCTTGACGCTGCCGGCCCAGCGCAGCGAGAGGGCCCGCATCCGCCGGTTGTAGAGCTCGGCCTGCACGACCCCGGCCGCCTCGAACGCCGCCGCGGCCGCGCCGAACCGATCGGCCGCCTGCGCGTCCCGGTCGGCCCGGTAGAGCAGCTGGGCCGCCTCCTGCAGCATCCCGCCCCGGGACTGCAGGTTGTCGAACCCGTCGAGATTGCCGGCGAGCGTCTCCAGCAGCGCGAGGGCCTGGTCGGGCTCGTCGAGCTCCCGATAGACCCGGGACAGCAGATACCTGGTCCGGTCGGCGTGGTCCTGCGCGCCGATCCGGTCGAGCACGTCGATCGCGCTCTCCGCCGCCTCGGCCGCGTCGAGCAGCTGCCCGGTCTGGTCGTAGGCGCCGGCCAGATCGAAGCGCAGGATCGCGGCCGGCGCGTCCTCGCCGTGCGCGACGTGGTCGGCGATCGCCTCGACGAGGTCGTCGACGGCCTCGGCCGGCTGTCCGCCGGCGAGTCTGGCCCGGGCCCGGCCCACCAGCGCCGACAGCCTCGGGTCGCGCTCGACGGCGGCGGCGAGCGCGGCGTCGAACGCCTCGACGGCCGCGTCGAACCGGTCGAGATTGGCCAGCGCGTGACCGTGGATCAGCGCCGCGAGCGCGACCGGCGGCGGGTCGCCGAGCCGGCCATACTGCTCCCGGCAGTCGACGGCGGCCGTCACCGCCTCCTCGAAGCGCTCCAGCACCAGCAGGCACCGGGCCCGCCGGCCGGCCAGCTCCGCCCGCAGCGCCGGCCGGACCGGCTGCTCGGCGGCCGCGGCCTCGACCGCGGCGAGCGCCTCGTCGAGCCGGTCGAGCGCCAGCAACGGATACTCCAGCCGCAGCCGCGCCTCGGCCCGGGTGTCGGCGTCGCCGAGCGCGACGATCCGCTCCGTGACCTCCGTCAGCCTGGCCAGGACCTCCTCCTGCCGGTCCTCGGCGTCGGGAGCGAGCAGCGCGCGGGCCTCGGCGACCAGCGCGGACCGCTCGTCGCCGAGCCGGCGATAGCCGGCGGCGGCCTCCAGGAACGCGGCCTCGGCCACGCCGGGCTCCTGGTCGACACCCGCCAGCCGGCCGCGGCCCTCGATGCGTCGGACCACGAGCGCCGGCGCGGGGTCGGCGACCAGCTCGTCGAAGCGTTCCCACGCGGCGCGCGCCTCGGTGAAGCGATACTCGTCGAACAGCTCTTCGGCCCGGTCGAGCAGCTCCGCCGGATCACTCGGCAGCGGACGCGGCGCCGGGGCCGGGGCCGGGGCCGGGACGGCGGCGGCCCGCAGCGTCCGGGCCACGGCGCTCAGCGGGAGGTGCTCCACGAGCGGCTCCGCGCGCAGCCGCGCCTCGATGAGCCGACCGATGTTGTCGGTGCCGTTGCGAGCGTCGAACCGCGCCGCCAGCGCCCGCGCCCGAGCAGCCAGCCGCTCGGCAAGCTCCGGCGCCGTCACGTATCCCGCAATACCGCCACCGCCTGCCGCGCCACCGCCCGGAACACCACCACCGACGTCGCCCGCGCCACCACCGATGCCGCCCGAGGTGCCACCGGGGACGCCGCCCGCGCCACCACCGCCACCACCGCCACCCGCGCCACCCGCGCCACCACCGCCGACGCCTGCCGTGCCGCCACCCGAGAAGCCACCCGAGCCGCCGCCGCCGACGCCGGCCGGGGTGCCGGCGATCAGCACCGTGTCGTCGAGGCGACCGAGCAGCAGTGCCGCCGCGGCGGAGAACCACATGTCGGCCTGGGGGTGCGGTGCCTTGTCGAGCCAGCTCAGGTGCCGCTCGACGATCTCCAGGCCGCGGGTCTCGTTGCCCGTCCGCGCGCAGAACACCACGTGCTCGCCGATGCGCTGCAGGTCTGCCAGGTTGCCGCGGAGCGTGCGATAGGCGCGGCGGTGCGCGTCGGCGGCCTCGGTGAGCCGGCCGGTCCGCAGAAACGGCACGAGCAGCGACGTCAGGATCGACTGCGGCTGCTCGGCACAGGTGAGGTGGCCGGCCAGCACAGGCTGGGCGAGCGCGACGGCCGCCTCGTCGTCACCGGCCGACACCAGGTGATAGACCTTCGACGTCGGGTCGCAGCCGACGCAGTCGGAGTTGTCGTCCCTCGGCGTCGCGCACCACTTCTCATACCACTCGTCGGCGGACGGGTCGCCGACGTGCGCGGCGACCGCGTGCCGATAGGAATAGACGGCCTGCAGGCTGTGCCCGCCGGCCCGGAAGCGGCGCTCCATGTCGTCGAGGACGTCATGGGTGCGCCCGAGCGGCACCTCGGGAAACTTCAGCAGGCCCGACACCATGTATTTGAACTGCCACAGCAGCAGGCTCTCGGAGTGCCGGTCGAAGCGGTCCGGGTGGGCGTCATACTCCGCGCGGCACCACGAAAACGTCACGAACGACTTCGCGGTCTCCCCGCCGTGCACATACGCCGTCGTGGCCTGCATGCGGGCGGCGAAGCGCAGCTCGTCGAAGCCTCCGGCGTCGGCGTGCTGCACGATCTGCTCGACCAGCGCGATCTGGCCGCTGCCATAAGGCATGTGGTCGGCCTCGCGGAGCAGGGCCCAGAGCTCGTCTTCAGTCTTCACGCGCGACCGCCTTGTTGAGCAGGCCCAGGAATGAGCTGTTGAGCAGCGCGGCGTCCGCCGGCCGCAGCGGATGGTGGCCGAGCAGCAGCGCCTGGCCATACAACGCTTCGACGGCGAGCCGCACCAGGTCGTCGTCGGCGAGCTCGCTCACCCGCCGGACCAGCGGGTTGCGATGGTTGAGCACCAGTTGGGGCCGGTCCTCGTCGTCGGTGCGGGCGAGCGCGTCGAGCACGTCGGCCCACACCTCGTCGACCCGCTCCCGGGTCGCCCGCAGCTCGGCGGCGAACGCGGCCGACCGGTTGACCAGATACATGGCCGGCATGCCCGCCGGGTCGAACGCGCGCAGGACCACCTCGCAGCCGAGCCGGTCCATGGCCCGCTGCGCGTGGGCGACGAACGGCCGCCGGGCCAGCTCCAGCCCCGGCTCCAGCGGGTCGAAGTGCGTGGTCAGGTCGCTGGGCTCGACCCGCTCGATCATCGCGCCCGGCTCGATGAGCGGCAGCCGCTCGATCAGCTGCGCGTCATAGACATAGCCGGCATTGACCACCGGCATGCCCTGCGCCGCGGCGACCGCGCCGATCTGGCGGAACTCGTCGACCTGGACCGTGTAACGCACCAGGCCGTGCGCGGCGCGGAAGTCGGCGAGGGTCATCCGACCCACATTGGTCTCCATCGGCCACCAGCGCTCGACCAGGCGCAGCATCTCGTCGTCGTGGACGGCGAGCGCCTTGACGCCGAGGTGGTGGATCTCGAGGAACTCCGTCAGCCGCCGCGGGTCGCGGGTGGCGAGCCGGACCAGCCAGCCGCGCAGCTGGTCGCCGAGCGCCTCACGGGTCGACTCGAGCAGCTGGTCCTCATAGAGGGCCTCGCGACTCGCGGTCGGGCGCAGCTCACCGGCGTCGAACACGCACCGGGCGAAGAACGCCCACTCGGGCAGGACGCCCTCCGCACCCTCGGCGAGCAGCATCCGCTTGAGATAGACGCGGTGGCCGGCGCGGGCCGCCGGGTTGGCCGGGGTCGGCAGCACGAACGCGACCCCGGTCAGCCCTGCCTCGGGCACCGACAGGTCCACCACGTCGAATGGGGTGAACCCGAAGACCTCCCGGCAATACTGCACAAGAACGTCGTCGCGGCGCGGTCGCCATGGCAGCCCCTCACCGGTGACCTGGACGTCGGCGACCTCGACGGTCACCGGCAGCAGCGAGCCATACAGCGTGGCGAGCTCGGTCACGGTCCTGCGCAGCAGCCACTGGTCGGCGTCCCGCCGCGGCACCAGCGTCACCGTCGTGCCGACGTGCAGGCGGTCCTCGCCGGCGGGGGCGACACTGTAGCGACCGTCGGCGAAGCCGCGCCACAGCACGGTCGGGCTGCCTTCTGCCCTGGTCAGCACGCGGATCTCGTCGGCGACCAGGAAGCAGGAGAGCAGGCCTATGCCGAACTGGCCGAGGAAGTCGTGCCGGGCGAAGCCGAAGTCGTCGCGTTTGGAACTGCGCCCGATCGTGGCCAGGAACTGGTGGACCTGCTCCTCGGTGAGCCCGATGCCGGTGTCGGACACGCGAAGGGTGCCGTCGCCGGTCACGTCGGGCGGCTCGATGCGCACCCGCGCCGGCGCCGCCGGGTCGAGCGCGCGCCGCGCGGTGATCGCGTCGACGGCATTCTGGAGCAGCTCCCGCACATAGACGCGGGGGCTCGCGTAGAGGTGGTGGCTGAGCAGGTCCACAACCCCGCGCAGGTCTACCTGGAACGTCCGATCCACGCGGGCACGCTACCGCGACCCACCGACACTTTCCGCCCCGTTCTCACCCGAGGACCTGCTCCACCGCGGTGAGCCCCGGCACTGCCACGGTCGCCGTCAGCGCTCCGGTCTCCGGATGCAGCCGGTGTACCGCGTCCGCCTGCCCGACGTACAGGTGCGTGCCGGACACCGCGACGCCGCGCGCGTCGCCGGGCAGGGCCCAGGTCGCCCGCGGCGACTTCGACGCAACGTCGAAGACGTGCACCTGCCGCCCCACGGCGAGGTATGCGGAGGACCCGGACACCGCCAGCCGTGCCCGGCCCGAGGAAGGCGTGAAACGGGCGTCCTGCGTGACGGCCAGTACATCAGCGGAGATGACAGCGAGAGCACCCTTGCCGGCGTCGGCGACCCACACCTCGTCGCCGTGCTGCGCGATGGTCAGTCCCTCGACCGCGCCGGTGCCGAACGACGACGGCAGGTCGACGCAGACCGCCCAGGCGTCGGCGACGTTGAGCGTGTGCACGAACGCGTGCACCTCCGGCTTGCCGTCGCGGGCGCTGGTCTGGGGCGAAGGGTGCAGCAGGTCCCTGACGTGCAGGTGGTCCGGCTGGTGGCTGTACAGCGTGAACAGCCGCTCCCGCATCGCGTCGAACACCGCCTGCCGGCCCTCGCCGCGCATCTCCTCCTCGGCGCCCTCGGGCACGAGGACCTTCACGCCCGCGTTCTCCCCCGGCAGGTTCAGCGCGGTGAGCTGCCCCATGGCCAGGTCGAGGACCCGCACCCGGTAGTGGTCCGGATGCTCGGGCGGCAGCATGTCCAGCACGAACAGGCTCGTACCGGTGGAGGAGAACGCTTCCGGCTGGACGAACCCCGGCAGCTTCAGCCGGTGCCGCTCTCCCGCCGGACCGGCGACGACGATCGTGGTCTCGGTCCGCCCGTCGGGGTCGCCGTCGACGAGCGCGACGAGCCCCGCGTCCGGCGCGACCGCGGCCAGCCGCCCGGCGCCCCGCACCGTCGTCTGCGCGACCACGTCGCCGGTGCGCGCGTCGCGGGTCACGACGCGCGACGCGCCGGCCTCGGCGACGGTGCCGATGAGCCGCCTGCCGTCGGCGGTCGCGAGGGTCGCCGCGGGCGCCACGACCCGGCGGCCGGTGCCGGACTCCACGACCGTCAGGCCGTCGCCGACGGAGACGGCGAGCAGTTCGCCGGGGTCGACCGGGCGGGGCTTCCCGGCCGACCCGCAGGAGGCCACAAGGACGACCCCACCCAGGCCGAGCAGTTCACGACGCTTCATGCCCGACACGAGCCGCGATCCGCGGGCGCCGTTCCCGCTCGGCATCGACTATTTTCGGCAGGTGGATCTCCGCGCCGCAGTCGACAGCCTGACCGGTCTCTCCGTCGGTGACGCGCTCGCCGCACCCTTCGAGATGCACCCGCCGTTCGAGGACGGCGCCGTGTTCGCCCCGCCACCGCCGCCGTGGCGCTGGACCGACGACACCGAGATGGCCTGCACCCTGCTCCAGGGGCTCCGGCAGGACGGCCGCGTCGACCAGGACTGGCTGGCCGGCGCGTTCGCGCAGCGCTGGAGCGCCGACCGGGGCTACGGCCGCGGCGCGCGGTCGGTGCTGACCAGCATCAACGAGGGCGTGCCGTGGCGGACCGCGGCCGGCGCCCTGTTCGCCGGCCGGGGCTCGGCGGGCAACGGCGCGGCGATGCGGGTCGCGCCGCTCGGGGCGTTCTTCGCCGACGATCCCGACGTCGCCGCCCGGCAGGCGGCGCTGTCGGCGGAGGTCACCCACCAGCACCCGGAAGGCATCTCGGGCGCCGTCGCGGTGGCCCTCGCGGCGGCATTGACCGCCCGGCACACGCCGCGCGGGTCGCTGCTGCGCATGGTGCTCAACCAGCTGCCACCGTCCGACGTGCGCGACGGCATCGGTCGCGCCTCGCGCATGTCGGAGAAGTCGGATCCGCGCGACGTCGGGGCGGACCTCGGCAACGGCTCGCACGCGTTGGCGCAGGACACCGTGCCGTTCGCGCTGTGGGTCGCGGCCACGCATCTCGACAACTATCCGGCGGCGATGGCGGCCTGTGTACAGGCCGGCGGCGACACCGACTCGACGTGCGCCATCGCGGGCGGGATCATCGCCGCGCACACCGGGACCGGGGACGACGCCGCCCGCGGCACGATCGGCGTGCCACCGCAGTGGATCGAGCACCGTGAGCAGCTGCCGAGCTGGGCCTGAATACTCTACGTCACGACTGAACGATAATTCACCCAAACGATCACGTCCGGAAAGGTTTTCGCGAAGCAGGACTGAGCAGCACATTCGACCCAGAGTCCCATCCGGGCGTATCAAGGTTTTTTGGCAGGCACGGGGGTAACAATGTGCTCATGTCACACCCTGCCGCGACCTATCGCCTCGGTATCGTGTCGACCTATCTGCCTCGCCGTTGCGGGCTCGCGACGTACACCGCGGACCTGCGGCAGGCACTTGGTGTCGCCACTGACGATCTGGAAACAGTCGTCGTGGCCATCGACCGTGACGGGCACAGCTACGGTGACGAGGTCGTCGTCACCATCAACCACGACCGCATCGAGGACTACTCGGCCGCGGCCCGCGCCATGCGTGAGGCCGGCGTCCAGGTCGTGCTGATCCAGCACGAGTACGGGATCTTCGGCGGCACCGACGGCTCTCACCTGCTCGAGTTGACCCGCGCGCTCAACGCGTGCGGCATTCCTTACCTGCTGACGCTGCACACGGTGCTGTCGCGGCCATCACCCGGCCAGGCGGCGACGCTGCGCGCGTTGTGCGCACGGGCGGCGAGGGTCACGGTCTTCACCGAGACCGCCCGCCGGGTCGCGATCCGCACCGGGGTGGCCGCCGGCCACCAGCTGGTCGTGGTCCCGCACGGCGCGCCCGACGCGATGCGCCACCCGCCGGACCCGGCGACGCTGCGCACCGAGCTGCGCGAGCTGCTCGACAAGGTCGCGGACAAGCCGACCCTCACCACGTTCGGCCTGCTCAGCGAGGGCAAGGGCATCGACATCGCGATCGACGCGCTGGCCGCTGTGGTCAAGGAGCACCCCGACACGCAATACGTCGTGGCGGGAGCGACGCATCCGGAGATCAAGCGCCGCGACGGCGAGGTCTACCGGGAGAGCCTCCAGTCCCGCGTGCAGTTGCTCGGGCTCTCCGACAACGTGCACTTCGTCGACGCGTTCCTGGAGCTCGACGAGCTGTCGGCGATCCTGCACGCGAGCACGTTGTTCGTCACGCCGTACCGCTCGCCGGAGCAGATCTGCTCGGGGGCGCTGACGTTCGCGCTGGGCGCCGGGCTGCCCGCGGTGTCGACGTCGTACAGCTACGCCGAGGACATGCTGGCCGGCGGCGCGGGACGGGTGGTGCCGTGCGGCGACGACGCGGCGCTCGCGGTGGAGATCAACGACCTGCTCACCGACGGGCAGGCGCTCGCCGCCGCGAAGTCGGTGGCGGAGGCGTGCGCGGCGTGGCTGCCCTGGCCGGCGGTCGCCGCCCGGGAGGCCGAGCTGGTCGCCGACGTGGTGCGCCAGACGCAGGCGGCGACGGCCCGTCCCGGTCACTCGACCGCGACCGCGCCACTGCTCAACCTCACGCACCTGGACCGGCTCACCGACGAGATCGGCATCATCCAGTTCGCGCACGGGGCCAGCCCGGAGCTGGCGTCGGGCTACTGCGTCGACGACGTCGCCCGGCTCGCGATCGTCGCGGCGGACCTGCTCGCGGTCGGCATCGACACGAAGCAGACGGCGCAGGCCACGCGCTGGCTGCGCCAGTCGGTCCGCTTCCTGACCGCCGCCTACGACCCGTCGGGCGCGATGCACAACGTGCTGAGCTACAACGGCACGTGGCAGGACTGGCCGCACCACGGCGACCACGTCGGCCGGGCCGTGTGGGCGCTCGGCGTCCTGGTCGGCACGCCCGCGGTCCCGGACGAGATCCGCCGGCCGGCGGCCGCGCTGCTCGACGATCTCGGGCCGCGCACCCACCAGCTGCCCGACATCGGGCTGCGGACCGCCGCGTACGCGCTGATCGGCCTGGCCCGCGCGGGCCGCACCGACCAGGCCGCGCCGCTGCTGCACCGGCTCGACGAGGCGCTGGTGACGACGTCCGCGACGGATCCGTCGTGGCGCTGGTTCGAGCCTGAGCTGACCTACGACAACGCCCGCCTGCCGCAGGCCATGCTGCTGGGCGCGGCGCTGCTGGAGGACGACGCGGTGGCGGCGCGGGCGATCGCGGCGCTGGACTGGTACGCCCAGCACGTCGGCCTCGCCGACGGCACGCTGCGGTGCGTCGGCAACCGGTGGCACCGGCGGGGTGAGTCCCCGGCGGTCTGGCTCGCCGACGACGGTGACGAACAGCCGCTGGACGCGGCCGCGATCACCGAGGCGATGGTCGACGCCTGGCAGCACACCGCGGACCCGACGTCGGCGCGGCTGGCCGGCTGGGGCTACTCCTGGTTCCTCGGCAGGAACCGGGCCGGCGCGCGGCTCTACGTCGATGCGACGGGCGCCTGCCACGATGGTCTGTCCGCCACTGAACCAAATGGGAACCAGGGCGCCGAGTCCACGCTAGCCTATTACCAAGCGCTACTCAGCCTGCTCAAGGCCGGTTTGGCCGCCCTGCCCCACCCGGTGGTCGCCACAACACCGGTGCCGACATCACTGCCGGTAACCGGACCCTCACGGACGACACCGAACAAGGCACCAACGGGCACCCGGGCCGTCGGACGGGCCTCGGCAGGGTTCAGCGCGACCGCCCAGCCGCCCCGCCTGCGCACCACGGAGGGCCAACCTGATGCACTTTGACGCGGAGCTGTTCCACCGGGAAGCCACGAATCCCCTGCTCACCGCAGGGGACTGGCCCTATCCGATCAACAGCGTCTTCAATCCGGGCGCCTGCCTGCACAACGGTGACACCGTCCTGCTCTGCAGGATCGAGGACCGGCGGGGCATCTCGCACCTGACGGCCGCCCGCAGCAAGGACGGCCGCACCAACTGGGTCGTGGACGCCAAGCCATTGATCGCCGACGACCCCACCGACCAGCACAGTTGCTGGGGCGTCGAGGATCCCCGGGTCACGTATGTCGACGAGCTCGGCGGCTACGTGATCGCCTACACCGCGTACGGGCCCAGCGGTCCGTGTGTGGCGCTGGCCCGCACCGAGGACTTCGAGTCCGTGGAGCCGCTCGGCATCGTCATGCCACCGGAGGACAAGAACGCCTCGCTGCTGCCCCGCAGGATCGACGGGCTTTACGTGCTCTTCCACCGGCCGGTGTCCGTGCTGTCGGCGCGGGCCGACGTGTGGCTGTCGAAGTCGGCGGACCTTCAGGCGTGGACGACGCCCGAGCCGGTCATGCAGTCGCGCTCCGGGCCCTGGTGGGACGCCACCCGGATCGGGATGGGACCGCCGCCGATCGAGACCCCGCACGGCTGGCTCTGCGTCTACCACGGCGTCAAGCAGATGGTCGCGACGTCGCTGTACCGCGTAGGCCTGGTCATGCTCGACCTGGACGATCCCACGAAGATCATCCGGCGGACGCCGAGCTGGGTGCTGGGACCGGACGCCGAATACGAGCGGGTCGGCGACGTGCCCAACGTCGTCTTCCCCACCGGTCTCGTCCACGACGAGGCTCGCGACGAGCTGCGGCTGTATTACGGTGCGGCCGACCTGTGCGTCGCGATGGCGAGCGCCCGCTTCTCCGAGGTGGTCGACTACCTGGTGAGCCTGCCGCCGGAGAATGAATAGAGTTTTCTTGGATCAACAGAACGGCGGCCCCGTGCAGCGGGCCGCCGTTCTGCTTCGCCCTCACTTCGGGCTGCTGCCTTTGACGACCGGGACCCGGACCAGGTTGCCCCATTCCGTCCAGGAGCCGTCGTAGTTTCGTACATGCCGATAACCGAGCAGATGGGTCAGCACGAACCAGGTGTGGGATGACCGCTCACCGATGCGGCAATACGCGATGATGTCGTCGTCCGGTGCGAGCCCGAGCTCATCGGCATAGATCCTGCGCAGCTCGTCGACCGGCTTGAACGTGCCGTCCTCCTGCGTGGCCTGCTTCCACGGTTTGCTGACCGCACCGGGGATGTGCCCGCCGCGCAGCGCGCCCTCCTGCGGATAGTCCGGCATGTGGAGGAGTTCGCCGGTGTACTCACCGGGCGAGCGCACGTCGACGAGCGGCCGGTCCGCGGCGATGTGTGCGAGGACGTCCTCGCGGAACGCGCGGATCCCCGCGTCGTCCCTGGCCGGCACCGGGTAGCTGGTCTTCGGCCGGGCCGGCAGGTCCTTGGAGATCGCGCGCCCCTCGGCGATCCATTTGGCCCGTCCGCCGTCAAGGATGAGCAGGTCGCGGTGGTCGAAGAGGGAGAAGACCCACAGCGCGTAGGTCGCCCACCAGTTGAAGTTGTCGCCGTAGAAGACAATCGTGTCGTCGGGGCCGATGCCCTTGGCCTCGCACAGTGCGGCGAAGCCCTCCGCGTCGAGATAGTCGCGGGTGACCTGGTCGTTGAGCTCGGTGTGCCAGTCCACCTTCACGGCGCCGGGGATGTGGCCGGTGCTGTAGAGCAGCACGTCCTCATCGGACTCGACGATGACCAAATTGGGCTCTTGAAGGTGCTCCGCCAGCCACTCCGTCGTGACGAGTTTCATGAACTCAATCTAGCGGCGCGAGCTCGGGTCGTTTGGCGGTCACCATGTCTCCGGACGACTTTCCGGTCAGCCGCCGCTTCACCCACGGGCCCAGGTGCTGGGTCGCCCAGAGTGCGTCGGCCGCCGTGCGCGACATCCACGACAGGTCCTCCGGCGGCGGCGGCGCGGCCAGCCACGACGCATCGCAGGTCACGCCGAGCGCCGTCAGCACGTGCCCGGCGACCCTGCGGTGCCCGGCCGGCGACAGATGCAGCCGGTCGATCCCCCACAGCCGCGGGTTGCCGAACTCGGTGTCGTCCCACATGTCCACCACGTGCGTGCCATGCTTGGCGCCGATGCCGTCGATCGCGGTGTTGAGCGCGTCGACCCGCGGACGGAGCATCTTGCCGCCCGGCATCCTGCCGGTCAGGTCGGCCCACCGGAACAGGACCACGTCCGCGCCGGTGGCCCGCAGCCGCTCGATCGTCTTGTCGAACCGCGCCACCAGTACATCGGGATCGAACCCACGCCGGAGCGCGTCATTACCGCCGCCGGCGAAGCTGATCAGATCCGGCTTCATCGCCGTGGCGAGCGGCACCTGCTCGGCGACGATGTTGTCGAACAGCCGCCCCCGCACCGCGAGATTGGCATAACGGAAGTCCGGCTGGTCCTGGGCGAGGCACCCGGCGACCAGGTCGGCCCACCCGCGGTAGCCCTTGCCATCCGGTCTCGGATCGTCCATCCCCTCGGTGAAACTGTCACCGACCGCGACGTAGCTCGCCCACCGCGCCACCGCACAACCTCCCCATGGTCTGCTGCCTGCCCCGCATCCTTTCAGGGCACCCGGGGCGTTGGAAGCGACTTTGCCGCACACCACACCTGGTTCAGCCTTTCCACCCAGGGGTACCAAACGGATATCGAACATCTGGGAGGATGACCATGACGATGCAAACCGTCCGTGACGTGATGACCACCAATGTGGTGTATCTCCCGAGCGAGACCACCCTCGCGGAGGCCGCCCGCACCATGCGCGAGCAGGACATCGGCGACGTCGTGGTGGCGGACGGCCCTGGTCTCACCGGCGTGGTCACCGACCGGGACATCGTCGTGCGCGCCGTCGCGGAACGCTGTGACCCAGCCGCCACCACCATCGGCGAGATCGTCACCCGCGACCTCGTCACGGTCCGCCCCGACGACTCCATCCACACCGCCGCCCTGCTCATGCGCGACCAGGCCGTGCGCCGGGTCCTCGTCTGCGACGACACCCAGGGCCTGGTCGGGATCGTGTCCATCGGCGACCTGGCCGAGGAGATCGACCCCGACTCCGTCCTCGGCGGCATCAGCAGGGCCGAACCCAACAACTAGATTTGGGGCATGGAAATGCCTGAAAAGCTGGCCACCATCGTCGGCGAGTTCGCCTCCGCGCCGCGCGACCTGGTGTTGGAGATGCTGCTCGAGTTCGCCGACGCGGTCCGCCCCCTGCCCGCGTCGTTCGACGGCCACGAGGGCATGGAGCAGGTGCCCGAATGCCAGACACCGTTCTTCCTGAAGGCGGTGGTGACACCTTCGGACCAGGTCGAGCTCTACTTCGACTGCCCGCCCGAGGCGCCGACGACCCGCGCCTTCGCGGGCATCCTGAGCGAAGGCCTCGAAGGTGCCACCGCCGCCGAAGTGTTGGCCGTGCCGTCTGACCTGTATCAGCGCATGGGCCTGGCCACGGCGATCAGCCCGCTGCGCGTCCGGGGCGGCACCGCCATCCTGAACCGCCTGCAGCGCCAGGTCCGCTCATCGAAGGATGCCTAGCCTTCTGACTTCCGGGATCCACGTCGGGAACTCGCCGAGCAGGCGGTCCTAGAGTTCCGGGTCGCGCCGGTTTCACGTGCAACATCGGTGGTCGTCACCCGCGGGCTCCCGCGTGCCTTCGCGGGTCAGCGGGCCAGGTCGGGGATGACCTCGGCGGTGGGGAGCCGGGCGAGGGCGGCGCCCGGGAGGAGGATCTTGCTGCGGCGCAGGCCGCTGCCGATGATGGCCCAGGGGACGTCGACGACACGGGAGTCGATGAGGACCGGCCAGTCGGCGGGCAGGCCGATGGGGGTGATGCCGCCGTACTCCATGCCGGTCAGCGAGACGGCGTCGTCCATCGGGGCGAAGCTGGCCTTGCGGACGTCGAGGCGCTTGCGGGCCACGCCGTTGACGTCGGCGCGGGTGGTCGCGAGGATCACGCAGGCCGCGTAGCGGGTCACGCCGTCGCGTTTGCCGGAGATGACGACACAGTTGGCGGACTGCTCCAGGCCGACGTCGTACGCGGCGCAGAACTCCGCGGTGTCGGCGAGGGTGGGGTCGATCGGGGCGACCAGGACGGCCGGGTCGTGCAGGGCTGCGGCGACGGGAGCGGCCAGCAGCTCAAGGGCGGACAGGGCCGGGACGGTTTCGAGCTTGCCGATCAACGGCCGTCGTCCAGGGCGAGCGCCTTCATGAAAATGTCTCCGATCTTCGACGGGTCCTGGGCGACGAAGACGGCGCCGCCGGTGGCGTCGACGATCTTCTGCATTTCGCCCTGGTTCACTTCGGAGCCGACGCCGATGATGATGATCTGCACCGGCTGGTCCTTGATCTCCGCCTTCTTCAACGAGCCGACGAGCGTGTCGAGCGACGTGCCGCCCGGGCTGTTGTTGCGGCCGCCGGTGATGACCACGACCGAGTTGCCCCGGGTCGGGTCCCAGCCCTGCTGCACCGTCTGGTACGCGGCCAGGACCGTGTCATAGAGGCCGCTGCCGCCCTTGGGGTTGGGCTTCATCCCGCCCAGGGCGCCGCGGAGCTGGTCGCGTTGCGCGTTCAGCGGGCCGATCGGCACCAGCTGCTGGTGACCCGTGGAGAAGGACCAGAGCCCGACCGCCCAGCTCTCCGGGAACATGTCCAGGCCCCCCAGCGCGGCCTGGACGGCGATCTGCTGCTTGCTCAGCCCGCCGGCGGACTGGACGGTCGTCTTCATCGCCGAGGAGACGTCGACGACCGCCAGCATCCGCGACGGCTGGGTGATCTCGATCCACATCTGCAGTGCCATGTTGATGACCTTCGGGTCGGGCACCGGAGTGACCTTCCCACCGCTCGACGCGCTCGGGCCGAGGGTCATGTTGGCGCCGACGGTGCCGTCGTTCGCGCGGAGCTGGTGCGACGACAGCAGGTTGCGGAAGTCGGCGCCGGCGAGCACGGTCCGGAACTGCTCCGCGGCGGCGGCGCGGTTGGGCGACAGGCGGGGCATCGCGGCGAACGGATAGTCCAGCGCGATCGGCGCCGGATCCGGATAGACCGCGATGAGCGGGACGGCCGGCCCGGTCCCGTTGTACGCGTGCAACGCCTGCTCCGACAGCGGCGCCAGCGTCACCGCGGTGGACAGCGTCCGGGGGTCGGCGTCCCGCGGGAACCGCGCCATCAGCCCTGATTGCTGCTCCGACTTGCCGCTGGTGAGCGCCTTGATCGCACCGACCGTCAGCGCGTCGCCCTCGGGTCCGAACTGATCTCGTACCGACGCCATCGCCACCATCGTGGAGATGCCGACGGCATCACGGTTGGGGTCGACGATGCCCGGCGTGATCCGGGTGTCGCCGACGATCTGCTGCAGGACCTGCTTCCAGGTGAGCTTGTTCTCCAGCCAGCCGAGTGACTTCGCCGTCGGCTCCGGCACCGCCAGCACTATCGGGCTGCGGGCCAGCGACGGCGCGGCCTGCGGCACCAGGTCCTCGCGGGCGGCGCGCATGCGCTGGAGCCAGATCGAGGAGTCCGGGATCCACACGTGCGGCACCTGCGTCTTGCCGTCGGCCTGTCCGAGTGTGTTGATCTTGACGCCGTGCTCGCCGACGATCGCCGACGCGACCTCGGAGGAATCCACGGCGACCACATCGACCGCGACACACTCGTTGTCGACCCGCGGCTCGGTCTTGATCCACCGGGCCGCGGCATCCTTGATGGCCGGCGCGATCTCCGGACTCGCCGCGACCGAAAGCCGCACCGTGCCCGAGCACCCGCTCGACGACATCACCTGATAGCCCGTATACACGGCACCGATGACGACGAGGGGAAGGATCATGCCGGCCGCGAGTGCGACGAACCCGTTACTTCTCAGGTCCGCCGCTGCGTGCCGTCCTCTCACGGGTACCAATATTCCCTAGATACCCGCTAAATGGGTCCCGCGTTCGGGTATTCGTCACACGAGTTCGCCGGACACGAGTACACTCCGCACTTCAATGATCACGTTGAGTCCGAAAGCTGTTCGGATCCTTTCGGAATGCTTTGCAGACGGTTTGGACGAAGGCCCGCGCTTCGGCGCCGTTTCCGGGCCGCCAGGTGCACGCCAGATCCACCGCGACGACCCTTCCCGTCGCGATGATCTCCTCCACCTTCGCCAGCACCGCGCCCAGCGACGGTCCGCCCGGCACCGGGAAGAGGAGCCCCGGCAGTTCGACCGCGTCCACGACGTCGAGGTCCACGTGGACCAGCAAGGGACCGTCCGGCAGTTCGAGGTTTTGCAGCTGGTACTGGCGAATCCCGGACCCCCGCAGGTAATCGGCCTCGGCCGGGTCGAGATCCCGGGCGTCGACGAGCACCGCCCGCTCCTCCGGCAGCGCTCGCAGGCCGAGCCGGTCGGCGATGAGCTCCGGCCGGTACCCCACCAGAATCCGCAACGGCATCCCGCCGATGTACCCCGAGGTCGTCGTCTCCAGCGTCTGCACATCGCCGTGCGCGTCGAACCACACGACCGCCGGGTCCTCGCCGCGCCGCTGCAGGCCGGCAACCGTCCCCAGCGCCGTCGTGCAGTCCCCGGAGATGACCACGGGCGCCTCGGCCCCGCGGACCTCGTCGGCGAGGCGGTCGTACAGCACCGCCAACCGCCCCCAGACATCACCATCCTCGGGGAGGTCGACGGTGACGGTCACGTCCGCCGGCTCGTCGACCAGCCCGTCCAGCCGCTCGTCCAGGTGGTAGGGAACGTAGATGGTGGTCATACCCCCAGTCTCTCCCGGCTTCCTGCCGCGGTGCGCGGCCGGCCTGCCCGGGTCACTGTCCTGACGGGCCCGTCCGGCGTCGGCAAAGAGCCAGGTTTCCGGCCGACGCCCTGCATGCCCTGCGCGAGCAGGTGGCCGCATCGACCGGGGCGCCGGCCCTCACCAACCTGGCCGTCCTCCCGGCCGCCGGGCGCCGCCATCGTCACTGGCGTCGTCAACGTTCCGGCAGGCAGCGACGGCCCGGCCCGCGTCCTCGGTCTCGTCCGCGGAGACTCCTGACCGCCTGGCATGATCGCCACCGTGCCATCGACCCTCCCGACGCACCCGCTCGCCGTGCTGCCGTTGAAGCTATGGCGCCCGCGATGGTTCGACGGAGTGGCCCTGGTCGCCGGCGCCGCCGCCCCCGACACCGCGTACCTGTTCGACCGCATCACCACGTTGCCGCCGCGGCACGCCGTGCACGAGTGGGGGTACACGACCGGGCACCTGCTGGGCGCGCTCTGGTGGAGCGTGCCGGTCGCGCTGCTCATCACGTTGCTGCTCCGCCTGGGCGCACCGGCGGTCGCCGCGCACCTCGCCGGTCTCGGTGCCTGGATCGGTGAATACGGAGTGCTCGGCCGGGTCCGCCATCGGTGGTGGATCACCGTGACCTCGGCCATGATCGGCGTCGCGAGCCACCTGCTGTGGGACCTCGTCACCCACCCCGGCCCTGTCGACTCGTGGTGGGAGATCCGCCAGACCAGCGACTATGCCTCGTTGCTCGCGATGCCCTTGCTCCTCTGGTACGTGGGAAGCCGCCACCTCCTACGCACGTGGCACGGTCCTTCTCCGGCGGTTCCGCTCTCGCCGGCCCGATTCTGGCTGGCCGCAGCCGTGGTGTTCTGCGCCGGCGCGGCGATCACCTGGCACCTGGGCTACCACGGCCCCCACATCGTCGGCGTCCGCCTGATCGCATCCTTGATGCTGGCGCTCCTGGCAGGCGCCCTGACCACTCGTGCCCGCGCGGCGTCCCGCGTCCTCACCTGAGCTGCTCGCCGGCTGACCCACCTCAACGCCCGCCCGGATTATGTTGCACGTGAAACAAAAGAATCCAGGCGGCGGCGGCGCCAGCGATGCAAGCTTCCCGCACCAGACCGCCGGATCGATGGCCCGAACCCTGGACCAATTGGAATCGCACAGCGGGAGAAGCGCCACGGCGGCAACAACTTCGATGCGATGCGATACGCATACGAGCCGCCAGACAAGACCAGCCCATTGCGGTCTTGAGGGGGGCGTGGGTGGAGCAAAGCTCCCCCACTGGCGAGCGGCCCTCCGGGCCGCGCGAGGAATGCTGACACCACCACGGGGAGCAGCCCATCAGGGCTGCGAACAGGGTGAGCCAATTGGTGGAAGCGAGGGGACTCGAACCCCTAACCCCCGCCTTGCAAAGGCGGTGCTCTGCCAGTTGAGCTACGCCCCCGGGCGAGGGGAACTCCCTCGGGTTTGTGACTAGCGCAGGTCCGGGGCGGTGGTCGCCTCGTGCCAGAGTGCGCGCTCTTCGCTCGCGGTCTTCACGCGCTTGGCGACGTAGGCGGCGGCACCGACGACTGCGACCACCAGGAGCACCTTTTTCCACATGTGGGGCTAGCTGGAATCGAACCAGCGACCTCAGAGTTATCAGCTCTGCGCTCTAACCGACTGAGCTATAGCCCCGCTACACCGATCCCCGCCAAAGCGGCGTATCAGCGCGACGATGAAGGTTACCGCACCGCACACCCAAGCCTCAAACCGGTTCCCCCATGGCGCGCCGTGGGGGAACCGGGGAGACGTTTCAGTCCTTCTCCGCCAGCGTCAGTTCGATGCCGCCGACCAGGTCGGCGCAGACGTTGTAGATGAAGGAGCCCAGGGTGGCCAGCGCGGTGAAGAGGACCACGTTGACCACGCCGAGCAGGGCGGCGCCGCCGATGACGCCCTTCGCGGTGATGCGGAAGGTGCTGTTGGCCTGACCGCCGGTGGAGCTGACGATGTCGGAGAGGGCCTTGTTGACGCTGTTGAAGACGTCCATCGCGTCGAGGGCCAGGTAGAGCACCGACGTGGCGACGATCACGACGACGAACAGCACGAACGAGACCGCGAACGCGAACTTCATCACAGACCACGGGTCGATGCGCTTGAGGTGCAGCCGGGCCCGGCGCGGGCCGCGGCCGACCGCGGAGCTGACCGTCTTGCGGGCGGCCCGGACGGCCTCGGTGACGCGGGCGGAGCCGCTCACCGCCGGCGCGGCCGCGGGCGTGTTCAGCGCCTGGGTGGCGCCCGCGTTGGTCGGGCGCACGGAAGCGCGCGCGACGGCGACGCTGGCCGTGCCGGTGGCCGCGCCGCTGGTGGGCGCGGCCGAGCCCAGCGTCACGGGCGGGGGCGTCACGACCCCCGCCTTGCCCTTCGCGACCGACGGCGGCGCCTGGATCGGCACCGTCAACGAGTCGGGCGGCGGCGCCATGCCCGGGGCACGCTGGAACTTCGGCGTGCCGCCGATGGTCGTCTCACCGGGCGTGCTGGTCCCGTTGACCACGCCGGCGTCACCGCCGGCGGCAGGCGCCCCCGAGTCAGATCCCGTCATGGCAGCCTCTCCGGCCTCTTTGGCCTCATCGGTTGCTGCCGAGGCGGTCCCCGACTTCGCCTGTGTGTCTGTCATCAACTAGTCCTGTTCGTCGGGCTCATCGGCGTTACGGGCGATCGCGACGATGGTCACACCCTCCGGCAGGTCCATGAGCTTGACCCCCATTGTGTTCCGATCCCGCGTGCGTCGTACAGGCTTCACCGGAGTCCGGATCACGCCACCATTTGAGGTGATGGCGAAGAGCTCGTCATCCGGATCAATCACCACGGCGCCCACCAGGCCGCCACGCCGAGAAGTGATTTTAGCGGTGAGGACGCCCTTGCCGCCGCGCCCCTGCACCGGATATTCCTCGATGGGCGTCCGCTTGGCAAAACCACCGTCGGTGGCGACCAATACGTCCAGGTCCATCCCTTCGCGCACAACTTCCATCGCCAGCAGTTCATCACCCTCGGCGAAGCGCATGCCGATCACCCCCGACGTCGCGCGTCCCATGGGGCGCAAAGTGTCGTCGTTGGCGGTGAAGCGGATCGCCTGCGCCTGCTTACTCACCAGGAGAAGGTCGTCCTCGGGGCCGAGGAGCGCGGCGCCGACGAGTTCGTCCTCGTCGCGCAGGTTGATGCCGATGATCCCGCCGGACCGGTTGGAGTCGAACTCCTCCAGCTTGGTCTTCTTGACCAGTCCGTCCTTGGTGGCGAGCACCAGGTATGGCGACACCTGGTAGTTCGGGATCTCGATCACCTGGGCGATGTGTTCTTCGGGCTGGAACGCCAGCAGGTTGGCGACGTGCTGACCCTTCGCGACCCGGCTCGCCTCGGGCAGCTCATAGGCTTTCGCCCGGTAGACGCGGCCCTTGTTCGTGAAGAACAGCATCCAGTCGTGCGTGGAGCACACGAAGAAGTGGCTGACGATGTCGTCCTGCCGCAGGGTCGCGCCGGAGACGCCCTTCCCGCCGCGCTTCTGCGAGCGGTACAGGTCGACCTTGGTGCGCTTCGCATAGCCGGTGCGCGTGATCGTGACCACGACGTCCTCGCGCGCGATGAGGTCCTCCATGGAGACCTCGCCGTCGAACGGGATGATCTGGGTCCGACGCTCGTCGCCGCGGCGGGCCACGATCTCGGCGAGCTCCTCGGAGACGATCTGCCGTTGCCGTTCCGGCTTCGCCAGGATGTCCTTGTAGTCGGCGATCTCGATCTCGATCTTGGCCAGCTCGTCGAAGATGCGCTGGCGCTCCAGTGCGGCAAGCCGGCGCAGCTGCATGTCGAGGATGGCGGTGGCCTGGATGTCGTCGATGTCCAGGAGGTTCATGAGGCCGTTCTTCGACTCCTCGGCGCTGGGGGAGCGCCGGATGAGTGCGATGACCTCGTCGAGCATGTCGAGTGCCTTGACCAGACCCCGCAGGATGTGGGCCCGCTCCTCGGCCTTGCGCAGCCGATACGCGGTGCGCCGGACGATGACCTCGATCTGGTGCGTGACGTAGTGCCGCACGAACTGCGCGAGGTTGAGCGTGCGGGGCACGCCGTCGACCAGCGCCAGCATGTTGGCGCCGAACGTCTCCTGCAGCTGCGTGTGCTTGTACAGGTTGTTGAGCACGACCTTGGCGACCGCGTCACGCTTGAGCACGATCACCAGGCGCATGCCGGTGCGGCCGGAGGATTCCTCGCGGATGTCGGCGATGCCGGCGAGCTTGCCCTCCTTGACCAGGTCGGCGATGCGCTCGGCCAGGTTGTCGGGGTTGACCGCATAGGGCAGCTCGGTGACGACGAGGATGGTCCGCCCGCGGGTGTCCTCCTCGACCTCGACGACGGCCCGCATGCGGATCGAGCCGCGGCCGGTCCGGTAGGCGTCGATGATCGCGGACGTGCCGACGATGAGGCCCTTGGTCGGGAAGTCGGGACCCTTGACGATCTTGATCAGCTCGTCGAGCGTCTCTTCCTCGCCGGCCTCGGGGTTGTCCAGGCACCACTGCACGGCCTGGGCGATCTCCCGCAGGTTGTGCGGGGGGATGTTGGTCGCCATGCCGACGGCGATGCCGGTGCTGCCGTTGACGAGCAGGTTGGGGATGCGCGACGGCAGGATCGTGGGCTCCTGGGCCCGGCCGTCGTAGTTGGGCTGGAAGTCGACGGTGTCCTCGTCGATGTCCCGCAGCATCTCCATGGCGAGCGGGTCGAGCCGCGCCTCCGTGTACCGCATGGCGGCGGCGGGGTCGTTGCCCGGCGAGCCGAAGTTGCCGTTGCCGTCGATCAGCGGGTAGCGCAGCGACCAGTGCTGCGCCATGCGGACCATGGCGTCGTAGATCGAGGCGTCGCCGTGCGGGTGGTAGTTACCCATCACGTCGCCGACGACGCGGGCGCACTTCACATAGCCACGGTCGGGGCGGTAGCCGCCGTCGTACATCGCGTAGAGGATCTTGCGGTGAACTGGCTTGAGGCCGTCGCGCACGTCCGGAAGGGCACGCCCGACGATGACGCTCATCGCATAGTCGAGATAGGACCGTGCCATCTCGACTTCGATACCGATCGGTTCGATCCGGCTCGCGACCGCTGAACCACCCTCGTCTGGAATCTCCGGGGTGGAAGTCGGTTCCGTCACTCTTTATCCCTTTTCTCAGTATCGACGAGTCAGATGTCGAGGAACCGGACGTCTTTGGCGTTGCGCTGGATGAACGAGCGACGAGCTTCCACGTCTTCGCCCATCAAGACGCTGAAGAGCTCGTCGGCGGTTGCAGCGTCGTCCAATGTCACCTGACGGAGCATGCGGGTCTCCGGGTTCATCGTGGTTTCCCACAGCTCGGGGTAGTTCATCTCGCCGAGGCCCTTGAACCGCTGGATGTCATCCGGCTTCGCATTGGGCTTGGTCTGCTGGCGCAGCGCGATCAGCCCGTCACGCTCCCGGTCGGTGTACGCATACTGCGCGTCGTCGCCCTTCTTGTTCCACTTGATCTTGTACAGCGGGGGCGCCGCGAGATACACGTGGCCGAGCTCGATCAGCGGACGCATGAACCGGAACACCAGCGTCAGCAGCAGCGTCTGGATGTGCTGGCCGTCGACGTCGGCGTCGGCCATCAGGATCAGCTTGTGGTAGCGCAGCTTCTCGATGTCGAACTCGTCGTGGATGCCGGTGCCGAGCGCGGTGATCAGCGCCTGGACCTCGTTGTTCTTCAGGACGCGGTCGATGCGCGCCTTCTCCACGTTGAGGATCTTGCCGCGGATCGGCAGGATCGCCTGGACCCGCGGGTCCCGGCCCTGCTTGGCCGAGCCGCCGGCGGAGTCGCCCTCGACGATGAACAGCTCGGAGACCCGGGGGTCGTTGGACTGGCAGTCGGCCAGCTTGCCGGGCATCGAGCCCGACTCCAGCAGCGACTTGCGCCGGGCCAGCTTGCGCGCCTGTGAGGCGGCCAGGCGGGCCCGCGCGGCCTGCGAGGCCTTGGTGATGATCATTTTGACCTCGGCCGGGTTACGGTCGAACCAGTCGACCAGCCACTCGTTGCACACCTTCTGCACGAAGCTGCGCGCCTCGGTGTTGCCGAGCTTGGTCTTCGTCTGACCCTCGAACTGCGGGTTGGTCAGCTTGATCGAGATGATCGCGGCCAGGCCCTCACGGATGTCCTCACCGGTGAGCTTCTCGTCGCCCTTGAGGAACTTCTTGTCCGCGCCGTACTTGTTCACCACGGAGGTCAGCGCGCTGCGGAAGCCCTCCTCGTGGGTGCCGCCCTCATGCGTGTTGATCGTGTTGGCGAACGTGTAGACGCTCTCGCCATACGACTCATTCCACTGCATGGCGATCTCGACCGAGATGCCATCGCCGTCGGCGCCGAACTCCACCACCGAGCGGTGGATCGGCGTCTTCGTCGCGTTGAGATGGCGGACGAAGTCGGCGATGCCGTGCTCGTAGCAGAAGACAACCTCCTTCTTCTCTTCCGGGGCGTCGGCACGCTCGTCGCGCAGCGTGATCTTGAGGGCCCGGTTGAGGAAGGCATATTCCTGGATGCGCCGGTAGACCGTCTCGTAGTTGAAATCGAGAGTCTCGAAGATCGCGCCATCGGGCCAGAACGTGACGCTGGTGCCCGTCCGATCGGTCGCCTCACCCTTCTGCAGCGGGTCAGGAACGGTGTTGCGATAGGTCTGCCGCCAGACGAAGTCGTCCTTGTGGATCTCCAGGTCGATCCGCGTGGACAATGCGTTGACGACCGAGATGCCGACGCCGTGCAGACCACCGGAGACCGCATAGGCTCCGCCGCCGAACTTGCCGCCGGCGTGCAGCATCGTGAGGACGACCTCAACGGTCGGCCGCTTCTCCTTCGGGTGCATGTCGACCGGGATGCCACGACCGTTGTCCACGACCCGCACCCCGCCACCATCGAGGAGCGAGACCTCAATGGTGTCGCAGTAGCCCGCCAGGGCCTCGTCGACGGCGTTGTCCACAACCTCCCACACCAGGTGGTGCAGGCCACGCTCGCCGGTCGAGCCGATGTACATGCCTGGCCGCTTACGGACCGCGTCGAGCCCCTCGAGCACGCTGATCGACGAGGAGTCGTAGGACTGCTCGGGCTTGTTTACTGCCACCCTCGGTCGCTTTCTCGCACTGGCCGGCCGCGCCGCTCGGCGCCCCGGGTCTCGTGCGGAGTCGTGCGAGCACTACAGTCGCGGCGCAGGCACGCCGGTGTCCTGCGCCCTACCGAACGGGCGCCGCGACCACCGGCGGGCCGACACCGCGGACGCGTGCACGCGGGTTGTGTCGGCTGGTTCTCAGAGCCTTCGCTCCTGCGGCAATCCTACTGTGCCCGTACGACATTTTCGCATCGGGACGGCGCTGTAGTCCCCGTAGCGGCCCGAACGGTACGGGCTGAAGGTCCCCCCACGCGGGAGGGGTTCCGGCGGGCGATGATGGGCGGCACGGCGAGCGCTGGAATGCTGTCCCCGGGTTCGGCACCTGCGGGGGTCGCGCAAGCGGCCGTTCGTGCCGTATGTTCCCCGCCGCGGGGCGGGGTAAGTGTGTGAGAGCGAGGGGTCCGCGATGGGGTTGGACAACGTCGCCGTGCAGTGGCCGCGCACCGGACGGTTTTACGACCCGGTGGCGCCGGCTGAGTTCGTCGACTTCGCCGGGCTCGCCGAGAAGCTGCCGCTGCACGCCGGGCCGGCGGCGGCGCTGGCGGACCATGTGGCGAAGACCGGCACGGTGCGCGTCACCGGATATACGGAGCTGGTCGACCTGCTCTTCGGGCTCAACGGCGTGCTGTTCGCCACCGATGCGGCCGCCGAGGACGAGGATCCGGTGATCAGCCCGGACGACTGCGCCTGGATCGCCGGCGGTCTGGAGCGCTTCGTCAACGGCCACCAGGAGTTCGGCGACGAGATCACGTTCGAGACCGTGAGCACGGTGCTGCGCCGGGCCCTGGAGGGCTCCCGGCTGGCCGAGCAGCAGCTGCGGTGGCTGCAGAGCCGCCTCGACGCGCTGCGCGACGACACCGGCAACGCGCCGCAGTGGAGCTACACGATCGCCGAGGTCGACGTGCTCGCGAAGTTCTACCGCCGCTGCGCCAACCGCGGCTTCGCCGTCTATGCGGATTTCTAGCTAGCCGTATGTGTCGCGCGGGCCCCGCCCGCGCACGCGACGGGGGCCGCGGCTCCACGACGGCGTGCTCGGCCCCTGGATGTGGAGCTTCTTGACGACGTTGTGACCTACCTCACCCGCGATCCGGGCGATCAGTCGGCCGGCGAGCATCCGCAGCTGCGTCGCCCACGCGGTCGACTCGGCCTCGACGGTCAGCTCGCCGTCCTCCAGCTTGATCGGCCGGCAGTGCGCCGCGACGTCGGCGCCGACGACCCGCTCCCATTCGCCGAACACGGTCGCCTCGGCGGTCGGGCGATGCCACCCTCGCGCCTTCATGATCCGTTCGAGCAGCGACCCGAAAGGCTGTGGATCTCTCGGGTCCGGTCCTGGGCCGGTGTACCCCCGGCGCCGCCGCGAATCGCCAGGTTCCCCGACGGCTTTGCGGCGCGGCGCCGCCTTCCGTTTCGCGAGGGCCGCCTCGACCGCGGCCCGCGCCAGCTCCGGCCCGGTCTTCTCCGGCCCGCCAGTCGAAGCACCGCCGCCAGTCGAAGCACCGCCGCCAGACGAGGCACCGCGGCCGGCAGAGGCGCCGCGGCCAGGCGAAGCACTGCGGCCGGCAGAGGCGCCGCCAGCCGCGGGACCGCCGCCGCGGGGATTGTCGTCAGCCACGTCGCACCTCACCTCCGCCTACCTCATACCGCGCGCCGCGCAGCGCCCGCGGCACGTCGTCGTCGACCGCGCACGTCACGATGACCTGGCTCGCGTCGCCCACCAGCTCGGCGAGTCGCTCCCGGCGGCCCACGTCGAGCTCGGCGAACACGTCGTCCAGCACCAGCACCGGCTCCACGCCGTCGTCCCGCAGCAGATCGTAGGCCGCCAGGCGCAGCGCGAGCGCATACGACCAGGACTCGCCGTGGCTGGCGTACCCTTTCGCGGGCAGCTCGCCGAGTGTCAGCGTCAGCTCGTCGCGGTGCGGCCCCACCAGCGTCACCCCGCGCTCGATCTCCTGCTTGCGGGATTCGCCGAGCGCGGCCATTAGCGCCTGCTCGAGATCCGCCGGTGCCGACGATGTCGCCGGCACCGGGAAGGACGGACTGTAGGCGATACGCGCGTCGGACCGGCTGGCGCTGACCGACGCATACGCCTTCGCCACGTGCGGCGCGAGCGCGGCGACGAGGTCGAGCCGGGCCCGGACCAGCTGGGCGCCGTGCTGCGCCAGGTGCGTGTCCCAGACGTCGAGCGTCGACAGGTCACCGCCGCGGCTGCCGCCGGTCTTACGGGCCAGATAGGCGCTGCGCAGCAGGGCGTTGCGCTGTTTGAGCACCCGGTCGTAGTCGGAGCGCACGCCGGCGAACCGCGGCTGCCGGGTCACGAGCAGCTCGTCGAGCATCCGGCGCCGCTCGCCGGGATCACCGCGGATCAGCGACAGATCCTCCGGAGCGAACAGCACGAGCTTCAGTGCGCCGAGGATGTCGCGGGTACGAGCCACCGGCGACCGACCCAGTCGTGCCTTGTTGGCCTTGCCGGGCTCGATCGACAGCTCGACGAGCAGCTCGCGCTCGTCGTGGACGATCGCGCAGCGGACCACCGCACGGGTCGCGCCGAAGCGGACCAGCGGAGCGTCGGTGGCGACCCGGTGCGATTCGAGGCTCGCCACATACGCGAGGGCCTCGACCAGGTTGGTCTTGCCCGCGCCGTTGGCCCCGACGAGCACGCACGCCCCGGGCCCGAACTCGACGACGACCCGCTCGTAGCTGCGGAAGTCGACGAGCTCGAGACCCCGGACGTACAAACTCAGCCCTTCTTGACCGCGTGGCCGCCGAACTGGTTGCGCAGCGCGGCAACGGCCTTCATCGCGGGCGAGTCGTCCTGCCGCGACGCGAACCGGGCGAACAGCGACGCCGCGATCACGTTCATCGGGACGGCGAGCCGGATGGCCTCCTCGACCGTCCAGCGGCCCTCACCGGTGTCGTCGGCATAGCCGCGCAGCCCGTCGAGGTTGGGGTCCTCGTCCAGCGCCCGGTCCATCAGGTCCAGCAGCCATGACTGCACGACGGAGCCGGACCGCCACGACTTGAACACCTCGGGGATGTTGTCGACGTATTCGGAGGCCTCGAGCAGCTCATAGCCTTCGGCATAGGCGTGCATCATGCCGTACTCGATGCCGTTGTGGACCATCTTCGCGTAGTGGCCGGCGCCGACGCCGCCCGCGTGCGCGAAGCCGAACTCGCCGTCGGGCTTGAGGCCCTGGAAGATCGGCATGCAGTGCTCGACGTGCTTCTTGTCGCCACCGACCATCAGCGCATAGCCGTTGGTCCTGCCCCAGACGCCGCCGGACACGCCGACGTCGAGATAGCCGAGGCCCTTCGTCGCGAGCCGCTCCGCCCGGGGGCGGTCGTTGCTGAAACGGGAGTTGCCACCGTCGATGACGATGTCGCCCTCGGACAGCAGATCGGCGAGCTCGTCGATCGTCGGCTCGGTGAACTGCACCGGAACCATGATCCAGACCACGCGGGGCGCGGCAAGCTTCTCGACCAGCTCTTTGAGCGACGACACGTCGGTGACGTCAGGGTGGTGGTCGTAGCCGATGACCTCGTGCCCGGCGGCCCGCAGCCGCTCGCGCATGTTGAAGCCCATCCGACCCAAGCCGATGAGACCGAGCTGCATTTCTGGTGCCTCCGAAACTCAGCTGCCGATGCGAACCGGCATGATCAAGTACCAGTACCCAGGGACGATTTCTCCATCATCCTTGGCCGGGGACATGACCGCAGGCTTCTTCGGGTCAGTGAACGACAGCACGGCGATCGGAGCGTCCAGCGCCTTCAGCCCATCCAGCAGATACTGGTGGTTGAAGGCGATGGTCATCGGCTCGCCCTCATAGGTGCAGTCCATCGCCTCGCTCGCCCGCGCGTCCTCGCTGCCGCTGGCCTCGACCACGAGACCGTCGGTGCTGAAGGACAGCCGCACCGGGGTGGACCGCTCGGCGACCAGGCCGACGCGCCGCACCACCTCGTTGAGCGCGGAGACCCGGATGCGGGCCTGGGCGTTGTGCGTGTCGGGCAGCAGCGCCCGCACCTTGGGGAAGTCGCCGTCGAGCAGCCGGGACGTGGTGCGGCGGGTGCCGCCGGCGAAACCGATCATCCCCTCGCCGAGCTTGCCGCGTGACAGCGCGACCGACACCGAGCCACCGATCGGCCCGAGCGTCTTGGCGGTGTCGTCGAGGGTCCGCGCCGGGACGAGCGCGGCAAGGCTCACGTCGGGCTCGTCGGGCCGCCACTCGAGCTCGCGCACGGCGAGCCGGTAGCGGTCGGTGGCGAGCAGCGTCAGCTTGGTGCCCTCGATCTCGATCCGGACACCGGTCAGCATCGGCAGGGTGTCGTCGCGGCCCGCGGCGATCGCCACCTGCGAGACGGCACCGGCGAAGGTGGCCGCGTCGACGGTCCCCGCGAGCTCGGGCATCTCCGGCAGCGTCGGATAGTCCTCGACGGGCATCGTCGGCAGGGTGAAGCGGGCGCTGCCACAGGTGATCTCGACGTGCGACCCCACGGCGGCAACGTCGACCGGCTTGGCCGGCAGCGACTTGGTGATCTCGGCGAGCAGCCGCCCGGAGACGAGCGTCGCACCGTCGGCGTCTGCCTGGACCTCGACGGTCACCTGGCTGGACACCTCGTAGTCGAAGCCGGACACCTGCAGGCGGCCGTCACCGACTCTCAGCAGAACACCGGCAAGCACCGGCACAGAAGGGCGGCTGGGCAGGCTCTTGGCTGTCCAGGCGACGGCATCGGCGAGCGCGTCGCGCTCGACTCGGAACTTCATCGCGGTCCTCCCGCGTCGTCTCGTCTCAAGCGTGGTGCTGTGCATCGAACCTTAGGGCTTGCACGCCGGTGCCGTGCACCGACCCCACCAAATTTCGAACCCAGAAGTTATCCACCAGCTGATGATTGCTTTTTTCTCTCTTTTAAAGAGATTTACTTCGTAGTCATAGGTGTTGTGGATTCTGTGGACAACCTTCGTTTTAGCAGCTCAGAGCACTTATGTCTCTGGGTATGGACTGTGTATAACCCCCTGTGTACAAGGTTGTGGATTGTGGATAAGCGGTCATCCACAGGCGTTGTCCACCGGCTATCCACCGGTAATCCACAGGGTTCGTCCACCATCTGGGGATAACTTGTCCCGAGCCGCGCTCACGTTCCGTCGCTCCAACGATCACTCTTCGGATATGCCCACACGTCTTCCACAACTTCTCCCCAGGGGTTATCCACAGACTGTGGACGACGACTGTGCACAATCCGTAGTCGTCCAGTTACTTGTGATCGCTCGATCACTGAGCGTGCCGAAGAGTTGGCACAAACGAAGTTATCCACAGGTTGTGTGGATAAAGGCTGTGTATAACTTGGACAAACCCCTCGGGGGTATATGCGCACAAGTTGTGGACATCCTGGGGATGACGCTGTGGACATCATGTGACCATAAGTGCCCGGATCCCAGGTCGGGGGCCTGTGGAAACAGTGCATAACTTTCACGGTCCACAGGCTGTGGGTAACGCCGGTGGACAGTACATACTTCGCATATCGACCGGCCGATGCCGAGTTTCCCACAGCGGTATCCACAGGCCGTTGATGAGAATTACTCGCGTTTGGTCCGTCCACAGGTGCGCCGGCACTGGTCGTACACCTGCCGAAGACGCAAAAAGAGGGCCGGATGACCCGACCCTCTTCCGAAGCGTTGCGGCCCTTACGTCGTCTGCTTGATGCGGTTCGTCAGCTCGGCGATCTGGTTGTACAGCGAGCGCCGCTCCGCCATCTGCTGCCGGATCTTGCGGTCAGCGTGCATGACGGTGGTGTGGTCGCGGCCGCCGAACGCCTGGCCGATCCTCGGCAGGGACAGGTCGGTCAGCTCACGACACAGATACATGGCGACCTGACGCGCGTTGACGAGCACCCGGGACCGGCTGTGCCCACGCAGGTCCTCCAGGCTGACGCCGAAGTAGTCCGCGGTCGACGCCATGATCTGGTCCGCGGTGATCTCCGGCCCGGAGCCGTCCGGGATGAAGTCGCGCAGCACCTCCTCGGCGAGACCGAGCTCGACCGGGGCGCGGGTCAGGTTGGCGAACGCGGTGACGCGGATGAGCGCGCCCTCCAGCTCGCGGATCGACGACGCCACCCGCGAGGCGATGAACTCCAGCACGTCCGGCGGCGCGAACAGCCGCTCCTGCGCCGCCTTCTTCTGCAGGATCGCGATACGCGTCTCGAGGTCCGGCGGCTGGATGTCGGCGAGCAGCCCCCACTCGAACCGGGTCCGCAGGCGGTCCTCGAGGGTCGCCAGCTGCCGCGGCGAGCGGTCGGAGCTGATCACGATCTGCTTGTTGGCGTTGTGGAGCGTGTTGAAGGTGTGGAAGAACTCCTCCTGCGTGCGCTCCCGCGTCTCCAGGAACTGGATGTCGTCGATCAGGAGGATGTCGACGTCGCGGTACCGCCGCTGGAACGCCTGCGTCTTGTCGTCCCGCAGCGAGTTGATGAAGTCGTTGGTGAACTCCTCCGTCGACACGTACCGCACGAAACGAGCATTGCCGAGCATCGTGGCGTACTGCCCGATGGCGTGCAGAAGGTGCGTCTTGCCCAGCCCGGAGTCGCCGTAGATGAACAGCGGGTTGTACGCCTTCGCCGGCGACTCGGCGACCGCGACCGATGCGGCGTGCGCGAAGCGGTTCGAGGAGCCGATGACGAAGGTCTCGAAGGTGTACTTCGGGTTCAGCCGGTTGCCGGCCGAGTCCCCGGCAGGGGTCTGCGCGCTGCGCCGGTCGTCGCGGCCCGTGCCGGGGTTCGACGGCGGGCGCGGTGGCAGCGGTTCATCGTCCTGCTGCGGTGAGCGGCGCAACCGTTCGTCGCGGGCCGCCTCGAACGCGGTGCCGGAGTGTTCGGTGCGCTCCGGGGGCGTCCAGGTGGGCTCGGTCGGCAGGTCGAAGAGGCGGTCGCTGCCTTCGCGCGCGGTCGGCCTTTGCTGCTCCTGCTGCTCACGTACGGGCGGCGCCGGCTGTTGATACTGGGGCCGGCCCTGTCCTTGATAGGGCAGCTGGTCCTGGTCACGGAACGGTGGCGCCGACGCCGGCTCGACGAGCTGGCCGGCGGTGCCGTTGGACCAGTGCGATGCGGACGGCGCGGGCAGCGGCGGCGCGTCCTCCGGCGGGCGGACCGTGACGGCGACCTGGATCGCCCGGCCGAGCAGCCTGGACAGCGCCTCGGTGATGACCGGGCGCAGGCGCGACTCAATGACGTCACGGGTGAACGCGTCAGGCACGGAGAGCAGCGCGGTGTCCTCGACGATGGCCCGTAGCCTCGTCAGCCGCAGATAGGCACGCTGCTGCGCCGAGACGATCTCGTCTGCGAGCTCGTCTGTCGCGGCATGCCATACCGCTGCGAGGTCGGTGTCAGTCACCGTTCGCGCACCCCCATCGTCGCCCCCACCGCGAGCGGACCGTGCGCCGGAAGTTCCGCCCGCCCCGGCCCCATTGTCCACAGGTTTTCCACAACCTGTGTATCAACGAGTCATGTGCCGTGGACGGATCGTCCTGATTCCCTCTTGCTCCGTGTCGACCTGGCGGTGTCCCGACCGGGCTGTAGAGGTTGTGCAGGTCGGATGCGGTGCCATGCCCCCTGTGGCGCATCCGATTGGTCGCGGAAATCCTTTGTGTCCCGTCGCCGGTCGTCGCGGTGTCTACCGGCAACCGGGCACGTTAACAGCGTTGTCCACAACCACTCAACCGTTGTCCACAAGTGGCCTGTGGATTTCGGGGCGTTTCGTGGCATCGTTGACGGTCTGTAGGGCCGCGCGTACCCTGGTTCGGCTGGAGAAGGTTTCCCTGATAAACTCCAGTGACCAGCCCTACGCCGCTACGAAGACGGAGCCCGACGTGAGCAAGCGCACCTTCCAGCCGAACAACCGCCGGCGCGCGAAGACCCACGGTTTCCGGCTGCGCATGCGCACCCGTGCCGGCCGTTCGATCCTGTCGGCGCGCCGCGCCAAGGGGCGCGACCGCCTGGCGGCCGGCTCGGCCTGAGCCGGCGCGGGCCCTCCGGAGGCAGCGTGCTTGCGGCCGTTCAGCGTCTGCGGCGGCGTGAAGACTTCGCCGCCACCATTCGCAACGGTCGCCGCGCCGGTCGCGGAGCCCTCGTGGTGCATTTCCTGCAGTCGACTGTCGAGCCGGCGCCAGCAGATCAACCATCTGCGCGCGCCGGCTTCGTCGTGTCTGCCGCCGACTCCGGGCATCCGGTTGTCGGTGCCGGCGTCGAGGCTCCGGCCGTCGACGGTTCGGACGGTTCGGCTTCGAGGCCTTCGCCGCTGGTTGATGCCACTGGTGCTTTTCCGCCGCGTGCCGGTTTCGTTGTGTCCAAGGCCGTCGGCAATGCCGTCGTTCGTAACATGGTGAAGCGCCGGCTCCGGCACCTGGTCCGGCCGCACCTGGCAGACCTCCCGCCGGACACGATGGTCGTCGTCCGAGCGCTCCCCGCCTCGGCGACAGCTAGCTACGAAGACCTCGGCCATGATCTCGAGGCAGCGTTGACGGCCGCGCGCCGTCCCAAGAGCCGGGAGGGACGTCGATGAACGCCGGAGCCCGGGTCGTTGCCGCTCCCATCGTCGCGTACCGTCGTTGGATAAGCCCGGCATTGCCGGCGCGTTGTCGGTTCTACCCGTCGTGCAGCGCTTATGCCCTGGAGGCGGTCGGCACTCACGGCGCGATCCGGGGAATCGGTCTCGCGACCTGGCGGCTGCTGCGCTGCCACCCATTCCACCCCGGTGGGTTCGATCCGGTGCCACCGCGCCGGGGAGCCTCGCCCGAGCCCGAGTCGACGTGACTGGAGCAGTGTCGTGATTAGCAAGCTGATGGGCGGGATCTACTGGCTGATCTCGCAGGTGATGCTGTTCTGGCACACCGTGTGGGACAAGGTCGTGCCCGACCACCGCACGCTCGGCACGAACTGGCAGTGGGTTCTCGCGGTCGTCTTCCTGGTGATCACGGTCCGGGTCGTGCTGTTCCCGATCTTCGTGAAGCAGATCAAGTCGCAGCGCGCGATGCAAGCGATCCAGCCGAAGATGAAGGAACTGCAGGAGAAGCACAAGGGCGACCGGGAGACCCTCCAGAAGGAGGTCATGAAGCTGTATCAGGAGGAGAAGGTCAACCCGCTCATGGGCTGCCTTCCGATGTTCCTCCAGATCCCGGTCTTCATCGGTCTGCTGCACGTCCTGCGCCACCTGAAGCCCGGCACCTCGGACCACCAGATGCAGCTGTACGGCTGGAGCATCCCGGAGTTCATGGGCGCCGTCGACGCGCGGCTGTTCGACGCCCCGATCGTCGCGAAGTTCAGCAGCAGCGCCTCCGAGCTGTCGAAGATCGAGGCCAACTCGACCACCGTCAAGGTCGTCGCCGCCATTCTGGTCGCTCTGATGATCACGACGACCTACCTGACCCAGCGTCAGATGATTATGAAGACCGGCTGGAACACCGACCCGCAGCAGCGCATGATCCAGAAGTTCATGCTCTACGGCATCCCGTTCTTCACGCTGACCTCCGGCTGGTACTTCCCGATCGGCGTCATCATCTACTGGGTCACCAACAACGCCATCACCCTCGGCCAGCAGTACTGGGTGCTCCACAAGTACCCGCCGCCGGCGAGCGCGACCACCAACACCACGCCGTACAAGGGCAAGGGCGGCCCGTCGCTGACGAAGGCCGGCGCTCCCGCCGCGAAGCCCGCCGGTGGGTTCCGGGCGCTGCTGGGTAAGGCCAAGGACGAGGCCGCGGCGCAGCAGGCCGCAGCAGCCGAGGCGGCCGCCGCCAAGGCCAACGGCCGGGCACTCGCCCCGAAGCCCGGCGCCAAGCCGATCAACCCGAAGAAGGGTGGCGCCGCGAAGCGGCAGTCGGGTTGACGCGACCCCGCCGGTCCACCCCTCCTCCGGACCGGCGAGCGGCGCTCCCTGTGCACCACCACCCCTCACCGACGACCTGTGACGGCGCCTCGGCGCCCCAAACAAGCGGAGATGAGTTTCGTGACCGACACCACCAGTGATCTCGACGCGCGCGGCACCGAGGGCGACGCTCTGGATCAGGACGCCAACCTCGACGAGGTCGAGGACGGCGACGACGCCGGAGATGCTGCTGACACTCCTAAGGGCGACGGCGACGCCGCTCCGGCGGCTTCCGGCGGCAACGGCCGAGCTGCGGCCGACCTGTTCCGGGAGAGCGAGATCGCGGCCGACTACGTCGAGGGCCTCCTCGACATCCTCGACTACGACGGCGACATCGACGAGCTCGTCGTCAGCGGCCGCCCCGTCGTGGAGGTCGTCGAGGGCGGCGACGGCTCCGGCCGCCGCCTCCAGGCGCTCGTCGGCCAGCGCGGCGCCACCCTCGAAGCGCTGCAGGAGCTGAGCCGCCTCGCGGTCTTCCGGCAGACGGGCTCCCCCAGCCGGCTGCTGCTCGACGTCGGCGGCTACCGCGCCCTGCGCCGCAAAGAGCTCGGTGCGATCGCCAAGAACGCCGCCGAGAAGGTGAAGGAGTACGGCGAGGCCGTCAGACTCGAGCCGATGAGCGCGTTCGAGCGCAAGTGCGTCCACGACGTCATCAACGCCCTCCCGGGCGTCGAGAGCGAGTCCGAGGGCGTCGAGCCGGCCCGCCGGATCGTGGTGCGACCGGTCGCCTGACTGTTCTTCACGAAAGCGGGGCGCCCTTGGGGACGCCCCGCTTTTTCGTGTCTCGGCAGGCTACCCACGTGCCGTTGCCCCGCGTCTTCGTCTTCGCGTCCCACGCGCCTTCGCTTCGCGCTTTCCCTCACACGCCTTCCTCACGCGCCTTCCCTCACGCGCTTCGTTTCGGCGTCTCCGGTTCGTGTCCGCGTCTCGGCGTCGTGTCCGCGTGTCCGCGTCGTGTCCGCGTCTCAGGCGTCCTGCCTCGGCGGCCGCGACGAATACAGCGGCGGGCGCGTGCGCCTCTGCCTTGCGTGCGCCCTTCCGCTGGTTGCGTCCCGCTCGCCGTCGCCGCGCCCAAGTGTCCCGCGCCGATGTGCCTTCGCTTCGGCTCTGCGTTTCCGCCTCGCGCTCGTGCGGTGCGCTCGTGCGGTGCGCTCGTGCGTTCGAGCCTGTGCCGTGTGCCTCCCACATGTGCCTCGCGCCGATGTGCCTTCGCTTCGCGTCCGCGCCTCCAGCTCGCGCTCGTGGCGTTCGAGTCTGTGCCGTGCGCCGCGCCCGTGTGATCTCCACCTCGCGGCTGCGCCGCCCGCGCGTGCTCGCGTCCGTGCATCTCCGCACTTGTGTCTGCGCCTTCCGCACGCGTCTCGCGCCCGTGCCTTAGCTTCGCGTCCGCGTCTCCACCTCGCGTCCGTGTCCCCGCGCTGCTCCACTCGCCTCCGCCTTGGCCCTCTCCACATGGCTCTCCCACGCGTCTTCCCCGTGCCGTCTTCCCAACGCGCCTCCGCCCTGAACGTTCTCCACATAGCTCTCCGACGCGTTTTCGCCGTGTGCCTTCCCCGTGCCGTCTTCCCCGCGCGCCTCCGCCCTGGGCCTTCTCCACATGGCTCTCCACGCGCCTTCGCCACACGTCTCCGCTACACACCTTCGCCGTGCGCCTATCTCAGGCCGCCTTCCTCAGGCCGCCTTCGTTCGGGTGCCTTCGCCTCGTGGCTGTGGCTTCGCGCCTCGCGGGCCGTGTCGCCGGCCTCCGCCTTTGGTCCCTGCGTTGTCCCCCGCCTTCGCGTGGCGCCTGGGGTACTGCCCTTGGCGCCTGCCTTGTCCATTCCTTCTCCTGCCTTTGTCCCCGCGTGGGCGGGCGGGGGTGGGATCGGGGACAATGGGTGGTAGATGCGACTGGCGGCACCGGGATGGGACGGACCATCGGGGAGCTCGAGTTGTGAGGGTCGACCGCCTGGGTCCTCACGTCGAGGAGTCGTATGTCCACGACCACTGCCGTGCTCCTGCCCGGAGCCCCTGTCGCCGAGCAGATCCTCGCCGACGTCGCCACCCGCGTCGCGGCGCTGCGTGCGAAGGGTGTCGTGCCCTCCCTCGCCACGATTCTGGTCGGCGATGACGATGCGAGCGCTGGATACATCCGGATCAAGCAGCGCCAGGCGGCGGAGCTCGGATTTGCGTCGCCCCACGAGCACCTGCCCGCCGACACCACGCAGGACGCGCTCCACGCCGTCATCGACCGGTTCAACGCGGACCCGGACGTGCATGGGTTGCTCATTCAGTACCCGACGCCGCAGCACCTCGACTACGACGCCGCGTTGCAGCGGGTCGACCCCGACATGGACGTCGACGGCATGCACCCCCTGAACCTGGGCCGGCTTGCCGCGGGCATGCCAGGCCCGCTCCCCTGCACTCCCGCCGGCATCGAGGCGCTCCTCGCGCATTACGAGATCCCGGTCAGTGGCCGCGAGGTCGTGATCCTGGGTCGCGGCGCGACACTCGGACGCCCCCTGGCCATGCTCCTCTCCCAGAAGCGCCCGACAGCCAACGCCGCTGTGACGGTTGTCCACACGGGTGTCGCGGACTGGCCGAGGTACACCCAGCGAGCCGACATCCTGATCGCCGCCGCCGGCGTGCCCGGCATCATCCAGCCGGAGCACGTCAAGCCCGGCGCGGTCGTCATCGGCGGCGGTGTCCGTTACTCCGGCCGCCGCCTTCTGCCGGATGTGGACGAGTCCTGCGCCGAGGTCGCCGGAGCTATCACGCCCCGCGTCGGGGGCGTCGGCCCCACCACGGTTGCCATGCTCTTCCGTAATGCGGTCACAGCGGCCGAGCTCAAGTCCGCATAGACCAAGGATCGAAAACCGGGTGCTCGCTCCGCACATGGAGCGGGCACCCGGTTTTTTGCGTACCGGCTGCCGGCGGGTGCCCCGTGTTTCACGTGAAACACGGGCGTCAGAGTCGCTCGTTCGTGGTGGGGGGAAGGGGCGTGATTTGCTTGGCGTATGGATGGTGCTGTTCCGGTTGAGGTGTTGGGTGCGGCTGAGAAGGTGTTCGGCGAGAGGCTGCCGTTGGCGGAGCGGTTCGCTCAGCTGCTTGTCACCGATGGTGTGGTCAGGGGGCTGATCGGGCCGCGGGAGGCGCCGCGGATCTGGGAACGGCACATGCTCAACTGCGCGGTCCTCGGCGATCTCATCCAATCGGGCGCCACGGTCGTTGACGTCGGCTCCGGGGCTGGGCTGCCCGGTATGGTGCTGGCAGTGGCTCGTCCCGACCTGGTCGTCACATTGGTCGAGCCGCTCGCACGACGTACCGCGTTCCTTTCCGAAGCGGTGACGACGCTCGGCCTCGAGCGGACCACCGTGGTCCGGGCGCGGGCCGAGGAGTGCGTCGGGAAGCTCCCTCTCGCCGATGTCGTCACCGCCAGAGCAGTCGCACCGCTGGACCGGCTTGCCGGTTGGTGTCTCCCCCTCACCGCCGTCGGCGGGCGACTGCTTGCGCTCAAAGGGGCCTCCGCTGCGGCCGAGATTGCCGAGCACGCGGAGACCTTGAGCCGGCTCGGAGCGGGCACGCCGTCGGTACGCCTTTGCGGGGACACCGTCCTTGCGGAGCCGACGACGGTCGTCGAGATCGTGCGCGAACGGGAAGTCGCGCAGCGCCGTAAGAGCGGCAAGCGCGGGCGGTAAACCGGGGGGCGGGCCGAAAGCGTCCTCCGGTCACGGGGAACGCGGGGGTTCGACGATGGACATCAGAAACTGCGGCAGCGGCTGGCCGGCCGCTCCGGCGAAGCGACTCGGCGGTCTTCTCCGCCGAGTCGACGGCTTTTTGGTCTTCCTACGGCCGGGTGAGAGTGACAAGAGCGACGACGCGCCGGTGAGCCATAGCTCAGGTCGCCTGTGCGCCGTAGGCTGGCCGCGCGCCGTTCTTGCGTTCCCGGCGCCGGCGGTCGTGGCCAAGCAAGAATGCGGCGCGTCGGAGTTGGGCACCGCGTCGCTGACGGCCAGTAGTGCACAGCTTTCCGAGCGGGACGGGACTGACATGGTGCGCGACAGCGGTGATAACAACCCCTATGTTTCACGTGAAACGGCGACTCCGGCGACCCCAGCGCCACCGATGACTCCCGGGGCACCGGCTCCTCAAGCGGCGAATGGGCCTGAAGAAGGTCAGGGGATAGAGGGGTGGGGCGTTCGCCCGCCGGCGCGGCCGGTCCCCCAACCCCGCGCCGAGAACCCAGCCGAAACGACACGCGGCGCCACGGTGGAGTTTCGCGCCAGCGGGCCGATCGATCGCACGACTACCGGTACTGTTTACGGCCGGGGCGGAAAACCGGTCGTGCCCAGAGCCGATTCACAATCCGCTGCAGACGAAGCGAAAGCCGAGACGAGAGCCGACATGAGGTCCGAGCGACGGGGCACTCCGTCCCCCCGGCCACACCCGTCCGTCGTCACCGCGGATACCGAGGGCGCCATGACAGACGCGTATGTTTCACGTGAAACCGAAGACCCCCCGCTGGCACAGGAGGCAAAGCGCGCCGTGGAGATCCTCAATCCGAGCGGGGAGATCACCATGCCCCGCCCACCACGGCGACGCACGATGTGTGTGGCGAACCAGAAGGGCGGGGTGGGAAAGACCACCACGGCGGTCAACATCGCGGTTGCCCTGGCGCTGCACGGCAACCGCGTCCTGGTGATCGACCTCGACCCGCAGGGCAATGCCTCCACGGGGCTGAACGTCCCCCACCACTCTGGCGTGCCGGACGTCTACGACTGCCTGATCGACGGTGCGCCGCTCGACGCGGTCACCCAGCAGGTCGAAGGCATCCCGAACCTGTGGGCCGTGCCCGCGACGATCGACCTCGCCGGCGCCGAGATCGAGCTGGTCTCGGTCGTCGCCCGTGAGTCGCGTCTGAAGCGCGCCATCGAGGCCGGCGGGAGCGACTACGACTACATCTTTATTGACTGCCCGCCGTCGCTCGGCCTGCTCACCGTCAACGCGCTCGTCGCCGCGGAGGAAGTCCTGATCCCGATCCAGTGCGAGTACTACGCGCTGGAGGGTGTGCAGGCCCTCACGAACAACATCGAGCTCGTCCGGTCGCACCTGAATCCGAAGCTCGACATCTCGACGGTGCTTTTGACGATGTACGACCGGCGCACCCGTCTCGCGGACCTTGTCGAGCAGGACGTGCGGAACCACTTCGGGGAGAAGTGCCTGAACGCGGTGATCCCCCGCAACGTGCGCGTGTCCGAGGCGCCGAGCTACAGCCAGTCCGTGATGACGTATGACCCGGGCTCCCGCGGTGCGGTGAGCTATTTCGAGGCGGCGCAGGAGATCGCGCTGCGCGGTGCGCATGATGCGCAGGTTGGAGGAGTGGCATGAAGTCCAACCGACGTGGAGGGCTCGGACGAGGGCTCGGCGCCCTCATCCCCACCGCCGCGCCGGCCGAGAGCGCGGCGGGTGGCACCGCCACAGCGCTGGCGACTCCTCCGGCCTCGATCGACGCTCCGACGAACGGCGTGACTGCCGCCGAGCCGATGGAGCAGCTCGCCCCGGTCCCCGGTGCGCGCTTCGCCGAGATCTCGGTGACGTCGATCGTCCCGAACCCGAAGCAGCCCCGGCAGGTGTTCGACGACGACGCCATCGAGGAGCTGAAGACCTCGATCCAGGAGGTCGGCTTCCTCCAGCCGATCGTCGTGCGCGAGCTTCCCGAGCCGATCGAGGCCGGCGAAGGCGACGGCAGCACGGGCGGGCCGAAGAAGTACGAGCTCGTCATGGGCGAGCGTCGTTGGCGCGCGGCACAGGCACTCGGTAAGGAGGCCATCCCGGCGATCGTCCGGGAGACGCGCGACGACGCGATGCTCCGCGACGCGCTCCTCGAGAACATCCACCGCGCGAACCTCAACCCGCTGGAAGAGGCGGCCGCGTATCAGCAGCTCCTTGAGGAGTTCGGCGCGACGCACGAGGAACTGGCGCGGCGGATCGGCCGGAGCCGGCCGCAGATCTCGAACACGATCCGCCTGCTGAACCTCCCAGCGCAGGTGCAGCGTCGCGTCGCGGCGGGAGTGCTGTCCGCAGGACACGCCCGGGCGCTGCTCGGCCTCGACAACTCTGAGGAGCAGGAGACGCTCGCGCACCGCATCGTTGCCGAGGGGCTCTCGGTCCGGGCGACCGAGGAGATGGTCTCGCTCGCGGTGGCGGAGGGGGCGACGGCGAAGAAGGCGGCACCGCAGCGTCGCGCGAAGCCGCACGCGCCCGCGCTGTCGGATCTCGCGGATCGGCTGTCGGACCGGTTCGACACCCGGGTCAAGGTCGACATCGGTCAGCGCAAGGGTCGGATCACGATCGAGTTCGCGACCGTCGACGACCTCGAGCGGATCGTCGGCATCATCGGCGTCGACGAGCGAGGGCAACAGCGAGAGCAGTAAGCGAGCGCGGGCAACAGCGAGAGCAGCAGCGGGCGGGGGCTTCTCGGGTAACAGCGAGAGCGGCGTTGGCGGCACCGGGCCGATGGCAGTGGATGGGCCGGCAAGCCCCGAACGACGGCGAAGCCCTCCTCGAATGGCCCCGTCGCTGATGTCGGGGTGGCGCTAGTCGTACCAACGCGGAAAACGGCGATCAGAACGGCCGGACGGCAAAAGTCCGGCCGTTTTGTTTTGCTCTGAGAATGGCTCTGGGCGAACTTTATCCACAGGGGTTATCCACAGGCATCGCGTTTCACGTGAAACCGCGTGGTAGGGGCGTTGAGAGCCTGTGGACGAAGGTCCCGACGGGTGCACTGTCCACAGGGTGCGGACACCGGCGCCGGGGTGGGCTAGGGTCGGCTCGTGTCCGAGACGCCATCGCAGCTGCCCTCGTTTACTTATTGGCCGACGTTCCCGTTCGAGGGTGACCTCCGGGTGAAGCGTCTGCTCGACCCAGTGCCGATCGAGCCGCCGCGTCACGGTGACAACCCGGCCGAGTGCCGGGCGTGCGGGGCGCCGGACGAGGCCTACATTTGGGTGAGTGATCGGTGGCGCGTGCGGAGCCTCGACCGGCCGACCGGGCTGCCGGCCGTGCTGATCCTCGAGTCTCGGTCGCACCTGGATCTCGGCGACCTGCCCAACATGCTGGCGGCCGAGCTCGGCGTGATGACCGTGCGGCTGGAGCGCGCGATCCGCTCGCTCGACGGCGTCGCACGGGTCCACGTGAACCGGTGGGGCGACGGTGCCGCGCACCTGCACCTGTGGTTCCTGGCCCGGCCGTACGGACGACTGCAGTTGCAGGGCACGTTCCTCGCTCTGTGGGACGACATCCTCCCGCCGATCCCGGACGACCAGTGGCGGGAGAACCTGGCACTGGTCGCCGCGTGGCTCGCGGAGTTCGGCGGCCGGCCGCTCGCCGAGCCGCCGCGGATCAACTGGACGGCGCCGGCGAGGTTCCGAGAGGAGGCCCGGACGGATGTCGGCGACGCCGGGATTCACGTGGAACCCCCCGAGCCGGCGGCGCCCGCAGATCCGGCACCGGCCGAGCCGACGCCGGCACAGGAACAAAAGGCAGTACATGAACAACCGCCGCCGCTGGTGAAGGGGACGAACGAGCAGGCGGAAACGGCGCAGTAGGACCCACGGTGACACGAAGGTGAGCAGCGGAGGCGGTGCCGGGTGAGGAACTCTGGCCGGATGACCCCCATGGCCGGTGATGGGTGCGTAGCATCATCACGGTTGACCGTAAGTAAGCAGCGCGCGGAGATGGGCCAATGTCGCGACGTCTCGTGAGTTTGACGCTCGACACCCTCGAGGATCTGCCTCGATCGTGCCGTGCCTGCGTTTTCTGGGAGCTCGACCCGGTCGCTGCCGACCGGGCCTGCGCCAACGGCGACCCAGGACTGGAAAAAGAAGCCTGGGTGTCGCAGACCCTGCTGGAGTGGGGCTCCTGCGGCAAGCTCGTCTACGTCGACGGCATGCCGGCCGGGTTCGTGATGTTCGCTCCCCCGGCGTACGTGCCGCGGTCCATGGCGTTCCCGACCTCACCGGTCTCCCCCGACGCGGTGCTGTTGATGACCGCGCACGTGGTGCAGCCGTTCGCCGACGGTGGGCTGGGCCGGATGCTCGTCCAGGGCGTTGCGCGTGACCTGACGAAGCGCGGCGTGAAGGCGATCGAGGCGTTCGGCGACGCGAAGTTCGGCGAGGTCGACGAGGCCGGCCGCAACGAGCAGGGCTGCCTGGCGCCGGCGGACTTCTTCACCTCGATCGGCTTCAAGACGGTCCGCCCGCACCCGCGCTATCCGCGGCTGCGGCTGGAGCTGCGCACCGCGCTGTCGTGGAAGTCGGATGTGGAATACGCGCTGGAGAAGCTGCTCGGCTCGATGAGCCCGGAGTCGCTGCTGCGCCCGGTGCTCCCGGTGCGGCCGGCGACACGCAGCATGCAGCCCTGAAGCCGACCGGCAAAAGAAGCTGACCGGCAAGAGAAGCTGACCAACAAAAAAGAGGCCCCGGATGGGGCCTCTTTTTTGTTGCGGAGCTCAGACCGAGTTGTTGGTCAGCGCCCGTAGCAGGCTGACGTCGATCGAGCCGGTCGGCACGTCGACCTCGACCGGCAGATACATCCGCTGCACCGCGGCCATCATCGCCTCGACGACCTTCTCGCGGAACGCCGGGTCGATGAGCCGCTCGCGGTCGGTCGGCGACGTCAGATAGCCCACGTCGACCCGGACGGCGGGCATCCGGCTGAGCCGCAGCAGCTCCCACGTCTTCGCGTGCGTCTGGCAGTCGCGCAGCCCGGTGCGCACGACGATCTCGCGCTGCACGAGCTTGGCCAGGCGCTCGCCGACGATCGAGGTGGGCCCGGAGACGGTGCCGTAGTGATAGGTGGCGACGCCCTCGGCCTCGGGGTTGCGGTAGCCGTCGAGGTGGATCGAGATGAGGAGGTCGGCGCCGAGCTCATTGGCCAGCTGCACCCGGTCACGGTCGCTGAGAGCCGCTGTGGGCTGCGGACCCCTGGTGAGGTTCACCCGCATGCCCGCGGCCGCCAGACGGCCCTCCAGGCGGGCTGCGAGGTCATATACGAGGTCCGCCTCCGCCCACCGCAGCGGCCCGTCGGGCACGACGTGCCCGGTGTCGGGCCCGCCGTGGCCCGGGTCGATGACGATGCGCTTGCCCAGCAGTGTCGGGCCCGAGTCGCGGAAGGTCTCCGCCTCGCGGAGCAGCTGCGGGCGGCCGCCGATCACCTTGCGGCCGAGGCGGCGCAGCGCACCGACGGTCGCCGGCCCGCACTCGCCGTCGGGACGCAGCCCGACCTCGCGCTGGAACTGGGCGACGGCGTGCGCGGTGCGGCTGCCATAGATGCCGTCGGCGCGTCCGGGGTTGAAGCCCATCTCCAGCAGGCGCTCCTGGAGCTGACGGACGTCGTCGCCGATGTACGGGTCGCCGACCGTGTGGAACAGCGCCCGCTGCCCGAGCCGCCACCGCGCCGCGTCCAGGGACCGCCAGGTCTCGTCGCCGACCACGCCGTCCACGGTGAGGCCGTGGCTCTGCTGAAACGCGCGGACCGCGCGCTCGGTGTCCTCGTCGAACTCGGGATCGGTCTGTGAGACGTCAGCCAACAGATCCAGCACGACAAGAATGCTGCGGATCTCGGCTACTGCCGCGCCCCGCGCTCCGCGCCGGATTGCCCGCATGTGGTCCTCCTGAAAATGCCTGCGATTGCACCGCAGCGTACCGCTCACCGCTCAGGGACGCGTCATCACGCGGTGTTTGACGAAAACGCGCCCCGCCTTACCTGAAGGCGGGGCGCGTCGATGCTCTCGGCTGGGCTCAGGCGGGCTCGAGCGCCGACTCGATGAGCCGCACCAGCGCACTCTTCGGGCTGGCGCCGACGACCGAGCGGAACGGCTCGCCGTCCTTGAAGACGGTGAGCGTCGGGACGGAGAGCACCTGGTAGGCGCGGGCCGTCTCGGGGTTGCTGTCGATGTCGACCTTGACGATCTTCACCTTGTCGGCGAGGTCACCGACGGCGATCTCGTTGAGCATCGTCTCGATCTTCCGGCACGGCTGGCACCACTCAGCCCAGAAGTCCACCAAAACCGGAATTTCGGATTTGAGGACGTCAGCCTCGAAGGTCTTGTCGCTGACCGGCTGGATGGCTCCCATACGCACTCCCTCTACTTCTCAAGCGTCTTGAACTACAGCGTCGCGATGTAGCGCTCGGCGTCCAGCGCCGCCGCGCAACCTGTGCCGGAGGCGGTGATCGCCTGCCGGTAGGTGTGGTCGACCAGGTCGCCGGCGGCGAACACGCCCTCGACGTTGGTGCGGGTGCTCGGCGCGGCCACCTTCACATAGCCGGCGTCGTCCAGCTCGACCTGACCGCGGAACAGCTCGCTGCGCGGGTCGTGGCCGATCGCCACGAACACGCCCGCGACGTCGAGGTCGGCCTCCTCGCCGGTGTTGACGTCCTGCACGCGGAGACCACCGACGCGGCCGCCCCGGTCGAGGACCTCGGTGACCACACTGTTCCACCGGACGTTGATCTTTTCGTTGGCGAGAGCCCGCTCCGCCATGATCTTGCTGGCGCGGAACGACTCACGCCGGTGCACGATGGTCACCGTCTTGGCGAAGCGGGTGAGGAACGTCGCCTCCTCCATCGCCGAGTCGCCACCACCGACAACGACGATGTCCTCGTTGCGGAAGAAGAACCCGTCACAGGTGGCACAGGACGACACGCCCCGCCCGAGCAGCTCCTGCTCCCCCGGGACGGAGAGCGGGCGCCAGGCGGACCCGGTGGACAGGATGACGGCGCGGGCACGGTATTCGGTCTCGCCGACCCACACGCTCTTCACGGGGCCTTCCAGGGCCACGCGAGTCGCGTCGTCGGTGACGAACTCCGCCCCGAAGTGCTCGGCCTGCTTGCGCATGTTGTCCATGAGCTCCGGGCCGAGAATTCCGTCCGGGAAGCCGGGGAAGTTCTCCACCTCGGTGGTTGTCATCAGCGCGCCACCTGATGTGACGCCTTCGATCACCAGTGGCTTGAGGTTGGCCCGGGCCGCATAGACGGCAGCCGTGTACCCGGCGGGGCCGGACCCCACGATGATCAGGTTGCGGACCTCGTCCACGGTCGACTCCTCGAGTTAAGCCTGTGCCAGCAAAACGTCATCCTACGAACCGATGATTCCCGTTGCGGGGTGACGCGTGTGCCACATCACCACTACCGTCAGGCAGTGCCGCGGTAGAGCTCGTCGGCGATCGCGCCGCCGATCCCGCAGTCCGGCCCGACCACGATGACCAGTCGTTTGCCGGCGCCGACCCGGGTGCCGTCGACGATGACGACGAGCGCCGGCTGCCCCTCGAAACGGGCGTAGTCGACCAATGCCACCTGACCACCGTATTCCCTGACGACCGCGCTGAGGCAGGCGGCCCTGGCCACCGGGTCCAGCAGGCGGCGCAGCGGCTCCGGCACGCTGCCGGGCTTCGCGGACCTGCTCAGGGTCGTGCTGTCGCTGCTGCCGTCCTGAACCATCGCGGGGGCCTGTGGAGACGCCTGGATGACCTGTCCGACCGTGCCCGGCCCGTAGTCCTGGCCGGAGGCCACAACGGCCGCGTCGGCCCGTGTGGACGTCCTGGAGCCGTTGGCGGACCCGGCGGAGCCGTTGGACTCGAGCTGCGGTGCCACCGCGCCGTTGCCGCCGTCGGCCGAGGAGGTCGCCGCGTCCTTGTTGCCGGCCTGCTCGCCGACGACCAGGGATACGCCGAAACCACCGCAGATCAGCACCGCGGCCGCCGTCGCCAGGCCGATCGCCCAGCGCTGCCGCCGGTGCCGGCGCGCCTCACGGGCCCGCGCGAGGTCGTGCACCGCGGCGTTCGGCTGAGGAGCGATCAGCGCGGCCTGCAGCGCTGCGTTCAGCCGTTGCTCGACATCCGCCGGCACGACCATCGGCTCGGCGCCCAGCGCGGTCAGCTCGTCCCGGACGGCCACCTCAGCGGTGACGAGAGCGGCATACGCCTCTGCCCAGCTCTGGTCCGTGCTGACCCGGCGGCGCACGTCGTCCGCCTCGGGAGTGCCGTCGAGCGCCCCACCGACGAAGTCGGCGAGCAGGTCGAAGTCGGCGTCGGAGAACATCGTCACGAGCCGCCCTCCTTCCTGATCGCCGCGGCCCCGGTCGCCGCCTCTGTGCCGTCCGGTGATGGGACGCCGCCACTGCCGACCGGGTTCCGCAGGTGGCCGAGCATCACAGCGAGGCGGGCGCGCCCACGCGCACACCTGCTTTTGATGGTGCCCTCCGCGACGCCGAGCATCACCGCCGCCTCAGCCACCGAATACCCCTGGAGGTCGACGAGCACGAGCGCTGACCGCTGGTCGACGGCGAGCTGCTGCAGCGCGTGCTGGACGTCCATCGCGGTGTCGCGGTCGGTGACCGGCGCGGGTGTGACGTCGGTCTCGGGCAGCGGCACGGTCGGCCGTGACTGCCGGCGCCGGATCCTGTCGAGGCACGCGTTGACCACGATGCGGTGCAGCCACGTCGTGACGGCCGAGTCGCCCCGGAAGTTGCCCGCGGCACGGAACGCCGACAGCAGCGCGTCCTGGAGGGCGTCAGCGGCCTCCTCACGGTCGCCGAGGGTCCGCAGCGCGACAGCCCACAGCCGGTCGCGGTGCCGCCGGACGATCTCGGCGAACGCGTATGGATCGCCCGCGGCGTGGGCATGCAGAAGGGCGGTGTCATCCGGCGTCTGACGCACGCCCGGCTCCGCCTCCACGGCTGGCACCCTATCGACCGCGAGCGACCTGTGGGGACTACTGGACTCGAACGGTTATCTCAGCGATGGAAACCCGGTATTTGCCGCTGCTGTTTTCCTTCGGCAGCTTCGTGATCCACACGAGCAGGTAGCGGGTCGGCTCCGCCGGGCCGGCATACAGGGTGTTGGGGCCCATCCCGTCCTTGGTGGTGCCCTCGACCACCTTGTATTGCTCGACCGTCTGCTGGTCCTGCGCGGTGCCGCTGCCGAGGTCGGCCGTGCCGGTGCGCAGCTCACCGCTGGCGCCCGGGGTGGCCAGGTCGACCTGCACCGACACGACCTTCTTGGCCTCGCCGAGGTCGATCCAGACGCCCATACCGTCCTTGAGACCACCGAAGTTGGCCTTGCCGGAATAGCGGTCGGTGCTCCAGGTCGTCGCCTGATTGCCGTCGACCAGCTTCGCCACGTCCTTGGCGTTGTCCTGGTCGCCCTTCGGGCTCACGATCCGGACCTTGGAACCGTCGATCGTCAGCACCGTCGGCTGCCCGGCCGGCGGCTTGGCCTGCTGCGGCGCGCCGCTGGTCGTCGCCGACGGCGTGGTCTCGCCGGGCACGGTCGGGTCGCCCAGCACCTTCGCCGCGGCGAGCGTGCCGGCGAGGGCGAGCACCAGCAGGCCGACCACGCCCACGGCCAGCTTCCGGCCGGCGGGCTTCGGCGGCGCGGTGGACTGCGACGCCGAGTCGAAGGCCTCGAAGTCGAGCTGCTCCCCGCCACCGCTGCCCGCGTCGGCGAGGTCGCCATCCTCGAACTGCCCGAACGAGGCGAGCTCGCCGGCGAGGGACTCCGCCGACGGCAGCGGCAGGTCGGGGTTGAGCAGGTCGGTGACCAGCGAGTCGAGGTGCGTCGGCACGCCGGCGCGGACCTGCCGCGGCGCGGCGAGCGCGCCGGAGTTGTCCCGCACGCCGTCGGGCACCGAATAGGTGCCGGCCTCGCGGTGCGGCCAGTAGCCGGTCAGCGCGCAATAGAGCACCGCGCCGATGGCCCGGATGTCGGTCTCGGGGGTCGCCAGGTCGTCGGCTCGGGCGTCGGTCAGCACGACCCGCCCGTCGTGTGCGACGAGCACCGTCCCGGGGTGCACGTTGCCGTGCGCCATCCCGGTCCCGTGCAGCGACGCCACGGCGTCCGTGACAGCCCACGCGATCGCCACCGACCGCCCCGCGTCCAGCGGACCCTGCGCGACGATCTCGCGAAGCGCGATTCCGTCGACCCACTCGCGGACCACATAGGCCCGGGTGCCCTCGTCGATCGCGTCATAGACGCCGACGAGGTGCGGGTGGACGATCCGGCTCGCGGCCACGGCAGCGCCCAGCATCTCCTTGGCGCTCTCCCCACCGGGATAGCGCAGGACGACCGCGACCGGCCGGCGCAGGATCACGTCGATCCCGCGATACAGCCGGCGGCCCAATGAGTCGTTGCCGATGTGGTCTTCGAGCCGGTATCGCTCGGCAAGGATTTCACCGACGGATGGGGTGCCGAAGGTCAGGACCTGCGGAATTCCTCCCGCGGTCTCCAGCCCTTCGTCGAGCTCAGCCACCCGTCCTCCCTTCCGATCCGTGTGCTCACCTATGGCGTCCGTCGTAACGCGAGTCGCAGTCACTAAGCCTAAGCGCTCCGGCGAGGCGTCGAGGTTGACCTTACCGGTCAGCTCTAAGGGTTCCGACACGTCATCTTCTCCGGACCACCCGCGGCGAGGCCAATTGATCACCCATGCCAGGACATAGCGGTCATATACCTTTCACCCATGTTTCACCGGCATGCCCGACCCCGGAACCGCCCGTCCGGCGAAGCATGAGCGCCGCCCGTCCGGCACTGTCGCACCGTCCGGCCGTCCACCGTCCCGCCACATGTGCGCATGGCCGCTGGTCGACGTGATCATCGGCCGAGTTTGCCCTTGATCAGACCCGCGAACTGGCGGACCTCGGGCACGCGAAGGGCGAGGGCGACCGCCGCGTAGGCGACCAGCAGGACCGCGCCACCTGTGACGAGTTGCACGAAACTGGTGATCTTGCCGGGGTCGAGCACCTTGCCGACGCCCCACGCGACGGCCAGCGCCAGCACACCACCTACCGCCGCCGCGGCCGCGAGCCGGCCCAGGGTGTCGGCGACCTTCGCCAGGCCGAGCCGCCCGAGCCGCGCCCGCAGCAGCCAATAGCCCATCAGCAGCGCGGCGACGAAGGACAACGCCGTGCCCACCATCAGCGAGGCCGTCACGGCCGCGATCGGCAGGATGAAGTAGAACGCCACGTCCAGCAGCAGCCGGACGGCGACACCGCCGATGTTGACCAGTGCCGGGGTGCGGGTGTCGCGCATCGCATAGAACACGCTGGTCTGCATCTGGCTCAGCGCGAACGGCAGCAGGCCCAGGCCCGCCGCGCTCACCACCCAGCCGGTCGCGAGAGCGGTGTCGTAGTCATACTGCCCCCAGTTGAACAGCGTCACCGCGAGCGGCTGGCCCAGCACCAGATAGATCGTGGCGGCGGGGATGAGGATCACCGACGCCAGCCGGGTGCCCTGCGACAACTGCTCGGTGACGTCGCCGAACCGGCCGTCGGCCGCCGCGGACGAGATCCGCGGCATCAGCGCGGTGATCACGGAGACGGCCACGATGCCGTGGGCCATCATGAAGATCAGGAACGCGTTGTTGAAGATCGCGGGGCCGTCGCCGCCGCGCAGCGAGTTGTTCTTCGCCAGGACCATCACGACCGTGATGCCGATCTGGTTGACCCCGACGTAGAGCAGCATCCAGGCGCCGAGCCGGCCCAGCTCCCGCAGGTTGAGCTTGCCGAAGTCGAAGCGCCACTTCCACTTGAAGCCCGTCTTGCGCATCGCCGGCCAGAGCCCCAGCGACTGGATCACGATGCCGAGCGTGGTGCCGATGCCGAGCACCAGGACCTGCGCCAGCGTGATCGTCTCGGGCGTCGGCAGGTTGGGCCCGGGGAGGATCACGAACACGCCGGCCGTGGCGATGATCACGACGTTGTTGAGGATCGGGGTCCACATCGGTGCGGCGAAGTGCCCCCGCACGTTGAGGATCGCGGCGAAGATGCCGGCCAGCCCATAGAAGAAGATCTCGGGCAGCAGCAGATATGCCAGCAGCGTGATCAGGTCGCGGTCGGTCGTCGTGACCTTGTCGTTGCCGAGTGTGTAGACCGCGGTCAGCAGCGGCGCCGCCAGGACCACCACCAGCGTCGCCGCGCCGAGCGCGACCACCGCCAGGGTCAGCAGGCGCTGCGCATAGGCCTCGCCGCGGTCGGGGTCCTGCTTGCGCGCCCGCACCAGGGTGGGGATCAGCACGCTGGCCAGGACGCCGCCGAGCAACAGCTCATAGATCTGGTTGGGCAGATTGTTGGCCAGCGTGTAGTCGTCGCCGACCGCGAACCCGCCGATCGCCGCCGAGATGGCCGCCGCGCGGACGAAGCCCGTGGCGCGGCTCACCAGGCTGAGGATCGCCATCGTGCTGCTGTTGCGCACGACGGTGCCGGTGCTCTCGTCGTCACCCGGCCCGGGCGGCGGCGCCGACTCCTCGACGACGGGAGCGTCCGCCGTCATCTCAGGCGTGGATGTGATCAGCGGAAGGCTGACCGTGGGCGCGTTGGCAGGGTCATGCGCCCTGTGGGCACCCTCGCCCACGGGACGCAGCACCGCCGTCGGCTCGTTGCTCCAGCGCCCGTCGTCTGCCGGGTCCATCCGCCACACCCCAACTCGGCCGTGCTTCCGCTCGCAGCACAGACCATAGTGGCACCCCCCGACATTCCTGCCGCCCCACCGACGAGCAGACAAATCGCGCGCACCGACCCCGACACGGCAACTACCCTCGGTGTCCGCTCCTTGCTCACCGCTCATGCCCTCGCGATAGGCTCACCGACCGATGCCCGAAACCACACGCGCCGAATCCACCCGCGCTGAGAACGCACGCGCCGAGAGCGCACGCGCTGAATCCCCGCGCGCCCTCACCGACGCCCAGCGCCGTGCCGTGCACGAGCTGATGCGCGTCTCCCCCGTCGCCGACGAGCTCGGTCGCCGGTTCGCAGCGGCCGGGCACGAGCTGCACCTCGTCGGCGGCTCGGTGCGCGACGCGCTGCTCGGACGCCTCGGCGACGACCTGGACTTCACCACCGACGCCCGGCCGGAGCAGACGCTGCGGATCATCGACGGCTGGGCCGAGGCGGTGTGGACGACCGGTCAGGAGTTCGGCACGATCGGGCTCGCCCGCCGGGGTCTGCGCATCGAGGTCACCACGTTCCGCGCCGACGCCTACGACCGGGTCAGCCGTAACCCGATCGTGCAGTACGGCGACAACCTCGTCGACGACCTGCGCCGCCGCGACTTCGCGGTCAACGCGATGGCGGTGTCGGTGCCGGGCCACGAGTTCACCGACCCGTATGGCGGCCTCGCCGACCTCGCCGACCGGGTGCTGCGCACGCCGGGCGCCCCGGAGGACTCCTTCGCCGACGATCCGCTGCGGATGTTGCGGGCCGCACGGTTCGCCGCGCAGCTGCAGTTCGCCGTTTCGCCTGATGTACGGGCAGCGATGACCGCCATGGCGGGCGACCTGGCACGGATCACCGCCGAACGGATCCGCGACGAGTTCGTGAAGCTCATGTGCGGCGCCGACCCGATCACGGGCCTGCGGCTGCTGGTTGACACCGGGCTGGCCGAGACGTTCCTGCCCGAGGTGACCGGCCTGAAGCTGGAGATCGACGAGCACGCCCAGCACAAGGACGTCTACGAGCACACCCTGATCGTGGTCCGCAACGCGATCGGGCACGAGACCGACGGGCCGGACTTCACGCTGCGCATGGCCGCCCTGATGCACGACGTCGGCAAGCCGGCGACCAAGGCGGTCGGGCCGGACGGCGGGGTCAGCTTCCACCACCACGAGGTCGTCGGCGCGCGGCTGACCAAGCAGCGGATGAAGGCGCTCAAGTTCCCCAAGGACGTGATCACCGACGTCTCCGAGCTCGTCATGCTGCACCTGCGCTTCTACGGGTACGGCCGCGGCGAGTGGACCGACTCGGCGGTGCGTCGCTACGTGACCGACGCCGGGCCGCTGCTGACCCGCCTGCACAGCCTGACCCGCTCCGACGTGACGACCCGCAACCGACGCAAGGCGGCACAGCTGGCAGCCGACTACGACGCGCTGGAGACCCGCATCGCGCGCATCGCCGCCGAGGAGGACCTGGCCCGCGTCCGGCCCGACCTCGACGGCAACGCGATCATGGAACTGCTCGGGGTGCCGCCCGGCCCGCTCGTGGGTCGGGCCTGGCGGCACCTCAAGGAGCTGCGGCTGGAGCGCGGTCCGCTCGACCGGGACGAGGCCGAGGCGGAGCTGCTGCGCTGGGCTGCCGCCGAGGGCCTCACGAAACCCTGATCTCCGTGATCTGCACGGCCAGCTTCGGCGGACCGTCGGCACCCCCCGTGGTGGTGCCGACGGCGGCGATCCGGTCCAGCAGGTCCAGGCCGCTCGTCACCTGGCCGAACACGGAGTAGTCCGGCGGGATGTCGCTGTCCTTGTAGACGATGAAGAACTGCGAGCCGTTCGTGCCCGGGCCGGCGTTGGCCATCGCGAGCGTTCCCCGCGGGTACGGCGGCAGCGTCGTCGGCAGGTTCTCCTCGCCGAACTGGTAGCCCGGCGTGCCGGTCCCGGTGCCGCCCGGGTCGCCGCACTGCAGCACCCACAGCCCCTCGGTGGTCAGCCGGTGGCACGGCGTGTCGCTGTAGAAGTCGTCCCTGGACAGGTGGACGAAGGAGTTGACGGTGCAGGGCGCCCGGTCCGCGTACAGCTGCACGCCGATCACACCGAGGTTGGTCTCCAGGGTCGCCGTCGGCTTGCCCGACAGTGTGGACCGCGGCGCGGGCGTCGCCACCAGGCGCGGGTCGCCGCCGCCGCGGTCCGCCGACGAATACGCACACGGCACACCCGTCCCGGCCTGCGGCGCTCCACCGCCGGTCGGGCCGGCCGCGGGACCGCGACTGGTGCCGTCGTCGGCGCCGGGCGGCGCGGCGGGGCCCGTCTCTGCCGTCGACGCCGCCGCCGAAACGACCGGACCCGCGCTGGTGTCCACCGAGTCGTTGGCTCGCATGTACAGCAGCACGGTGCCGGCCCCACCGAGGATCAGCAGCGCGGCAAGGCCGCCGACGACCGGAAGCACCCACCACCGCCGCTGACGCTGCTCGGGCATGCCGGGCGGTTGCGGCGCGCCGGGCCTGCCGCCGGGCATGTTGGAGCCACCGGCCGAGCCGCCCGCACCGAAGCCCGGCCCCCCGCCCGCGCCGAAGCCCGGACCGCCGCCCGTGCCGAAGCCGGGGCCCGGCCTGCCGGAGCCGGTGGGGGCGGCCTCCTCGTGTGGTGCGGCCGAATGCGCGCCCGCGCCGCGGCCGGAAGCGGGCTCGCCCGGCGGGTGAATGTCCGGCACGTCCTCCGCGGGTGACGCCGGACGCAGCCACGCGGGCAGCGTCGGATCCGGCGCCTGCGGCGGCAGCGGCTCGGCCAGCTCCGGCGGCCGTGGCGCCCCGGGCCGGGGCGGCTCGTAGTCCGGCACGTCACCACGGGCAGTCAACCCGTAGATGGGCTCGCGGTATTCGTATTCGTCGGGTTGCGGCTCGTCCGGCGGCTCATACGCGCGGGACGGCAACGACGGCCGCGCCGGCGGCCCCGACTCCAGCTCGAACCGGCGAGGTCCGCGGCTGGAATCGGGATCCGGAGGCGAAGCAGACAAAGGCGGTGGAGGCGATGACATTATGTGATCATACGATTACATACAGCTCAAAGTGGTAGTGTCGCCGCCAACGCCTTCGCTCGTTCCGCCCACGAGTGCTGCTCGGCGAATGCCTGCCGGGCCGCGACAAGGTCGGGGTCGTGGGACTCGGCCGCCGCCTCCCGCACCGCCGCGACCATCGCCTTCGGGGTGCTGGCGACCCGCACGAGCGGGGAGTCGAGCCAGTGCACCGCGGGCAGGTCGGTGCTCACCGGCGGTTTCCCGGCCGCGAGGTATTCCAGCGTCTTGAGCGGGAACGACGCCCGGTTGAAGGGCGTGTCCTTGTACGGCGTGACGCCCACGTCGATGTGCCGCAGGAACGTCGGCAGCGACTCGAACGGCTGCCGCCCGACCCAGACCACGTTCGGCCGCTCGGTCAGCGCCGGGAAGCGCTCCGGCTCCCAGCGCGCGTCGTGCGGCCCGACCAGCAGCAGTGACACGCCGTCGTCGGCCAGGGCGGTGAGCAGCTCGAAATCCGTCCGGTCGGAGAACTGGCCGATGACCCCCGCGACCGGCCCGGCAAGCGGCTTGGGCAGCGCCGCGGGCTCGCCGGGCGTCCGGTACGCCGAGGTCTGCACCCCGTTCGGGATCAGCTCGACCCGTTTGGCGTTCAGGCCGGTCCAGCGCTCCGCCAGTACCGTCGAAACCGCCACGACCAGATCGGCGTTGTCGATCTGACGGCGCTCGTCCTCGGCGACCCGTGCCGCGTCCTGCCCCATGAGCTCGGCGCCCGCGACATAGTCGTCGGTGCCGTAGAGCACCTTGGCGACCCCGGGTCCCCAGCTGCGCAGGACGTCGACGAGGTTGCAGGCCATGACCGCGGCCGGCCGCCGGTCGAGTTTGCGCAGCGCCCAGCGGGTCTGCGAGCGGATCAGCGCCGCGGTGCTGACCTTGATGTAGGGCCTGGTGTGCAGCGGCAGCACCCGCGGCGTCAGCCGCGTCACACCGTCGGAGACCTGACGGATCTGGGGCGCGACGCCGAGACGCGAGGCGCCGTAGCGGTAGCGGTCCGGGGTCGCCGCGGAGATCGGCGGATCGACCCAAAGGATGTCAGCATGAGGGGTGAGCGCCGAGGCGAGGAGCCGGTCAGAGCCGGTCACCCCGTCCCACGACGTTCCGGCGAAGACGACGACCAGCGGCTGAGACACAACGCACATTCTTCCGGAGGACGCGTGGCGGGTTCAACGCTGTCGGAACTTTGACCACCGATGCGTCGTGCATGTGGCGATTCGGTCGGTTCTGCACGTAGACGCGTTCAGCTACCGTCGCTAAGCGATCCCCCCTTGAAACCCTGGAGGAAGACATGCAGCCGTGTCCCAACTGCGGCGGCATGGGCATTGATACGAACGGTTACTGCACGCAGTGCCGCACCTATCGAGGCGTCCCGCAGGCGCCGCAACCGCCCGTGAGCGGCTCGCCCTACAGCGGCGACCCGTACAGTGGCGCGCCCTATGCCGGCTATCAAAGCAGCGGACCCTCGTTCCCCGACCAGCAGGTCAGCGGCCCGGGCTACCCGGGTCAGCCCGGCTACCCCGGCCAGGTCAGCGGCCAGCCGGCCTACCCGGGCCAGGTCAGTGGACCGCCGGCGTTCCCGCCGACCACCTACGGCGGCCAGTACGGCGCGTCACCGACGCCCCCGCCGCGCCGCAACAAGTTCATGATGCCGCTGATCGCGCTGTCCGGCGTGGTCGTGATCCTCGTGATCGCGATCGTCGCGGTGGTCGCCCTGCGCGGCAACGACGACCCGAAGACCGTCGCCGACCCCGGCAAGAACACCGGCGCGACGACGGGCACGAGCGCCGGCGCGAGCGCCAAGCCGAGCGCGGCGATCGACACGTGCCTGATCGGCAGCTGGACGACCACCAGCTACAGCCAGGAAGCGCCGATGGCCAACGTCGAGGGCGGCCTCAAGCTCACGCTCGACAAGAACGGCTCGAAGCTGAAGTTCGGCTCGGACGGTTCCTACACCGAGACGTACGAGAACAGCGTGTACAAGGCCAACCCGACGATCTCCGGCACGGCGACGGCGATCACGGTCACGGTCAACGCGACCGTCACCGCGACGGTCCACACCACCAGCGGCAGCATCGTCTACGAGAACGCGAAGGCCACCGGCAAGATGCTGACGACGGCACCGTCGATCGGCTACAGCCAGGAGGACCCGTTCGAGCCCGACGACACTCCGGCCAAGTACACCTGCAACGGCGACACCCTGTCGTTCAACTCCTCGTCGACCCAGGCGAAGGCGAAGAAGACCAGCTAGAAGCGTCAGGTCACCGACGTGAGGTGTTTCCCGCCGGGTTGCGCGATGTCGTCGCCGACCCGGCGGGCCCACCGGCCGCCGAGCACCGCATAGCCGGCGGCGGCCAGGACGTAGCAGACCGCGACCACGCTGAGCACCGCCGCCGACCGGCCGGTGTAGGGCAGGGTCAGCGCGCCGATGTACATGCCGGCGACCAGCATGATGTTGAACGCGGTGTCGTTGATGCTGAACACCCGCCCCCGGAAGTCGTCGGCGCACTCGTGCTGCAGTGACGTGTCCGTGACGATCTTGATCGCCTGGGCCGCGAGGTTGGTGAAGAACACCGCCCCGAGCAGCAGCACAGGGTCGAAGGGCAGCCCGAAGCCGAGGATCGCCGCGCCCGTGGCCGCCAGCACGGCCGTCACCCACCGCCAGCCGCCCATCCGGCGGGCCACCGGCGGGGTCACGAAGGACGCCAGCAGCATCCCGATGCCGCCCGCGATGAAGGCGTTGGCGATGGTACCGAAGGAGCCGCTGACGTCTTCACCGTTGTTGAACACGGTGCGGAACAGCAACAGGCTGGCCAGCAGCACGACGCCGTACAGGAGCCGGAACACGGCCTGGACCAGCACCAGATAGGCGGCGCCGCGCTTGGCCGCGAGGTGCCGGACCCCGGCGATCGTGCCCCGGCTGACCTCGCCGACCGCCTGCCGGATCGAGCTCCTGGCCCGTTGCGCGGTGTCGGGGCCGAGCTCGTCGGCGGTGAACGACGACCGGCCCAGCAGCGCGGAGACGAGATAGAAGCCGGCGGCGAGCGCGGCGACCGGTGCATAGCCGTGGAACGAGGCGGCCAGCACCGTCTTGATCAGGGCGCCGGCCGCGCCGATGCCGACGGAGAAGCTCAGCGAGCCGAGCGTCGCCGAGAAGGAGTTGGCGGTCACCAGCATGTGGTCGTCGACCACGTGCGGGGTCGCCGCGGACAGCCCGGCCAGGAAGAACCGGTTCAGCCCGGTCACCACCAGCGCGAGGATGAACGGCGCCGGCGAGTCGTGACCCTGCCAGATGTACAGCGCGATCGGCAGCACCAGCACGGCGCGCAGGAGGTTGGCGCGGGAGATGATCGTGCGCCGCCGCCACCGGTCGAGGAACACCCCGACATAGGGCCCGATCAGCGAATACGGCAGCAGCAGCACGGCGAAACCGGCCGCGATCGCCATGCCGTCGGCGGCCTTGTCCTGATTGAACAGCACGGTGCCGGCCAGGGCGCCCTGGAAGAGGCCGTCGCCGATCTGCGCCACCATCCGCACGCCGAGCAGGCGGCGGAAGCCCCGTTGCCGCAGGACTGCCCGCACGAAATGTGACTGCGGATGGGCGGCTGCGGTGGCGGTGGACACCGCAAAAGCCTACGGCTCGTTCAGGCCCGGTGAAGACTTCTGCCTCCACCGGGCCCGAGATATGCCCCTACGCCTTCGGCGGCTCGACCGCGGCGCGACCGTTGATCGGCTCGTCCACCGTCGTGCCAGTGATCCTGCCCAGCAGCTTCGCCAGGTCGATGCCGGTCAGGTCGTTGCTGAGCTGCAGGCCCTGCGCCACGTTGCCGGCGACCGACTTCGTGAGCGACGACGCGCCGTCGGTGGAGATCACGGTCATCTTGTCGATGTTGGACATCGGCGCGCTCGCCGCCTTGACCACCTCGGGCATCACCCGCACCAGCAGGTCGAGGATGGCGGCCTCGCCGTACGTGGCGAACGCGTCGGCCTTGAGCTTCATCGCCTCTGCCTCGGCCTGGCCGCGGGCCAGGATCGCGGTCGCCTCGGCCGCACCCTCACGCTCCAGCGCCTCCGCGATCGCGACGCGCCGGCGCTGCTCGGCCTCGCCCTCCTTGGCACCCTCGATGGCGTTGGCCTCGGCGAGCGCGGCGCGGCGGGACCGCTCGCCCTCACCGGTGAGCCGCGCCTGCTCGGCGGAGCCCTGCGCGGCGGCGATGACGGACTGCCGCTGCGCCTCGGCCTTGAAGATCGCGGCGTTCTTGGCCGCCTCCGCTTCCTGCTCGACCCGGTAGCGCTCGGCGTCGGCGGGCTTGCGGACCTCGGTGTCGAGCTGCCGCTGCTTGAGCTCGGCGTTGCGCTCGGCCACCTTCTGCTGCTCGGCCAGGATGATCTGCTCCCGCTCGGCCTGGGCGAGGGGACCCGCCGCGGCGGAGCGGGCCTTGGCCGCGTCGATCTCGGCCTGGATGCCGGCCTGCTTGAGCGACAGGTTCCGGTTCGCCTCGGCGATGGCCTCCTCCGCCTTGAGCCGCTCCGACTCGGCGGCCTGGCGGGCGTGCGCCTCGGCGATCGCGGCGTCGCGGAGCACCCGGGCGGCCTCCGGGCGGCCGAGGTCCTGCAGGTAGGACCCCTCGGCGAAGATGTCCTGCAGCTGGAACGTGTCGAGCACCAGACCCTGGTTGGTCAGCGAGTGCTCCGCCTCCTCGGCGACCGCGCTGGCGAACGCCGTCCGGTCCCGGATGATCTCCTCGATGGTCAGCCGGCCGACGATCGAGCGCAGCGCACCGGCGAGCACCTCACTGGTGAACAGGTCGATGCCCTGCTGCTGGTTGAGGAACCGCTGGGCGGCGGCGCGGATCGCGTCCTCGGTGCCGCCGACCTTGACGATCGCGACGCCCTGCAGATTGGCGCGGATGCCCTGCTTGGACACCGCGCCGGTGATCTCGACGTGGATGCGGCGGCTGGACAGGTCGAGGACCTGCAGCCGCTGCACGACTGGCATCACGAACACCGAGGCGCCCATGACGACCTTCTGGCCGGACAGGTCGGTCGAGCGCGACCCGTCCAGTGCTTGCACCGACTTGCCCTTGCGGCCGGTGATGATGAACGCCTCGTTGGAGCCGGCGACCTTGATCCGCGACACCACGAACAGCATCAGGAACAGGATCAGCAGGACCGCGCCACCGATTGCGATGAGCAGGACCGTATTCATATGTCCGCCCTTCTATAAAGGGGTTTCTTCGACAATCACGCTGGTGGAGCTCGTCGCCTCCACCACAAGAATCCGGGTGCCGAGCGCGATCGGATGGTCGGCGCGGGCGCTCAGCTTCACCGGCTGCCCGCCGAGGGAGATCCGCACCTCGCCGAAACCGTTCACGGTGATGGGGGTGACGACGACACCCGTGGTGCCGATCATGTCCCTTTGGGTCGGTGTCGCGTCGGTACGCATGTTCATCGCCATCCGGGCGAGCCGGGTCGCCAGCCAGGCGGTCGGGACGGCGGCGACGACGCCACCGATCACCGCGACGAGCAGACCGCCGGGCACGCCGACCGCGGAGACGATCGCGGCGCCGAAGCCGAACGCGCCGATGAACCCGGCGATGGCCGGCAGGGAGAACACACCGCCGGCGTCCGGGTGGTCGACGTCGAAATGCAGCAGGTCGCCGACGAGCAATGACAGGGCCAGCACGAGCACGCCGATGCCGCCGATGACCAGAAATACGACATCCATCGCCGGCCCCCTCCCCCGTCCCGCCTGGCAACTGGAGGGTATCGATCGGACGCAAATCTGACACTCGGGTTATCGGGCACAATTGCTTGCGTGCGCTGGGCGGAAATGCAAGCACCGATCGACGCGGTCGGGATCGCGGTGGACGACACCGGAGTGTGCGCGGTGCGCTTCGGCGGCGCGGCCGGGCCGTTGACCTCTCAAGATCCGGTGCTCGATCAGGCCGTCGAGGAGCTGACCCGCTACTTCGGCGGAGCGTCGGGGTCGTTCACGGTGCCGCTGTCGGTGCGCGGAGGTTCGGAGTTCGAGCGGGCCGTCTGGCGGGCGCTGTGGGCGATCCCGTATGCGGAGATGCGCACGTACGGGCAGATCGCCGCCGCGGTCGGCGAGCCGGACGGGGCCAGGGCGGTCGGGGTCGCCTGCAACCGCAACCCGCTGCCGATCATCGTGCCGTGCCACCGGGTGGTCGGCGCCGACGGCAAGATGGTCGGCTTCGGCGGTGGCATCTGGCGCAAGAAGGTGCTGCTGGAGCTGGAGGCCAAGGTGCGCATCGAGCGCGAGTTCGGCCTGCTCTGAACATATCTAGGGCCCCTCCCGACGGAAGGGGCCCTAGATAATAAGGAACGAGATCAGCGCTCGATCTCGCCGGCGATGAACTGCTCGACCGACGCGTGCGCGTCGTGGTCGTTGTACTGCACCGGCGGCGACTTCATGAAGTAGCTCGACGCGGACAGGATCGGGCCGCCGATACCGCGGTCCTTGGCGATCTTCGCGGCGCGCAGCGCGTCGATGATGACACCGGCCGAGTTGGGGGAGTCCCAGACCTCGAGCTTGAGCTCCGCGTTGAGCGGGGTGTCACCGAAGGACCTGCCCTCCAGGCGGATGTAGGCCCACTTGCGGTCGTCGAGCCACGGCACGTGGTCCGAGGGACCGATGTGCACGTCGGACTTCGCCATCTCGTGCGGGATCTGCGAGGTCACCGACTGGGTCTTCGAGATCTTCTTCGAGACCAGGCGGGTGCGCTCCAGCATGTTCATGAAGTCCATGTTGCCGCCGAAGTTCAGCTGATACGTGCGCAGCAGCTCGACGCCGCGGTCCTCGAACAGTTTCGCGAGGGCGCGGTGGACGATCGTGGCGCCGACCTGGCTCTTGATGTCGTCGCCGACGATCGGCAGCCCGGCGTCGGTGAACTTCTGCGCCCACTCCGGGTTGGAGGCGATGAACACCGGCAGCGCGTTGACGAAGGCGCAGCCCGCGTCGATCGCGGCCTGGGCGTAGAACTTCGCCGCCTGCTCCGAGCCGACCGGCAGGTAGCAGACGAGCACGTCGACCTGCGCGTCGCGCAGCGCGGCCGTCACGTCGACCGGCTGCTCGTCGGACTCGTCGACCATCTCGCGGTAATACTGGCCCAGGCCGTCGAGGGTCGGGCCGCGCTGGACGGTCACGCCGGTGGGCGGCACGTCGGCGAACTGGATGGTGTTGTTCTCGCTGGCGCTGATAGCGGCCGCCAGGTCCTGGCCGACCTTCTTCGCGTCGACGTCGAACGCGGCGACGAACTGCACGTCGCCGACGTGGTAGTCGCCGAACTTGACGTGCATGAGACCCGGTACCCGGTCATTCGGGTCGGCGGTGCGGTAATACTCCACGCCCTGGATCAGGGACGAGGCGCAGTTGCCTACACCGACGATGGCAACGCGGACGGAGCCCATCGCGGATGCCTCCTTCTTGTTGTTCACGATGACCGCTCCGGATCTGCCGAAGGCGGTTGAGGGGTGGTGCCATTGCGTTCGTTCGCAATGAGCTCTTCGAGCCAGCGGACCTCGCGCTCGCACGCGTCCAGGCCGTGGCGTTGCAGCTCCAGGGTGTAGGCGTCGAGCCGCTCCGCGGCCCTGCTCAGCACGTCGCGCATACCTTCGCGGCGCTCCTCGACGCGGCGGCGGCGGCCCTCGAGGATCCGCAGCCTGGTCGCCGGGTCGGTGCGCGCGAAGAACGCGAAGTGGACACCGAAGCCCGCCTCGCTGTCGTAGGTCTCGGGGCCGGCGGCGGTGAGCAGCTCCTGGAAGCGCTCCTTGCCCTCGGCGGTGATCGTGTAGACCACGCGGCCGCGCTTGCCGGTCAGCAATGGGACCTCATCGGGTGACGCCGGCATGCCCGCCGGCGGCGCACCCTCGGAGATCCAGCCGTCCGTCTGGAGACGACGCAGTGTGGGGTACAGCGAGCCATAGCTGATCGCGGCCCGGAACGCGCCCAGCTTGGTGGTGAGCTGCTTGCGCAGCTCGTAGCCGTGCATCGGGGACTCGTGGAGAAGACCGAGGATCGCCAGTTCGAGCATTCCCAGCCTCCCTCCGTTTACCCGGCCGATGTATCGGTCCGATACATCGCAACGGTAGGCGCATGACCGAACGGACGCAACGCGCATGACCGAATGACCTGGAACACACCGCTGATCGTCTATCCGACGGTTACCGATCGTGACCGATGTCGCCGAGCGGCGCGGGACCGCGTACCCTCGGCGCATGCGTACCCAGCGCCAGGTGGTCGACTTCTCCTTGCGGAGACGCGCCCTGCTGCGTGAGGTGCATTCCGGGCGCGTCGGCACCTATGAGGTGTGCGACGCGTCGCCATACCTGAAGAGCGCAGCGAAATTCCACGGCGAGCCGACGGACGAGCTGTGCCCGGTGTGCCGCCGGGAGAACCTCACCCATGTGCATTACATCTATGGGGATGAGCTGCGGCAGTCGTCCGGTCAGGCCCGCCGCCTGACGGAGCTGTCGCTTCTGGCCATGACGCTGAGTGAGTTTCACGTCTACGTGGTGGAGGTCTGCCGCGACTGCGGCTGGAATCACCTCGTGGAGCAATATCTGCTGGGACGGGACGGCCTTGCGGCCGGATCGGACGATGGAGCCGCTGGTCGGTCGTCGACGCGGGTCCGAGGAGGGGCGGCGGAGTGAAGCTGGCCCGCGACCGTGGCGGGCCGATTTGCATCGATGCCCTGACAGGTGGTGACGAGTGGCGGCCTCACGGCCGCTTGACCGCCGAGACCGCAGACTTGGACCCTGACCGACGAGTGCCTCAGCTCACAGACATGGTGGCGACGGAGCATGCGACAACGACGCAACCGGCAAGGTGGGACGAATGAACTACGGTGACCCGACCAATTCCCCCCCGGGCCGGGCGCAGGTTCCTGGATCCTTCCCGGGACCGGACGGTGACGACCCCTTCGGTGGTCCCCCGCTGCCACCTCCGCCTCCCCTGCCGCCGCCGGCACCCAGCGCCGGTGCGGCCGGCCGGGCGACGGTGGGCCGGGCGAGCGTAGGCGGCCCGCCGGCCTCCTCCGCTGACGAGCCGCGGACCGGGCGGGCCTCCGTGCCCGTGCGCCCCGCTTCGGGGTCCGCGTCCGTGGGTTCGGCGTCGGTCGGCTCCGCATCCGTCTCTGGGTCCGCGTCCGTCTCCGGCTCGGCGTCCGTGTCGGGCTCCGCGTCGGTGCCCGGGTCCTCCGCCGGCCGCGCCACGGTCGGGCGGGCGACGGTCGGCCGCGCCTCCGTGTCGATGGGCGCCGAGGGCTTCGGCGACGGTCCGGGCGGGCCCGGCGGTCCTGGGGGCCCTGGCGGTCCGGGCGGCCCCGACGGCAGCGGCTCCGGCCGCGGCAAGTCCAGCGCCAAGGCCAAGCGCCGGCGCCGCCGCAACATCGTCATCGCCTCGATCGCCGCGTTCATCATGATCGCCGGCATCGGCATGGTCAGCGGCACGTATTACTTCGACCAGGTCGCGCTCCCCCAGGACCTGGCCATGGAGCAGTCGACGACGATCTTCTACGCCGACGGCGTGACCCCGATGGGCCGCATCGGCGACAAGAACCGCACCGTCATCACGATCGACGACATCCCGCCCGACGTCCGGCACGCCGTCGTCGCGGCCGAGGACAACAGCTTCTACACCAACGACGGCGTCGACTACAAAGGCGTCGTCCGCGCCGCGTGGAACAACGTCACCGGCGGTGACCGGCAGGGTGCGTCGACGATCAGCCAGCAGTACGCGCGGCACTGGGCCGACCTCGAGGGCGTCACCTACGCGCGGAAGCTGCGCGAGGCCGTCATCGCGCTGAAGCTCAACCAGGAGTTCGACAAGGACAAGATCCTGGAGATGTACCTCAACATCGTCTACTTCGGACGTGGGGCGTACGGCATCCAGGCGGCTTCCATCGCGTACTTCAACAAGCCCGCGAAGGAACTCACCATGGCCGAGGGCATGGTCCTCGCCGGCATCATCAAGAACCCTGAGGGCAACAACGCCAAGGGCAGCCCCTTCGACCCGAACATCGACAAGTCCCAGGCGACGGACCGGTTCAACTACATCAAGGGCCGGATGCTCAGCCTGAAGTTCGTGAACCCCGAAGAGGCGGACACGAAGATGGCCTACCCGGCGAAGGTCATCACGCCGGCCGAGTCCCGAGCCAACGCGATCAAGACGCAGGGCAGCATGGACAAGCCCGAGGGCCTGATCGTGCACCACGTGCTCGACGAGGTCGCGGCGCTGACCGACCCGAAGACCGGCGCGCTGCTGTACGAGGGCGTCGACCCCGACGGCAGCAAGAACTTCGACAAGATCGCCAACGGTGGTCTGAAGATCGTCACCACGATCGACCAGAAGCTGCAGCAGGCCGCGGTCCAGGAGGCCAGCCGCAACCCGGAGTCGCGGATCAACAAGTATCCGCAGAACCTGCAGGCCGCCCTCGTCGCGGTCGAGCCGGGCACCGGCGCGGTCAAGGCCTACTACGGCGGCGACAAGGGCACCGGCGGCGACTTCGCCGGCTACTACAACGACCCCGTGCTCAGCGACGGCTCCGACAGTTGCTGCGGCGGCCACCCGCCGGGCTCGACGATGAAGGTCTACACGCTCGCGACCGGTCTCATGGCCGGCTACACGATCGACTCCTACTGGAACGGCGACTCCCCGCAGCAGTTCCCCGCCAGTGGCCGTACCGCGAAGAACCCGGTCAAGAACGCCGGTGAGGGCAACGTCTCCTCGCCGAAGTGCAAGTCCGGCGACGGCAAGTGGTGCACCTTGGAAGAGGTCACCGTCATGTCGCTCAACGTGCCGTTCTTCGCGCTCGCGGAAAAGGTCGGCCCGGCGAAGGTGATCGACACCGCCCGGGCGGCCGGCATCACCGACATGTGGGCCAACGTCGACGGCAAGTCCACGAAGATCGACCTGGTCAAGAACAAGGGCGCCGACGTGTTCCCGAAGTACTTCAACACCGAGGTCGCCTTCGGTCAGTACCCGGTGACGGTCCTGGAGCACGCCGGCGGCATCGCCACCTTCGCCGCCCGCGGCGTCGCGGCCAAGACGCACTTCCTCAAAGAGGTGTGGGAAGGCGGCAGGAAGACCTACGGCGAAGTGATCAACCCGAAGCGCATCCCGGGCTTCACCGACCAGATGGCCGACGACCTCAACACCGTCCTGCAGGGCGTGCCGAAGCACTACGGGCTGAAGCTCAAGGACGGCCGCCAGATCGCCGGCAAGACCGGCACCTGGCAGCTCGGCCAGACCACGTCCAACGCGCACGCGTGGTTCGTCGGCTACACCGCCTACGACCCGGGCAAGAAGTCGCCGGGCCTGGCCGCCGCGGTGTGGGTCGGCAACAAGGCCGAGGAACAGAAGATCGTCGACAGCAGCGGCAAGGGCATCATCGGCGGTAACCTGCCCGGCCCGATCTGGCAGGACTTCATGGACAAGGCCGAGGCCATCATGAAGCAGCCGAAGATCAACTTCCCGGGTCCGAAGAACGTCGGCAACCTGGAGGTCGGCACCGGCGTCTCGCCGCAGCCGAGCCTCCCGGTCGACCCGAACATCCCGAGCGGCGGCCCTGGCCCCGGCGGCGGCCCCGGCGGCAACAACAGCCAGAGCCCGGGCAACGGCGGCGGCAACGGCGGCGGCATCATTCCGACCATCACGCCGACACGAAGGCGCTGATCCCGGTAGGCCGAAGATGTGCGGCCACGGTAACGGCGGTATGTTCGCCGGGACCGTGGCCGCTGTCGTTGGGGGTTTGCGTTGGAAGCGGGCAGGCTGAAAGCCGTTCGGTGGGGGCTGCTCGCGCTGTTCGTGGCGCTGGTCGGCTATGCCCATTGGTGGTACGGCATCCGGCACCACTTCTACGACCTCACGATCTACCGGATGGCCATCGACTGGTGGCTCGACGGGAACGACCTCTACACGTTCACCAAGCCCGACGACACGCAGGGCGCGCTCGGCTTCACGTACCCGCCGTTCGGCGCGATGGTGCTGGTCCCGTACGCGCTGCTGAGCAAGAACGCCGCCGTGACCGTCTACGCGGTCATCGCCATCGCGGGTCTGCTCGTCACCAGCTACTGGCTGGTCGCCCCGGTGGCACGCCGGCACGGCTGGTCGCTGCCGTTCATGCTGGTGCTGTCGACCGTCGTGTTCAGCACCCTCGAGCCGATCCGTGAAACGTTCAGCTTCGGGCAGATCAACGTCCTGCTGATCGTGCTCATCCTGGCCGACCTGCTGATCCTGCTGCCGCGGGAGAGCCGGTGGGCGGGCGTGCTGATCGGGCTCGCCGCCGCCATCAAGCTGACCCCGGCGATCTTCATCGTGTATCTGCTGGTCAGCCGGCGGTACAGGGCGGGCATTACGGCGATCGTGAGCGCCGCCGTGGCCACGTTGGTCGCCGCCGCGGTCGCGCCCCGCGCCTCGTGGGACTTCTGGAGCGACACCCTGTGGAAGGGCGACGGGATCGGCAACAAGGCCTACATCCCCAACCAGTCGCTGCGCGGCCTCCTTGCCCGTTACGACGCGCCCGGCTGGCTGTGGGTGCTGCTGGTCATCGCCGTCGTCGGCGTCGGACTGTGGCGGGCCCGCCGGGCCGCGCTCGCCGGCGACGACCTCGTCGGCCTCACCATCGCCGGTCTCGTCGGCTGCCTGGCCAGCCCGATCACCTGGATCCACCACATCTACTGGTTCGTGCCCGCCATCGTCGTCCTCGTCGACGCCGGTCGGCGGTGGCTGGCCGTATTGATCGCGGTAACCGTCGGCATCGGGATGGTGTCGCTGTACGACCAGGGCCTGCCCGTCGATCCGTGGGGCAAGGGCGTCCTCGGCTTCTTCATCGAGAACTGGTATGTGCTGCTCGGCCTCGCGCTGCTGTTCGCGCTGCCGATCCGGCGTCGCGGCGAGCAAACCACGTCGGGTGGTGCATCCGTCTCGGAGGTCGCGACGGTACGGTGATGCGATGCCGCCGACTGTGCGACCCGAGCACCGCCTGAGTGACGAGCCCGCCAACTCCGACCGCTTCGTCGGTGGCCTCTCCGAGTCGATCGGTGGGCCGCTGGGCAGTCACGCTGTGCGGACGTCGAGCCGTTTCTGGACCCCCGCGCGGGTGGTCCTGCTGCTGATCTGCGCCATGCTCAGCTTCTCGTGGATGCAGAAGTCCCCCTGTCGCGACGGCGCGTGGGCGGACATGAAGCAGTACAAGTACTTCTGCTACACCGACGTGCTGGCCCTCTACTACGCCGAGGGGCTCAACGAAGGTCAGGTCCCCTACGCCGATCACCAGGTCGAGTATCCGGTCCTGACCGGCGCGTTCATGGGCGTGCTCGGCCTGCCCGTGTACTCCCTCGGCCAGGCCGAGCGGATCGACAACCCCGGTCAGACCTTCTACGACCTCAACGCCGTCGTGCTCAGCGCGTTCGGCATCGCCGCGGTCGCCGCCACGATCGCCGTACGCCGGCGAAGGCCCTGGGACGCCGCGATGTTCGCCGCGGCGCCCGCTCTCTTCGTCTCCGCGACCGTCAACTGGGACCTTTTCTGCGTCGGTCTCGCCTCGATCGCGATCACGTTCTGGGCCCGCCGAAGACCACTGCTCGCCGGTCTTTTCCTCGGCCTGGCAACGGCCGCGAAGTTCTATCCGGTCCTGATCCTCGGCGCACTGCTGGTCCTGTGCCTGCGCACCGGCAAGTGGAAGGAGGCCCTCGCCACCTTCGGCGTGGGCGCGGGCACCTGGCTCGCGATCAACGTGCCCGTCGCCGCCCTCTACTGGGAGTCCTGGGCCAAGTTCTGGGACTTCAACTCCCAGCGGGGCATCGACTGGGGCACGCTCTGGTACATCGGGGCACACTTCCCGCGCGGCTCCGGCCAGTACGGGTTCCCCTTCTTCCAGAACCTCGACACCGACCCTGAGCACTCCACGCTGAACGTGTTGTACCTCGGGTTGTTCCTGCTCAGCTGCGTCGGCATCCTCGTCATCGGCCTCACCGCGCCGACTCCGCCGCGCCTCGCGCAGCTCGCGTTCCTGATCGTGGCGGCGTTCCTGCTCACCGGCAAGGTGTGGTCGCAGCAGTACGTGCTGTGGCTGATTCCCCTCGCGGTCCTCGCCCGTCCCCGCTGGGGTGCGTTCCTCGCCTGGCAGGTGGCCGAGGTCCTCTACTTCGTGTCGTTCTACGGCGAGCTCATGGGCGCCTCAGGCCGGCAGGTGTTCCCGGAGGGCGTGTTCGTGCTCGCCTCGATCCTGCGACTGGTCACGCTCGCCGTGCTGGTCGGCTACGTGATCCGCGACATCCGGCACCCTGAGATGGACGTCGTCCGCGACACGTACGAAGGCGAGGACCCAGACGGCGGCGTCTTCAACCGCGACGACGTCGAACGACCACTCATCGAACCGCCACCACTGGTCAAAACGGCTGCATGAAAAGGGCCGGCGGGGTTCTCCCCGCCGGCCCTTGCTTTGTTCTTGGCTCGCTCTTTCGTTCGTGGGTTTGTCTGTCAGCTGTCCTCGACCTTGTAGAGCACGACGTCGCCCTGCTCGGTGCGGGTCAGGCCGAGGCCGTCGATCGGCGCGTCGATCGCCCGCTCGTATGCGGTGCCGAGGGCCTGGCTGCGCACCACGACGACGGTGCGGATGCGCCGCTCCCGCAGCAGTGCCACCGTCTGCGCGTCGGGGAACTGCTGCATCGTCAGCCGCAGCTCCTGCTGGTCCATCGGCGTGAAGCCACTGCCCCCGTTGACGATCTTCGGGAACCCGTCGGTGCTCCACAGCATGACGTTCATGTCGAACAGCTCATGGCTCGGCAACACCATCAAGGGACCTTGCACCGAGCTCATCGCTATCGGCGTGTTCGGCACGACCGGGTGCGGCGTCTTGTGCGCGCCCTCGAACAGCACCAGCATCACCGGGATCAGCGTGGCCATGCGCGGCAGGAACCCGGCCCGGTCGCCCGGCTCCGACTGCGTCCGGTCGGCGAACAGCTCCACCGCCCGCTCCGCGAACGCGCTCACCGCCCCCGCCGCGAGCAGACCCAGGAACAGGGTCGTCCACACCACCAGCCGCCCCGACGTGCGGATGCCGTCGAAGCCGGGCAGCGCACGGTACAGCGCCAGGTAGCCGAACTCGCCCTTCCCGGGCCCGTTCGTGCCCATCGCCAGCGCGACCGAGGCGACGACGCCGACCAGCATCCAGAGCCGGTGCTTGAGCCGCCAGGTCGAGACGAACAGTCCGGCGAAGGCCAACCCGTACAGGAAGAAGCCCGGCAGCAGCGCCATCTCCGGAGCCCAGGTCAGCGTGGCGCGGGCCCCCGCATACGCCTCGTCCCACAGCCACGACTCCGGCGGGGCGATGAAGAACCCCTTCAACGGTGGCGAGAACAGCCCGACGAGTTCCTCGCTGCGCCGCGCATACGGGTGATCCTTCAGCACCTGCAGATACGGGTATGCCATCAATGCGCCGACCGCCGCGAAGACCGTCCCGCCGCCGAGGTTGGCGAAGAACAGCTTCCAGCCGAAGGGCCGCGTGACCGCCCACTTCCGCACGTGCCGGTAACCCCACGACACCGCGGTCGCCACCACGATCAGCAGCAGCGCATATACGAACGGGATCCCGATGCCGAAGCCCAGACTGATCTGCCACGCCGCGACGAGCCACCCGGCGAGGACCCAGCCCCACCGCCGCTTGTCCGGCTGATAGCCGTCCCGCAACGAGAACCCGTGCCCGCGGGCGAGCATCGCCAGCGCGAGCGCGATCCCGCCGACCGACAGCACGTGCAGGTGACCGGCCTGCCCGAGCCGCCACGGCGCGTAAGCGAACGCGGCCCCCGCCACGATCGCCCCCGTCGGCTTCGCCCCCAGCTGCCGGGCCAGCACATACGCCCCGAAGAACGCGAGCGCGAAGATCAGCACGTACATGACGTTGTACCGCACGAGCGCCGCCACCGGCCCGCTGCCGATCATGCCGGCGGGCGCATAGCCGAGCAGCGTGTCCGAGAACGCGTAGCTGTACTTCGAGGGGAAGAACGCGTTCGCATTCCACAACTGCGTCGGGTCGGTCGTGAGGATGTGCCCGCCCCACGCCATCTGCCACGCCTGCAGCGTCGGGTCCGCCGTGTCCTGCGGAATCGTCGTCCCGGGATGCTTCAGCGTCGGCCAGGTCATGAACGCGGCGAGCAGCACCGAGCCGATGGCGGCCATCGTCCACTCGTGCCCGAGAAACTCCCCGACGGCGTTGCCGACCCGCGTCGCCACCCTGCGCCCCCGGCCGGGCACCACCTCGGGAACCGGTGCGAACGACCCGAACGGATCCGCCTTGACCAGGCTGACCCGCTTCGCACCCTCCGCCGCCTCGCCTGCCCCGTCGCCGCCCGCCGCTTTGGCGTCGTCGGCCTTCGCGCTGTTGGCCTTCGCGTCGTCGGTCTTGGCCGCGTCGGTCTTGGCGCTGGCCTCCGCGTCGTCGGTCTTGGCCGCGTCGGTCTTGGCGCTGGCCTCCGCGTCGTCGGGCTTGGCGTCGCCGGGCTGGGCACCGCTGCCGTCGCCGGGCTTGTCCTCGGCCGAATGACCCGTGGCACCGGCCGTCACGGCCGTGTCCGCGGCGCGGCTGGTGCTGGTGGGCGTGGCGTCCGCAGTGCCACCGGACGAGGCCGCATCCAGGGCGGCGACTGACTTGCCGTTGTCGGACGCAGGCTCTCCCGAGGTCGGAGCGGGCGGCTCCTCAGGCTCCGCCTCCGGATCCTTCTCGGTCTCGGACAAATTGCTCACGCCAGCCGCTCCCGCAGGTAGGTGATGTCGGCGGTCTGCCCGTCGGCCCCGCCGGGCGTCTCGACCAGCGCGGGCGCGCCGACGGCCCGGATCACCGCGACGATCAGCTCGGGGTCGATCTCGCCGGCCGTCAGGTTGTCGTGGCGGTCGCGGCCCGAGTCGAAGCCGTCGCGGGAGTTGTTGGCGTGGATCAGGTCGATCCGGCCGGTGATGGCCTTGACCCGCTCCACGATGTCGAGGAGGTCCTCGCCGCCCGCGTGGGCGTGGCAGGTGTCCAGGCAGAAGCCGACCTCATACTCGCCGACCGCGTCCCACAGCCGGGCCAGCGCGTCGAAGCGCCGGGCGCACGCGTTGTCGCCGCCGGCCGTGTTTTCGATCAGGACCGGCGTCGCGAAGCCGCCCTCGTCGGAGGCGAACTTGAACGTCTTGCGCCAGTTGTCGAAGCCGGCGTCGAGGCCGTCGGCCGTCTCGACGTGCCCGCCGTGCACGATCAGGCCCTTGGCGCCGACCTTCGCCGCGCCCGCCGCGTGCCTGAAGAGCAGCTTGCGGCTGGGGATGCGGATTTTGTTGTTGGACGACGCGACATTGATCCGATAGGGCGCGTGGATGTAGATGTCGACGTCGGAGGCGATGAGCGCCTCGGCGTCGGGACGGTCTTTGGGATCGGCCCAGGCCTGCGGGTCGGTCAGAAAGAACTGGACCAGGTCAGCGCCGCGTGCCGCTGCCTCGGCCAGTGGCTGAGCGGGGTCGACGTGAGCACCGATTCGCATGCCGCAGAGCCTACGACGTGGCACCGACAGTTTGCGCGACCCAGGGCCTGGCCTCGGCGGTAACCCGACCGAAGGGTCCGGAATGCCGGGGTTCCGTCACCGTCCAGTCGGCCGCGTCGTTACGCAACTGGGTCGCCGTGATCGCGCGGCCTCGATGGAACCGCATCTGATCAATCCTCAACCTTGGATGGCTACCTTGTCTGGACACCGACCGGCACTCCGCGTGGCGGCAGCCGCCGCCGCGCTTGTCGCCGCGGCCCTGACCGTGGGCGCCAGCCCCGTGCACGCCGCACCCTCCACCCCGACCGTCGAGTTCAGCGGCGGGAGCGTGTTGAGCCTGCTGGTGTGCAAGTCGGAGCCCAACACCGGCAGCGTCTCGGTGCCGGCCGAGTCGCGGGTCAACTTCGTCAACCGCCTCGGCCAGGGCGCGACCCTCAAGGTCGACGGCAAGCCCGTTTCCACGGTGCAGCCCAACCAGGCGGTGCCGGTCGTGTTCAAGAAGGGCCCGGTCGACGTCGCGATGACCTTCTCCTGCGGCGTCGGCGTGGTCGAGCAGTTCAAGCCGGTCTCCGTCGGGGTCACCGCGCCGCCGGCCGCACCCGCTGCCGGCCAGGGCGGTCAGGCCGGCAAGCCGGCGAGCTCGCAGGGGCCCGCGGGTGCCGCCGCGGCCGCCGCCAACAACGCGATCGCGTCGCCGAACGGCCGCTCGACCCGCAAGCCGTCGACGAACGCGTCGGGCAGCACCGGCGAGGCGGACGGGACCGGCACCGAGCCGGTCGACCCGTCGCTGCTCGGCCCGGACGCGACCGCGTCGCCCAGCGCGGCCGCCAACGCGAACCCGAGTGCGTCGGCAGACGAGCGGGTATATGTGGAAGAGCCCGTCGCGGCGAGCGGCCCGGCCACGAACGCCCCCACGGGGCTGCTGGCTCTGGTCGCAACCGTCTGCGTGGTGGGTGTTGGAATCGCCGCAATTCGGGCTATTATTGCGCAGCGGTCATCACGCGCTAGCTACGCTTAAGGTACAATTAGGTAGCTCCGCGGGGCGCCGTCATCCAACGCACCGGTGTGGTCGTTCCTCCCCAGGTCCCACCCAGAGAAGCGGATGACGCGCCCCGCGGTCTTTTTGTGCACGCGCACCGTGTACCCTAGCTCGGTCTGCTATCCGTCGGATGGCAGACGACGCACGACCTCCTGCCGCGGATGGACCGCGGCCGCTCAGCCCGTAGGAGGTGAGAACGTCTTGCGTCATTACGAAATCATGGTGATCCTCGATGGAAGTCTCGAGGAGCGCACCGTCGCACCGTCGCTCGACACGTATCTGAACGTGATCCGGACGTCGGGTGGCTCGGTGGAGAAGCTCGACGTGTGGGGCCGTAGGCGCCTCTCGTACGAGATCAACAAGAAGACCGAGGGCATCTATGCCGTCATCGACCTCCAGGCATCGCCGGAGTCGGTGGCAGAGCTGGACCGTCAGCTGCGACTCAACGAGTCCGTGCTGCGCACCAAGGTCATCCGGCCCGAGGTCCGCTAAGCGGATTCCGGGCGAGATCGACCTGTTTGGCCGGCCACCTGGCACCCGGGGAATTGTCATACCCCTGTGTCATGGTGGGCCATACACCAGTGCGCGAGGAGTTGACTCAATATGGCAGCAGGAGACACCACGATCACGGTCATCGGCAATCTGACCGACGACCCCGAGTTGCGCTTCACTCCGTCTGGGGCGGCCGTGGCCAAGTTCCGGGTGGCATCCACCCCCCGGTTCCTGGACAAGACCACCAACGAGTGGAAGGACGGCGAATCGCTGTTCCTGTCCTGCACGGTGTGGCGTCAGGCGGCTGAGAATGTCGCCGAGTCGCTGCAGCGTGGTACCCGCGTGATCGTCTCCGGCCGCCTGAAGCAGCGGAGTTACGAGACTCGCGAGGGTGAGAAGCGCACTGTCATCGAGCTTGAGGTCGACGAGATCGGCCCCTCGCTGCGCAACGCGACTGCCAAGGTGCAGAAGATGCAGCGCTCCGGTGGCAGTGGCGGCTTCGGCTCTGGTGGCGGCGGCGGCGGCAACAGCGGTGGCGGCGGCGGCGGGTTCAGCGATGACCCGTGGGCCAGCTCAGCGCCGGCAACCGCCAACAGTGGTGGCGGCGGCGGCAGGTCGAGCTCATCCTTCGACGACGAGCCCCCGTTCTAATGGCATCAGGAGCAAGAGCAATGGCGAAGGCTGCGGCCCTGCGCAAACCCAAGAAGAAGGTGAACCCTCTCGACAAGGAGGGCATCGCCTACATCGACTACAAGGACACCGCGCTGCTGCGGAAGTTCATCTCCGACCGCGGCAAGATCCGCGCTCGGCGGGTGACCGGCGTGACCGCTCAGCAGCAGCGGCAGATCGCGCGTGCCGTCAAGAACGCGCGCGAGATGGCGCTGCTCCCCTACACCGCGACTGCGCGATAAGGGGAGGCTGACATGAAGATCATCCTGAAGCAGGAGGTCACCGGTCTCGGGACCCCCGGCGACGTGGTTGAGGTCAAGGACGGCTACGGCCGTAACTACCTGCTCCCGCAGGGCTTCGCGATCCGCTGGACCAAGGGCGGCGAGAAGCAGATCGTGACGATCAAGCGGGCCCGTGGGGCCCGTGAGATCCGCGACCTGGGCCACGCCAACGAGGTCAAGGCCCAGCTGGAGAACCTGACCGTCAAGCTGGCCGTCCGTGCCGGCGAAGGCGGCCGGCTCTACGGCTCGGTCACCCCGGCCGAGGTCGCCGACGCGGTGCAGAAGGCCGGCGGTCCGACCCTGGACAAGCGCCGCCTCGAGCTGCCGGGCCACGTGAAGTCCGTCGGTGACTACAAGGTGCAGATCAAGCTGCACCCCGAGGTCGCCGCCAGCTTCACGCTGAGGGTCACGGCCGCCAAGTAAGACGCTGTGCACGAAAAGGGGCCCGTCCGACGGACGGGCCCCTTTTCGCTGCCCCCTACCGGTACAACTTCATCGCCGCCTGAATCGCGTCGGCGAGCTCCGCGACCTGCCTGTCCCCCTCCGCCTGGCGCTGCGCGAGCCGCAGCAGATCGTCGAGCCGCACCTCGCCCGCGTATTGGCTGGCCCGCAGCACCTCGGCGAAGTAGGCCGCCGTGTAGCAGACCTGCACGGGCGGCGTCGCCGACGCGAACTCCCGATCGAGTGACGCCACCGTCACCGATAGGTTCTGCTCGCTCGCCTCACGCGTGCGCGGGTCCTGCCAGCGCACGCGTACATCTGCCAGGTGACCCTCGGCGCCCGGGCGCAGGTGCAGCGCGTACAGCGCCGTCACCGCATGACCGGGGCCGACCTCGCCGCCGTCGACCCGGTCGTTGCGGAACGCCGACGCCGACAGCGTGCGGTTCTCGTAGCCGATCAGCCGGTACGACACGACCGCCGCGGGATCGAACTCCACCTGGGCCTTCGCGTCCAGCGCCCGGACCGCGAGCGTCGCCGGCAACTGCTCCACGAAGACCTTGTTCGCCTCGGCGGAGTCGCTGACATACACGACGTAACCGTCGCCCTTGTCGGCGAGCTCCTCCATGAACTTGTCGCCGTAGTCGCTGCCGACCCCGACACCCATCATCGTGATCTGCTTCGCCGCCGCCTCCTGCACCTCGCGGACCAGGGACGTGGCGTTCGTCGAGCCGACATTCGGAAGGCCGTCGGAGAGCAGAATGACACGGTTCGTGGAACCCGACCGGAAGGCCTTGCGCGCCGTCTCGTACCCCAGCCGCAGCCCAGCCTGCAGGTTCGTGCTCCCGGCCACGCGCAAGCGGTCGATCGCCCCGTGCAGCGCCGAGCGGTCCCGGACCGGCGTCATCTGCCGCAGCACCTCCGCCTCGTCGGAGTAGGCGATCAATGCCACCGAGTCCGTGGTACGCAACTGGTCGACCAACGTATGCAGCCCGCTCTTGACCAGGTCGAGCTTGCCGGGCTCAGCCATCGAACCGGACACGTCGACGACGAACGTCAGCGACGCGTCGAGCCGCTGTCCGTCGGGCTCATCCCTCGTCTGCAACCCCACCCGCAGCAACCGGGCCGTGTCACCGCTGTTCTGGTGCGTCTTCGGCAGCCGGGCGCCGTCCGCGGACACCGCGAAACCGTCGCCGGAAGGCTGCCGGTACCCCTGCTGGAACGAGTTCACGAACTCCTCGGGACGGATCGAGCTCGCCGCCGGACGCTGACCCGCCATGAGCTGCCGCTTCGCGTAGCCGTAGGACGCGGTGTCGACGTCGACCGCGAACGTCGACACCGGCTGGCTCGACGCTTCCTGCTCGCCGGCCGCCGCCTCGTCCGCGGCCTCGCCGGTCGCGGGCGGACCGGGCCGTCCGCCTTCGGGGTTCACCGTCTGCGCCCGCTCATAGCTGCTCGGGCTGTCCTCGCTTGATGCGCCACATGCTGCCAGGCTCAACGCCGCGATCACGGCGACGGCGGTGACACGGAACCGACTGACCATGGAAGCCTCCCTGAAAGGTGTCTGGCCAGTCAGACGACGACCTGCCCGTGATCGGCTCCGAGCGTAACCGGACAGAGACCCAAGCGTGAGCATCGGTGATCGTCCCGCAAGGATGCTGTGACCCTTCGACGGGAACCGATCCGCTCAGAGCTGCGTCGCGAGCACCGCGAAGATCACCGTTGCCATGCCGGCACCCAGTACCGCAGACGCGAACCCGATCGTCCAGGCGCGCCAGCCGGACGTCGCCCACCCCAGGAACATCGCCACCGCGATGCCCAGCGCCAACGCGACCGCGATCTGCGGCACGCCGTCCAGAAGATTGGTGAACGCCTCCGATCGCGGCGCCGGACACGGCACCCCGAACGCGTTGACACAACCGGCACGAGGCTCCGACGACATCGTCGCCGCCCAGATCACATAGCCGATGATCGGCACCACGTACCAGCAGGCCGTGGCGATGAACGCGCCCGCGTAATCGGTGGGCTCGTCCTCTTCCTCGTCCCGCCGCCGGATCGGCCGCGCGCGTGATCTGTCCCACTCCGGGTAAGTCACGGCCGCAGCGTCACTCTTCGGTCGGACGTCCGCCATCGTCCGTCCAGCCGGAAAACGTCCGGCCTTCATGTCACTCGATCAGGCGACTATTTTTCCCACACAGGCTGTGGATGAAGAAAAGCCAGCTCAGGACCGCTTTGTGGATCCCGGCGGCGAAGTTTTCCACAGGCCTGTGCACAGCTGATCCCCCGTTTGTGGACGGTGGTCCACAGGTTGTCCCAAGGGTTGTCCACCGGCTGATTTTGACGAACGCCAGCCGCTCCATACCGTTGCGCGGGGCGCTCCACGTGTTCCGGAGCGCACCGCGAGTTTTTGTCGTACCCAAGAGGTCTACTGGTCCCATGGGGGTACGACGTTGGAGGGGCAAGTGTCGATCACCGAAGACAGACCAAGCGATTCGTGGGACGACGCGACCCCGGCCGAGCCGCGCCGGCAGCCGCCGAAGGACAAGGACAAGGGATCCGAGCGCCCATCCGGCGGCGCCGAGGCCTTCGAGCGCACCCCACCGCAGGACGTCGCCGCGGAGCAGAGCGTCCTCGGCGGCATGCTGCTGTCCAAGGACGCCGTCGCCGACGTCGTCGAGATCCTCAAGTCCCACGACTTCTACCGGCCCAACCACACCGTCGTCTTCGACGCGATCCTCGACCTCTACGGCCGCGGCGAGCCCGCCGACGCCGTCACCGTCGCCGCGGCCCTGACCGACGCGGGCGAGATCGCCAAGGTAGGCGGCGCCGCCTACCTGCACACCCTCATGGCGGCCGTGCCCACCGCCGCCAACGCGTCCTACTACGCCCGCATCGTCGCCGAGCGCGCCGTCCTGCGCCGCGTCATCGAGGCCGGCACCCGCATCGTCCAGCTCGGCTACGGCTCCGCCGGCCCCGGCGGCCGCGACGTCGACGACGTGGTCGACCTCGCCCAGCAGGCCATCTACGACGTCACCGAGAAGCGCGTCAGCGAGGACTTCGCCGTCCTCGCCGAGATGCTCCAGCCCACCCTCGACGAGATCGAAGCCGTCGGCGCCCAGGGCGGCGTCATGACCGGCGTCCCCACCGGCTTCAGCGACCTCGACCGACTCCTCAACGGCCTGCACCCCGGCCAGCTGGTGATCGTCGCCGGCCGACCTGGTCTCGGGAAGGCGCTGGCGCTCGACACCCCGCTGCCGACGCCCGGCGGCTGGACGACGATGGGGGAGGTGAAGGCCGGCGATCAGCTGCTGGGTGCCGACGGCCGGCCCACCACGATCGTCAACGCGTTCGACGTCTTGCACGACCGGCCGTGCTTCGAGGTGGAGTTCTCCGACGGCAGCGTGATCGTCGCCGATGCCGAGCACCTCTGGAAGACCACCACGAGGGCCGCGCGACGCCAGCACTCCGAAAACACCTTCTCGCCGCAGTTGCCTGAGGCCGCCCGCGCCCAGGTGGCGTCGCCCCTGGCGAGTGTGATGGCGGGGCCGGACTCGTTGGTGACGTTCGGCGAGGCGGCCGGTCTGGCCGGCCCCCGCTTCCGGCACGTGCTGCACGTCGTCGGCGGTGAGGAACACCACCGGGCGGGCAAGCCGTGGCGTCGCTCGATCCAGGCCCACTCCACCCACGCACTGCTGACGGCGCTGGACCGGCGGGTCAACAGGACCATGGACGACGGGGTCGTCACCACCCAGTACATTGCCGAGACCCTTCGGCACCCGATGGACGGCCGCCCCAACCACGCCGTCGAAAATTGCCGGCCGCTGCAGCTTCCCGAGCAGGACCTGCTGGTGCCGCCCTACACGCTCGGCGCGTGGCTCGGGGACGGGCACTCCGCGGCGGGTCGCATCACCACCGCGGATCCGGAGATCGTCGCCTTCATCGCTGATGACGGGTTCGAGATCAGGCCGAGCTCGGCGCATCCGACGCTCTATGGCATCGGCAGGTCTGGCAAGCATCCGCTGGTGCACGACCTGCGAGTGCTCGGCGTTCTCAACGACAAGCACATCCCGCCGGTCTATCTGCGCGGCTCCGAGCAGCAGCGCCGCGCGCTGCTCGCCGGTCTGCTGGACACCGACGGCACCGTGACGCCCACCGGCACCGCACAGTTCACGTCGACCTCGGCACGGCTCGCGGCCGATGTCCGCGAGCTGGTGGTCAGCCTCGGCTACCGGTGCACGGTGACGACGAAACAGATCAACGGTCGGATCTCGGCCAGCCCTGTCGCCTACACCTTGAACTTCACCACGATCGACGACGTGTTCCGGCTCGGACGGAAGCTGTCCGCGCACCAGGAGTGCCGACGGTCCGTCGGCACGTCGAGGACCGGTTCCAGGTACATCGTCGACGTCCGGCCCGTCGCGAGCGTTCCGGTCCGTTGCGTTCAGGTCGACAACGACGACCACCTCTACCTGGCCGGTCGTTCGATGATCCCGACCCACAACTCCACCGCTGCGATGGACTTCAGCCGGTCGGCGTCGGTGAAGCACAACATGGCGAGTGCGATCTTCAGTCTGGAAATGTCCAAGGTCGAGATCGTCATGCGACTGCTCTCGGCCGAGGCGCGGGTGCCACTGCATGTGCTGCGGTCGGGGCAGTTGTCGGACGACGACTGGACCAAGCTGGCTCGGCGGATGGGCGAGATCAGCGAAGCGCCGCTGTTCGTCGACGACACGCCGAACATGAACCTCATGGAGATCCGGGCCAAGGCACGGCGGCTCAAGCAGCGGCACGACCTGAAGCTGATCATCGTCGACTATCTGCAGCTGATGACGAGCCCGAAGAGGACCGAGAGCCGGCAGCAGGAGGTCGCGGACCTGTCGCGTGGCCTGAAGCTGCTGGCGAAGGAGGTCGAGTGCCCCGTGGTCGCGGTCAGCCAGCTGAACCGTGGACCCGAGCAGCGCACCGACAAGCGCCCACAGCTGTCTGACCTGCGTGAATCGGGTTCGATCGAGCAAGATGCCGACGTGGTCATCCTGTTGCACCGTGACGATTACTACGACAAGGAGTCTCCGCGAGCGGGCGAGGCCGACTTCATCGTGGCCAAGCACCGAAACGGTCCGACCGACACGATCACGGTCGCGGCGCAGCTTCACCTGTCGCGCTTCGTCGACATGGCCATTTAGGACCGCCCCGGCGAGTCTGGGTGTGATCAGCGCGCGGCGCGGAGCCGGGTCGGTCTGTGCCAGGTCTGTTTGGTTCTCGCTGGGCGCCTCCATCTGATGGCCGCTGCTTTGCGCCGGCACGGCGGGCTGCGGCTTGCGTCGCCTTTGGCGGGCCGCGCTGTGCCTGGATCCGGCGTGGTCGAGGGGCGGGCGGGGATCGCTGAGCGGCAGGGTCGAGGATCAGTGGCGAGCTCCGTGTGGATCAGATGCGCGGCGAGCGGTCAGAACGCGGAGACCTGGGGCCAGAACAGTAGGCGCTCAGGACGCAGGTGGCCTGAGGCCGGGGCGGCCCAGTGGGCGCTCAGACGATGCGGGGAACTGGCAGTAGGGGCTCAGGAGGCGCTCAGGACGTGAGGTGGGCGTTCAGGATTCGGGCTACCTCGGCATCCGGGATCTGGCGGAAGTCGTCGTAGTAGCGGCTGACGGCGCCGAACCGGTCGGAGGTCAGTGGGCAGACGACCTCGTCGGCGAGGTGGGACAGGCGTTGGACGGCGGGGGTGGCGCCGACGGGGACGGCCAGGACGACGCGGGTGGCGGACAGGGCTCTGGCGACCGCGACCGCGGCACCCGCCGTGGCGCCGGTGGCCAGGCCGTCGTCGATGATGAGCGCGGTCCGGCCGGTGAGGTCGAGCGGGTCGCGGCCGATGCGGAAGAGGCGGTCGCGGCGGCGGAGTTCGGCGGTCTCGTGGCGGAGGACGGGAGCCATCTCGTGGGGTTTGAGGCTGATCTCCGAGTTGAGGACCTGGACGCCGCCGGGGCCGATGGCGCCGAAGGCTACCTCGGGGGCCCAAGGTACGCCGAGCTTGCGCACGACCAGAGCGTCGAGCGGGACGTGGAGCCGGGTGGCGACCTCGGCGGCGACAGGCATGCCGCCGCGGACCAGGCCGAGAGCGATTACGTCGGGCCGGTCGGTGTAGCCGGTGAGGAGCGCGGCGAGGGCGGCGCCGCCTTCTTGGCGGTCCCGGAAAGCCATGCTTCCTGTTTACGCCGCTGGTGAGGGACCCGGCCAGCGACCGCCGGCCGGGGCAGTCCCGGAACCGGGCTCGCGTCCGACCTCACCGGACGGAACGCCCTCGGAATCCGGCCCGCATCCGACCTCACCGGATGGAGCGCCCTCGGAATCCGGCTCACGGCCGTCAGATGACGCGGTCTCGGACCCCGGCCCGCGGTCAGCGGCACCGGACAGAGCGCCCCCGGGTTCCGGAGCTGGGTCGTCAGATGACGCAGCCTGATGACCGGACGGAGTGGCCCCGGGATCCGGCGGTTCGCGGCCGTCGGACGAAGGAGCCTCGGACTCCGGCCCGCCGGACGAAGCGCCCCCGGAGACCGACCCGTGACCGCCCGGCGAGGGAGCCGCAGAAGGCGAGGTGGGCGTGGAAAGCGAGGTGGGCGAGGAAGGCGAGGTGGGATCGGAAAGCGAGGTGGGATCGGAAAGCGAGTCGGACGTGCGCAGCGCCCACCAGAGGGCGGCGAAGGCGGCCGGGTACAGGAGGTATCCGAAGCGGGTCGACGGAATCAGCATGATGGCCGCCGTCAGCCCGACGGTGACGACGAGCGCGGCGGCCTGCGTGGACCTTGGGGGACGGCGCAAGAGCCAGACGCCGATGGCGATCCCGGCAAGAGCCAGCAGCGACAGTGCGATGGTCCGCCCGGCGCCGGTTGAGGAGGCGATGAGCTGACCGGGCAGCGGCGACTGGGCAGGGCTCGTGACCAGCCCGTGGCCGGCGGGGAAGCGCAGGACGTTCTCGACGAAGGCGGACGGTGCGACGGCGAGCGCCGGCAGCATCACGAGCAGCGGCAGGCCGAACGCCCCGGCGGCGAAGGCGAGCGTGCGCCGGGAAACGAAGAAGGCGAGCGCCAGCAGTACCAGCGCAACAGGGAGAGCGAAGAGCTTGAGCGCGCCGGCGAGGCCGATGGCGAGGCCGGCGGCGGTCCAGCGGTGGCGTGCGGTGAAGGCCATCGCCAGCAGTGCCAGGCTGACCACGGGCAGGTCGTCGCCGCCGGTCGTGAGGGTGAGAGTGCAGATCGGCAGGACGGCGACGGACTGCGCGACGAGCACGAGGCCGGGCGGGGCGACCAGGTCGGCGAGCAGCCGCAGGGTCCAGAGCATCGCGACGACGGTGGCGACCGCGAACCAGACGCGCGCGTCGGTCCACCAGAAGGAGCCGAACACCGCTCGGGGCAGACCGAAGATCGACATGCCGGGCTGGTACGGCGAGTACCCCAGCAGCCGCTCGGACAAGGGGAGCGCGGCGATGTCCGGGCGGTCGAGATAGGGCGTGCCGGTGTCGAGGAGGCGCCGGCCCATCTGCTCGACGACGAGGACCTCTTCCTGCGCCCGGTCGGTGCGCCCGCCGGCGCGCTGCACGGCCTGTGTGATGAGGGGCGCCAGCGTGACGGCGACGAAGACGAGGGCGGTGAGCAGCAGGCGCCGGAGCACGACCAGCGTGATCAGGAACGCGGCCGCGTAGCCCCACCAGGCGATCGAGCCCCACGCGCGGTGTGGCGGCAGGGTCGACGTGAAGGCGGTGATGAGGGCAAAGGCGGCGGACAGCCCGTAGAGGACGGCGTCGCTGACGGAAATGCGTGGCGTGGTGGCTATGGCACCCATTCTTGCCCGGGCTCGGCGGCGCCGAAACGGCGGGACCGGCGGTTGCGCGGGAGGCGGATCACGGTGTCGGTGTCGTGCAGGGGTGGCGCGAGGCAGCCGGGCTGGCCGTCGTGGCCGCGGCGCAGTGCGGCGAGGAGCCGGTCGGCGGGCATCGCGCGGGCGAAGAGGTGGCCCTGCCCGGCGGGGCAGCCAAGCTCCCAGAGCTGCTGACGCTGCTCTTCGCGTTCGATGCCTTCGGCGACGACGACCAGGCCGAGGCTGCGACCGAGGTCGATGGTGGAGCGGACGACGGCGCCGGGGGCGGAGGTGTTCATGGCGGCGACGAAGCTCCGGTCGATCTTGAGTTCGTCGACGGCGACGCGGGCGAGGGTGGCCAGGGAGGAGAAGCCGGTGCCGAAGTCGTCGAGGGCGAGCCGGATGCCCTGGTCGCGCAGGGCGGCGAGGACGTCGTCGACGACCTCGAGCTTGCTGAGCGTCACGGATTCGGTGAGCTCGATGACGAGCGACGAGGACGGCACGCCGCGGGCCGCGAGGCGCCTGGCGACGGCGTCGGGGAACGACGGGTCGAGCAGGCTGCGCGGGGAGACGTTGACGGCGACCGGGACGGCGTGACCCGCGTCGGCCCACATCGAGACGGCGATCAGGGCCTGGTCGAGGACGGCGTCGGCGAAGGCGGAGAGCTGGCCGGAGCGTTCGATCGCGGGCAGGAACCGGTCGGGCGCGAGGTCGCCGCGGTCGGGGTGGTGCCAGCGGGTGAGCGCCTCGGCGCCGATGACCTGGCCGGTGGCGAGATCGACGATCGGCTGGAAGTTGACCACGAACTGGCCTTCGGCGACGGCGCGGGCGAGGTCGCCGCCGAGGGTGAGGGTGCCGATGTCGGCGGTGTCGCGGGCGTGCGCATAGACGACGACCCGTTGGCCGTCCTGTTTCGCCTGGTACATGGCGACGTCGGCGCGGCGGAGCAGTTCGCCGATGGTGCCGCCGCTGCCGGTCGTGACGCCGCAGCTGGCCTCGACGCTGATGCGCATGTCGTCGAGCTGGATGGGTGGGGCGAGGGCGTCGAGGATCGCGTGAGCGCGCATCTCGGCGAGGGCCGGAGCGCTGAGGTTGGCGAGGATGACGGCGAACTCGTCGCCGCCGAACCGGGCGACGAGGTCGTCCTCCCGTACGGCGGCGCAGAGGCGCTCGCCGACGGTGGTGAGCACGCGGTCGCCGGCGGAGTGTCCGAGGGTGTCGTTGACCTCTTTGAAGTGGTTGAGGTCGATGAGCAGGACGCCGACGATACCGGTGGCGAGGACCTCGTCGCCGTACTGCTGCAGCTTGCGCCGGTTGGCCAGCTGGGTGAGCGGATCCTGGGCGGCGGCGCGGGCGTGGCTGTCGGCGAGGCGCTGCGTCTCGGCGAAGGTGGAGGCGTTGCGGATCGCGGTGCACAGCGCGGCGGCGAAGGTGTGCAGCGTGTAGCCCTCGCGCTCGGTGAGCTTGACCGGCGCCCGGAAGCGCAGACGCAGCTCGCCGAGGTCGGCGTCGCCGCGGTAGCTCTCCAGGCCGATCGGGATGACGAATCCGCCGGCCGGGGGCGCTTCGTCGGGGTCGCCGTCGTACAGGATGTCGCGGCCGTTGCTGCGCACGAGGCGGGTCTCGCCGGTCGGGGGGCGGATCTGCACCTCGACCTCGTCGGTGGAGAAGAGGGCGGCGGCCTTGCGGACGGCGGCGTGCAGCACGGCGGTCTGGTCGACGGAGTTGAACTCGTCGGTCGCCTCGGCGAGCCGCTGCCAGGCCTCGTTGCCCTGGCGGGCGCGGATCCGGTTGCCGGAGGCGAGGTGGATGCACCACAGCAGCAGCGGCAGGATCACCAGCAGCCATTGGCTGATGTCGTACGCGACGACGGTGACGACGGCGATCCCGAACGTTCCGATGCGAACGACGGTGAGAGCGCCCCAGTCGGCGATCAGCCGCTGGTGGTACGGCGTGCCGGTGAGCATGGCGAACAGCGCCTGTGACACGAGCTCGTCGACGATGGTGTAGGCCATCCAGGCGACCACGCTGGCGATTAGCGCCGTGCCGAGCCGTCCGGTGCGGTCCGGGGTGGCCAGGATCGGGGTGAACCCGATGGCGGCGACGGCCGTGCTGGCTGCGGCGCCGGCGAGCACTTCCTTGCCGACGTTGAAACTGATCTTCACCGGCACGTGCGCCACGTTGAGCAACTGGTCGATGAGCTTGCCGACGGCGACGGCAAGAATCACGAACGGAGGTGGCAGGAAGACCGCTGTCGCGATGATGACGGCCGATACGGGTGACGAGCCGTGGATCGCCGAGCGGATCCGCATCTGGATCCGCATATATCCGCAGATGGTGACCAGCGCCATTGGCGCGGGCAGGAAGGGAATCAGGCTGCCGTAGTCGTTGATCAGCAACAACGCTGCGACGACGGCAATGCCCGCACCGACGACGACGGGACCAACGAGACGCCAGAGGCGCCGGTTGGTCGCGTCGTCGGTACCCAGTGGTCTTTGCATCGCGGTTCCGCTCATCGTGACCGATGGCGGTGTGTCCCTGTCAAGGCCGGAAATTTCAGAGCCAGTCGTGAACGCGCATTGCTGCCCCCTTGGTCGTTTCGCGGTTAACGACCCCCGTTCGATCCAAGCCATCGAATGTCATCGAATTGCTTGGCGTTGAACGAAGCCTAGGGTGCATAACGCAGGTTGCCCATCCCTATTTGTCCGTCGACTCATAGTTTGCGAAGAAGGGCACGGCTTGTCATATTTTGGTAACGTGAAAGTTACTCTCCGTGTAGCGGAATCGACGCACCTTCTCACTAGCGTGCATGATCAAATCGAACTTCACGCGGCGATCGATAGGGTGAACTCGTGGCACATGAACTGACCCATGTCGACCGGACCGGTGCGGCCCGGATGGTGGACGTCGCCGGCAAGGAAATCAGCGCCCGGCGTGCGGTTGCGGCTGGTTCCGTGCACACCACCCCCGACGTAATAGCGTTGCTGCACGGCGGGGCGTTACCCAAGGGCGACGCCTTGGCCGTCGCGCGGATCGCCGGAATCATGGGTGCCAAACGCACACCCGATCTCATCCCCCTTTGTCATCCGATCGCCCTTCATGGGGTGACGGTCGACTTGACTCTGAGTGACGAGACGGTAGACATTGAGGTGACCACGCGCACGGCCGACCGCACCGGCGTCGAAATGGAGGCGCTCACCGCTGTCGCCGCCGCCGGGCTGGCGCTCATCGACATGATCAAGGCGGTCGACCCGGCCGCCTCCCTGGAAGGGGTCCGTGTGCTGCGCAAGGAAGGCGGCAAGACCGGCCTCTGGGAGCGCGCCTCGTGAAGGCCGTCGTGATCGTCGCGTCCAACCGGGCCGCCGCCGGCGTCTACGCCGACACCAGCGGCCCGCTGCTCGTCGCCGGCCTGCGCGAGCTGGGCTGCGACGTCGGTGACCCGGTCGTCGTCCCGGACGGGCCGCCGGTCGAGGAGGCTCTGCGCGCGGCGGTCGCCGGCGGCGCCGACGTGATCCTGACCAGCGGCGGCACCGGGGTCACACCCACCGACGCCACCCCCGAGATGACCCGGCGGGTGCTCGACTACGAGGTGCCCGGCATCGCCGAGGCCATCCGCGCCGCGGGTGCGGCGAAGGTGCCGACCGCGATCCTGTCCCGCGGGCTGAGCGGGGTCGCCGGGCGCACCCTCATCGTCAACCTGCCCGGCTCGAAGGGTGGCGCGAAGGACGGTCTCGCCGTGCTCGGACCGGTCCTTTCGCACGCTGTCGACCAGCTCCGCGGCGGCGATCACTGACGGTCTAGGCTCGACGCGTGACGTTACCGATCGCGTGGGCCGACGCCCGCGAGGCCGTGTTCGAGGCCGGCGCGGCGGTCGCGTCGAGCCCCGTGCCCGTCCCCCTCGCCGAGGCCGACGGGCTGACGCTCGCCGGGCCGCTGACCACGCTCACCGCCCTGCCCGCGTTTCCGACCTCCAGCGTCGACGGCTGGGCCGTCCGCGGCGCCGCGCCCTGGCGGATCGTCGGCCGGGTCCTCGCCGGTGACGTCGCCGAGCCGCTGACCGCCGACGGCACCTGCGTGGAGATCGCGACCGGTGGCATGGTGCCCGAAGGCACCCTGTATGTCATCCGCGTCGAGGACGCCACGGTCGACGGCGGGCAGGTCGTCGCCGGTGAGCCCCGCAAGATCCCCGACTGGCGGCTGACCGGTGAGGAGGCCGCCCTCGGCGAGGAGCTGCTGCCCGCCGGGACCCCGATCACGCCTGGCGTCATCGGTCTCGCCGCCGCCTGTGGGTATGACACCCTCCTCTGCCGGCCGAAGCCGCGCAGCGCGCTGCTGGTCTTCGGCGACGAGCTGCTGACCGCGGGCGTCCCCGGCGCCGGTCAGGTCCGCGACGCGCTCGGTCCCTCGCTGCCCTCATGGCTGCGCCGGGCCGGCACCGACGTCGTGCACCACCGCGCCCCCGTCGCCGACACGCTCGAGGACCACGTCGCCGCGCTCCGGACCGCTGTCGACGCCGGGGCGCAGGTCATCTGCACCACCGGCGGCACCATGCACGGGCCCGTCGACCACCTGCACCCGGCGCTCGCCGAGCTCGGCGCCACCTATGTCGTCAACACGGTGGCGGTGCGGCCCGGGTTCCCGATGCTCGTGGCGCGACTGCCCGGGGGACAGTTCGTCGCGGGCCTGCCTGGCAACCCACAGTCCACCTTCGTTGCTTTGGTGTCGCTGGTACTGCCATTGCTCGCCGGACTGGGCGGCCGCCCAGTACCGGGCCATTCGACGGTGAGCCTCGGTGCCGACATCCCCGGCCGGGGCGACTTCACGCATCTCGCGCTGGTGCGCCGCGACCCATCCGACGGGCTGGCCTATCCGGTCGCGCACGCGGGGTCGTCGATGCTGAGAGGCCTGGCCAACTCCATCGGCTTCGCCGTCATCCCGCCCGGAGGGCGGGGCCTCGCGGGGACGCCGGCGCATCTCGTGCCACTGCCGATCCTGGATGGGGAGCGAGTGTGACCGACCGAATCACGGTCCTGGTGACCGGCGAGCCGATCGACGTGACGTCGCACGAGCTGGCCGTCTCCGACCGCGCGGCGGGCGCCGTCGTGTCCTTCGCCGGCGTGGTGCGCGACCACGACGGCGGGCGCGGCGTCGTCGAGCTCGAATACGAGGGCCACCCCAGCGCCGGCGACGTGCTCGCCGAGATCGCCGCGGAGATCGCGGCCGAGCCCGTCGTGCACGCGCTCGCCGTGTCGCACCGGGTGGGGCGGCTGGAGATCGGCGACGTGGCACTCGCGGCGGCGATCTCGACCTCGCACCGGGCCGATGCCTTTCTGCTCTGCGCGCGGCTCGTCGACGAGGTGAAGGCCAGGCTGCCGGTGTGGAAGCGGCAGGTCTTCACCGACGGCGAGGAGGAGTGGGTCAACTGCCCTTGAGCGTTCAGGCAGCCTGCTCGTCGTTACGGGCTGCCCGCTCTCACGGCAGTCTTCTCGCTCTTACGGCAGTCTTCTCGCCAGGCGGGCGATTCGTGCGTCTCGCTGCGCGGCGTGCAGGACGTGGCGGGCCTCGCGTCGTGCCGTGCCTGCGGTGTGGCCGACCTCGCGGCGGGCGATGCGGGCCGTGTTCCGGGCGCGCCAGGCGATGCTGGGGCGGCCCTCGTTGTCCAGCGCCGCGAACAGCAGGCCGCCGATCAGGCCGAGGTTCTTCAGGAAGTTGATCCGCTGCTGGTTGCGCTGCGCCGGGTCGTCGATCTCCCAGAACGCGTGGCCCGCGAGCGTCGTGGGCACCAGCGACCCCGCCAGGACCAGCGCGGCCGGCGTCGTCGCGTGCCCGGTCGCGAGCAGCAGGCCACCGGCGACCTGCGCGGCGCCGTTGACCCGCACCAACGTCTCGGCGTCGGTCGGCAGGCTCGGGTGCACCGCCTTCAGCCTCGGCTCCAACCGGTCCGTGACCGGCCGGGCCTTCTCAGCGAGTTTCGCCGGGTCACGGAACGCGGCCCAGCCCTGAATCACGAAGATCGCGGCGAGCATCGAACGGGCCGCGGTGCGCACGGGTCTCATGCCGGGTTCATACCCAGCCACGGAATGTCGTACCCCATCACTACGCTTCGCAGCATGGCCGAAACTTCGACGGAGACGACGGTCTGGACCACCGACCAGGTCATGGCCCTCGCACCCGACGCGTCCGCCCAGCGGGCCGCCAGGGGCATGGCCGGCGACCGTGCCTGGCTGGAGTCCGGGCTCAGCGCCACCGACGAGGTCCCGCCGACGATCTGGGGCCTCTGCCAGGGCAGTGGCCGCACCCCCTATCAGACCGCCGTCGATCTCACCGAGCCCGCGTTCAAGTGCACGTGCCCGAGCCGCAAGTTCCCCTGCAAACACGCCCTCGCCCTGCTGCTGCGCTGGTCATCGGGGAGCGTCGCCGACGCCAACCCGCCGGGCTGGGTCCAGGAGTGGCAGTCCTCCCGCGCTTCCCGGCGTGCTGCCCCTGCTCCCTCCGGTGATGACGGCTCCGCCGAGGGTGGTGGCGGTCGCGGCGGTGGCGGTCGTGCTGCTCCCGGGGAGAAAGCGCAGGCCCGTCGCGCCGATCGGATCTCCGCGGGGCTCGACGAGCTCGACCGCTGGCTGGCCGACCAGGCCCGCGCCGGGCTGGCGAGCGTCGCCAAGAGCGGCTATGCGCACTGGGACACGATGGCCGCCAGGCTCGTCGACGCCCAGGCCGCGGGCGCGGCCGGCATCCTGCGCCGCACGTCCGCGGTCACCGGCTCGCCCGAGCGGCTCCTGGGCGAGCTCGCCCGGCTCCACCTGCTCGTCGGCGGCTATCGACGCCTGGCCGACCTGCCCGACGACCTCGCCGCCAGTGTCCGCATGCGCGTCGGCCTGCCGATCGCGACCGAGACCGTCCTCGCCGGTCCCGTCCTGCGCGACCGGTGGCAGATCCACGGCGTCCGCGACGAGATCGAGGACCAGCTCACCGTCCGCCGCGCCTGGCTGCGCGGCGCCTCGACCCAGCGCCCCCTGCTGATCCTGTCCTTCGCCGTCGCCGGCCAGTCCCTCCCGGTCGACCTCCTCCCCGGCACCGAGATCGACGCCGACGTCTGCCTCTATCCCGGCGGCCAGCCGGCCCGCGCCCTGATCGCCAAGCGCCACGGCCCACCCGCCCGCATGCACACCGTCGCCGGCGCCACCGGCATCGAGGCCGGCCTGCGCGCCCACGCCGCCGCCCTCGCCGAGGACCCCTGGCTGGACTATTGGCCGATGACCGTCGACGCGGTCTGCCCCACCCGCGACGGCGGCACCTGGCACCTGGTCGACCCCACCGGCCTGGCCCTCCCTCTCGACCCCGCCTCCGGCGACCCGTGGCGGCTGCTCGCCATCACCGGCGGCCACCCGACCACCGTCACCGGCGAATGGTCCGCCGGCGGCCTCCGCCCCCTGGGCGCCTGGTCCGAGGGCAGGCTGGTGCGCCTATGACCCGCTTCGCAGTGGCGGTTTCGCCGCACCGCCCGCAGTGCGCACGATCGCACCGCCCGGCTGTCTCCCGATCGCCGGCGGTCATGAGGTTCGAGGGGGAGGTGTCGTGAGCGGGCTTCCGGAGTGGGGCGATGTCCTGGCGACCGCGCTGGTCGGGACGCAGCGGCGGCACCTTGCGGCCGGGGACGGTGACCCCGCCGAGGTGCTGCTCGACGCGGCGGCCGCGCTGACGATGTATAGGCGCGCCGGTGTCGCGGCACGGGCCGGTGTCGCGGTGCCGTCGGCGGCGCCCGATGACTCCGGGATTCCGCTGGTGCCGTGGCCGGCGTCGGCGCGGGCGGCTGACCTGCTGGCGGTCGACGCCGCGGGGTATGGGTCGAGCAATGCCACTCCCGTGCGCGACGCTGATGGACGACTGGAGCTGCTCGCGGAGTGGCTGGGTGCGGTCGGCGCGCGAAGGGTGCCGGGGGAGCTGCTGCCCGCGTTGCTCGAGGTCGGGCGCCGGCATCGGATTCTGCGCACGCTGATCGCCTCGGTGGGCGGCCCACGGGCGGAGTGGCTGGCGGCGCAGCGGCCCGACTGGGGATACCTGGTCACGGCCACGATCGACGCGCCCGCCGCCGACAGCAGCGCGTGGGAGCTGGGGTCGATCGGGCGGCGGGTCGGCTTCCTGACCGCGTTGCGGCGGCGGGATCCTGACGCGGCGCGGGACCTGCTGCGCGCGGCGTGGCCCACGGAGACGCCCGACGACCGGGCCGCATTGCTCGGCGCCATGGCCACCGGCCTGTCCGAGGCCGACGAGGTGGTGCTGGAGACCGCGCTCGACGATCGGCGCAAGGAGGTGCGCGCCGCCGCGGTCGAGCTGCTCGCGTTGCTGCCCGGCAGTGCATATGCGCGGCGGATGGCGGAGCGTTCGACGGCCTGCGTGCAGGTCGGTGGCGGGCGGATCGTGGTGACCCCGCCGGCCGCCTGTGACAAGGCGATGCGCCGGGATGGGATCACGCCGCGGCCGCCGGTCGGGGTCGGTGAGCGGGCCTGGTGGCTGGAGGAGCTGCTGACCAGGACACCACTGCGGGTTTGGGGCGAGCCCGACGAGTTCCTGCGGTTGCCGGTGACCGACGAGTGGGCGGCTGTCGTGCGTCGCGGCCTGGCCCGGGCGGCGGCCGGGCAGCGCGACGCGCTGTGGGCGACCGCGTTGACCGGGCAGCTGACCGAGGAGGTCGCGGCCGGTGGGCGGCCCGACGACCGGCTGCTGCTCGAAGCCCTGTATGACGCGCTGCCCTCCGACGCCCTGTCGGCGATCGCGGTCGAGGTCCTGCGCCGCGGGCTCGCCGGCGCGGCCGCCGTCGGGGTCGAGCACGTGCTGGAGCTGTGCCCGCGCCCATGGCCACCGGCCCTGCTCGATGCGGTGTTCGCCGCGCTCGACGACCTCGGCGGTCGGCGGTCGGCGGGGTGGCGGCTCGCCGGGCTGTGCGAGCTGGCGGCGCTGCGACTGCCGGCGGACGCCGCGGACCGGGCCGCGAAGCTCGCCTCCGGGCTGGCGTCCGACGATCCGATGTCCTCCATCGTCGGCCGTTTCGCCGACACCCTCCGGTTCCGACAAGACATGCTCGAGGAGCTCGCGTGACCAGCACAGTCGAAGCGCAGGCAGTCCAGCGGCGGCACGCCGAGGACGAGTTCGCCGCCGAGCTGGCCGTGTTGGCCGCCGGGGACGACCGGCCACGCCCGCCCGGGTGGCTGCTGTCCCCCACGGCCGTCGTGACGTATCTGCTCGGCGGGGTCGCCGCGGACGGGACCGTGATCGTCCCGAAGTATGTCGGCTCGCGGCGGCTCATGGAGGTGGCCGTCGCGACGCTCGCCACCGACCGGGCACTGCTGCTGCTCGGCGTGCCAGGCACGGCCAAGACCTGGGTGTCGGAGCATCTGGCGGCCGCCGTCAGCGGTGACTCGACACTGCTGGTCCAGGGCACCGCGGGCACACCCGAGGAAGCGATCCGGTATGGGTGGAACTACGCCCGCCTGCTGTCCGAAGGGCCCAGCCGAGCCGCGCTCGTGCCCAGTCCGGTGCTGCGGGCCATGGCCGACGGCAGGATCGCGCGGATCGAGGAGCTGACCCGCGTCCCGTCCGACGTGCAGGACAGCCTGATCACGGTCCTGTCGGAGAAGACGCTGCCGGTGCCCGAGCTCGGTGAGGAGGTGCAGGCGCGCAAGGGGTTCAACGTCATCGCCACGGCCAACGACCGCGACCGCGGCGTCAACGAGCTGTCGTCCGCACTCCGGCGCCGGTTCAACACGGTGGTCCTGCCGGTGCCGAGCGGGGTCGAGGAGGAGGTCGACATCGTGTCGCGCCGGGTCGCCGCCCTCGGCAAGGCGCTCGAGCTGCCCGAGCTGCCGCCCGCGGTCGACGAGATCCGGCGGGTCGTCACCGTCTTCCGCGAGCTGCGCAACGGCGCGACCGAGGACGGGCGCACGAAACTGAAGTCGCCCAGCGGCACGCTCTCGACGGCCGAGGCGATCTCCGTGGTCACCAACGGCTTGGCGCTCGCCGCGCACTTCGGCGACGGGGTCCTGCGCGCCGGCGACGTCGCGGCCGGCATCCTCGGCGCGGTCGTCAAGGATCCGGTCTCCGACCAGGTCGTGTGGCAGGAATACCTGGAGACCGTGATCCGGGAGCGCGAGGGCTGGCGCGACTTCTACCGGGCGGCCCGTCGCGGTGAGTGATCCGCTGCTGCTCGGCGTGCGTCACCACGGGCCGGGGTCGGCCCGTGCGGTGCGCCGCGCCCTCGCGGCCTTCCGCCCCGACGTGATCCTCATCGAAGGCCCGCCGGAGGCCGACGCTCTGGTGCCGTTCGCGGGCGACGAGGACATGCGCGCACCTGTGGCGCTGCTGGCGTATCCGGCGGACAACCCCGACCCGAAGCTGCGGGCGTCGTTCTGGCCGTTCGCCGAGTTCTCCCCCGAGTGGCAGGCGATCCGCTGGGCCGTGGCGTGCGAGATCCCGGTCCGGTTCATCGACCTGCCCGCCGCGATCCGTCTCGCCTCGGGCACGCCGTCCGTGCCGACACCCGCCGACGACACGGTCCGCGTCGACCCGATCGGCGCCCTGGCCGAGGCCGCCGGCTACGACGACCCGGAGCGCTGGTGGGAAGACGTCGTCGAACACCGCCGCGAGCCGCTGCCGCCCGCCACGGGCGCTACGGGCGCTACGGGTGAAGGGCACACCGTCGAGGGAGCCCGCGGCGGACCTCGCGGTGCAGGTGAGGCCCGCGGCGGACCTCGCGGTGCGGGGGATCGCGGCGTAGGGGATGGCGGCGCAGGGGATGGCGGCGGGCCTCGCGGTGCGGGGAGTGGTCGTCCGGTAGGTCGCGGCGTTGCGGAGGGCCCCGAGGCGGGGGACGGTGTCGAGGAAGGCCGCGGGCGAGGGCTCGGCGCTGTGGACGGGCGCGGTCCTGTGGATGGGCGTGACGCGGAGGACGGTGTCGAGGAAGGTCGCAAGGCCGAGGAAGGCAGCGGCCGAGGGCTCGGTGCTGCGGACAGGCGCGACGTGGGGGAAAGCCGCGAGAGAGGGCACGGTGCCGGGGAAGGCCGCGGTGGCGATGTGCTCGCGGAGCGGCTTGCTGCGGCGGGGACGTTGTTCGCCGTGGAAGAGGACATCGACGCTGAGCGGTTGGCGGAGGCGGTGGCGCCGTTCGCGGCGATCGCTGAGGCCATGACCGTGGTCAGGGCACACACGCCGGCGCCGCCCGAGGCGGAGCGGGTCGACGAGGAGCGGCGCGAGGCACACATGCGGCAGGCGCTGCGGGCGGCGATGAAGGAGTTCGACAGGGTCGCCGTCGTGTGCGGGGCGTGGCACGTGCCGGCGTTGGCCGCGCCGCTGCCCAGCGCGGCGTCCGACGCGGCGGTGCTCAAAGGGCTGCCGAAGGTCAAGGTGTCGATGACCTGGGTGCCCTGGACGCACGCGCGGTTGGCGTCATGGCAGGGGTATGGCGCGGGTGTCCGGTCGCCGGGCTGGTATCACCACCTGTTCACGGCGGTCGACGAGCACGTCGTGGCGCGCTGGTTGGTGAAGGCCGCCGGTGTACTGCGAAAGGACGGCGTCCCCGTCTCCAGCGCCCACGTCATCGAGGCGACCCGGCTGGCCGAGGCGCTCGCCACGATGCGGGGCCGGCCGCTGGCCGGGCTCGCCGAGGTGACCGACGCCGCGCACGCGGTGCTCTGCGACGGCGACGACCTGCGGCTCAGCCTGATCAACCGGCGGCTGGTCGTCGGCGACCGGCTCGGGCGGGTGCCGGACCAGACGCCGGGCGTGCCGATCGCCAAGGACGTGGCCGGCAGCCAGCGCCGGTTGCGGCTCCAGCCGGCGGTCAGCAGCCGGGAGATCGACCTGGACCTGCGCAGAGACCTCGACCTGCAGCGCAGCCAGCTGCTGCACCGGCTGCGGCTGCTCGGCGTGGACTGGGGGCAGGTGCTGGCCAACCGCAAGGGGCGCGGCACGTTCTGGGAGTCGTGGCAGATCGCGTGGCAGCCGGAGTTCGCGGTCGATCTGGTCGAGGCCGGTGTCTACGGCACGACGGTCCGCGAGGCGGCGACCGCACGGGTCGCTGAGCAGGCCGCCGAGGCCGAGACGCTCGCGGACGTGACCGCGCTGGTCGAGCGGTGCCTGCTGGCCGACCTGCCGGACGCGCTGCCGGGGGTGCTCGACGCGCTCGACGAGCGGATGGCGCTCGACGCCGACGTCGCGCACCTGATGGACGCGCTGCCCGCGTTGGCCAGGACGCTGCGGTACGGCGACGTGCGCGGCACCGACCTGTCGGCGCTGCGGTCGGTGACCCTCGGCATGATCACCCGTGTCTGCGTGGGGCTGCCCGCGGCGGTCGGCGGGCTCGACGACGCGGCGGCCACCGTGATGCGCGACCGGATCGACGGGGTGCAGGGCGCGCTCGCGCTGATCGACGACGACGATGCCAGCCGGCGGTGGCAGGCGCTGCTCGGCGGCCTGTCCACCCGCGACGACCTGCACGGCCTGCTCACCGGGCGGATGAGCCGGCTGCTGCTCGACGCGGGCACCGTCGACGCCGACGACATCGGGGCCAGGATGGCGCTGGTGCTGACGGTCGGCGTACCGGTGGCCAAGGCGGCCGCCTGGATCGAGGGCTTCCTCGCCGGCGACGGGCTGCTGCTGGTCCACGACGAGCGGCTGCTGGCCCTGGTCGACGGGTGGCTGACCGGCATTCCCGCGGACGGATTCGTGGAGGTGCTACCGCTGCTGCGAAGAACGTTCAGCGGCTACCCGGCCCCGCAACGCCGCATGATCGGCGAGCGGGCCGCCACCATCGGCACCACCGGCCGGACCCGCACCGGCGACCATGACGACCAGGTCGACCCCGACCGCGGCACCCTGCTGCTTCCGGTCGTGGCACGTCTCCTCGGCAAGGAGCCGCACCATGGATGACGACAACGACGAGCGGCTCCGCAGGTGGCGGCTCGCCCTGGGCGGCGCACAAGGGGGCGAAGGCACCGGACATGGCCTCACCGGCGCCGACGTGTCGATCGATGCCGCGCTCGGCGCACTGTACGACGGCGGCGACGGCACCGGCAGCCAGCGCGGCGCGGGTCTGGGCGCCTCGGCGCCGCGGGTCGCCCGGTGGCTCGGGGACATCCGGCAGTACTTCCCGTCGACGGTCGTGCAGGTCATGCAGGCCGACGCGATCGAGCGCCTCGATCTGACGAGGCTTCTCCTCGAGCCCGAGATGCTCGACGCTGTCGAGCCGGACGTGCACCTCGTGGGGACGCTGCTGTCGCTGAACCGGGTCATGCCCGAAAAGAGCAAACGCGCCGCGCGCAAGGTCGTGGCCAAGGTCGTCGCCGAGCTGGAGCGGCGCGTCGCGCAGCCGACCAGGACGGCGCTCGCCGGCGCGCTCAACCGGGCCGCGAGGATCAACCGGCCCCGGCACCACGACATCGACTGGAACCGGACCATCCGGGCGAATCTCAAGCACTATCAGGCGGAGCATCGCACGGTCGTACCGGAGCGGCTGATCGGATATGGGCGGCGGGCGCAATCGGTGCAGCGCGACGTCGTGCTGTGCGTCGACCAGTCCGGCTCGATGGCGGCGTCCGTCGTCTACTCGGGCGTGTTCGCCGCAGTGCTCGCGTCGATGCGGTCGCTGAAGACGTCGCTCGTGGTGTTCGACACGGTGGTGGTGGACCTGACGGACATGTTGCAGGACCCGGTCGACGTCCTGTTCGGCACCCAGCTCGGCGGCGGCACGGACATCAACCGGGCCATCGCGTACGGCCAGCAGCTCATCACCCGTCCGCGCGACACGATCTTCGTGCTGATCAGCGACCTGTACGAGGGCGGCGTGCGCGAGGAGATGCTCCGACGGGTCGCCGCGATGACGTCCGCGGGCGTGCAGGTGATCGCGTTGCTGGCGCTGTCCGACGAGGGCGCGCCGGACTACGACCACGAGAACGCCGCTGCGCTGGCGGCGCTCGGGGTGCCGGCGTTCGCCTGTACACCGGACGTCTTCCCCGACCTGATGGCCGCCGCCATCGAGCGCCGGGACCTGCGCGCCGTCATCGAGAGGGCGAAGGCCTAGTCGGCGGGCTGCGAGCGGATGTACCGGGCGAAGTGCGGCACCGTGAAGGCGACGGTGCCGCGCTCGCCGGAGTAGATGAGGCCCTTCTTGATCAGCGCGTCCCGCGCCGGGGAGAGGCTGGCCGGGCGGCGCCCGAGCGATCGGGCGATCTCCGCCGTCGGCACCGCCTCGGACACGTCGACCGCCGGCAGCAGGGTCGCCATCGAGCGCATGTACTCGCGTTCGGCGGGCGTGGCGCGCTCGTAGCGGGAGCCGAAGAAGCCGACGGCCAGCTCCGCCTCGGCCTCCGGCGCCGCCACCCTGACGTCCGCCGCGGTGATCGGCGAGTGCGGCGCGTGGTCCCAGGTCGCCTTGCCGTAGGCCTGCACGAAGTACGGGTAGCCGCCGGAGGCCTCGTAGAGCGCGTCGAGCGCCTTGGCCTCGTACTCGACCTCCTCACGCATCGCGGGCGCGGTGAGGGCGAGGTCGGCCGCGATCCGGTCGAGCCGGTCGATGCGTTGGTAGCGGAAGAGCCGCTCGGAGTAGGACTTCGACGCGGTGAGCAGGGCAGGCAGGTGCGGCAGGCCGGCGCCGACCACGATCAGCGGCGCGCCGGTCTGCGACAGCTCGTGGCAGGCCGCGCACATGGCCGAGATGTCGTCGGCGGACAGGTCCTGCATCTCGTCGATGAAGATCGCCACGCCGGTGCCGACGTCGGTCGCCACGCTCGCCGCGTCGGTGAACAGCTCGACCAGGTCGATCTCGATGTCGCCCGAGTCGGCCCGGCCGGTCGCCGCCGGCACGTCGATCCCGGGCTGCCACCGGTCGCGCAGCTTGCTCGGCGGTTTGTTGGGATCCTCGCGCACCGCGAACGCCTTCAGCACTCCGAGGAACTCGTCGATCCGGTCGGGTGCCCGGTGGTGCGGGGCGAGCTCGCGGATCGCCATGTGCAGCGCCGCCGTCATCGGCCGGCGCAGCGACTGGTCGGGCCGGGCCTCGATCTTGCCTGTGCCCCACAACCGCGAGATCGCCTGCGAGCGCAGCGTGTTGAGCAGGACGGTCTTGCCGACGCCGCGCAGACCGGTGAGCATCAGCGAGCGCTCGGGCCGCCCACGGGCGACACGCTCCAGGACCACCTCGAAGGCATGCAGCTCACGGTCGCGGCCGGCGAGCTCAGGCGGCCGCTGCCCGGCGCCGGGCGCATACGGGTTGCGAACGGGATCCACGATCGCACAGTATCGGCGTCTCTAGCCCAAACGCTAGAACCGCATAGAGATCCCTTGTGGCGTGTCGTGCCTTTTCTAGCAAAGTCTAGGGCACACGCAAGAGAGCCTTAGATCAGGCGATCGAACACCTGTCCGCCAAGCTCGAACTAATGTACTACAGGCTCCGAGGGGCCCCGCGCAAGGGGGGTCCTCATGGCGTGGCGGCGCACCCGCGGACGATCTCCCAACGACGGCCAGTATGCCGAAGACACCAGACGGGCACCCCGGAAGCCTGCCCAGGGTGCCCGTCTCAGCGTGTCCGGCGCAGGTCAGCTCCGGAGCTTCATGCAGAGCACGAAGGAGAAGGTCTCCGGGGTGGCCTTGTAGAAGTAGTTGTGCGTGTAGCCGGTGACGCCGTTGCACTTCTCCTTGTCGGAGGTGCCCTCGTACTTCTTCAGCACCTCGAACGTGCCGGCGCCGCAGGCGGTCTTCTGCATCACCGGGGCGGTGGCCGAGCCGATGTTGGTCAGGCACTCCCCGACCTTGACGTTCTTGGCGTCGCCCGGCGAGACGCCGGCCGGCGATGAGGCGCCGCCGCTCGGCGCGGTGCTCGGTGCGGCACTCGTGGAGGGCTTCGCCGAGGTGCTCGCCTTCGTGGTCGGCGACGTCGTCGTGGGGGTGCTCTTGTTGTCCTTCAGGACATACCAGATGCCGGCGGCGCCACCGCCGCACAGCAGCAGCACCAGGATGATGACCAGCGCCACCGTGCCACCGGACCCCCGGCGCCGCGGCGGCGGTGCGGCTGGCGGGCCCCACTGGTCGCCACCGGGCCCACCAGGTCCACCAGGCCCACCGGGGCCGGGCGGCTGGCCATAGGCCGGCTGCTGATAGGTGCCCGTCTGCCCGTAGTTGCCCCCATAGGGGCCCCCGGACTGCGGCTGCTGACCCCACTGCGGCGGTTGGCCATAGGGGTCAGGCTGCTGCCCATACTGTCCGGGCGGCGGACCATAAGGGTCCGGCTGTCCGTAGGGATCCTGCTGGCCGCCCTGCCAGGGGTCCTGGGGTTGGCCCTGGTACGGGCCCGGCGGTCCGTAACCCGACATGTGATCCTCCTGCTCCGCGAAGCTCCAGGCAGCCTAGTTGCGTCAATGCAGCAACGGTAGCGCCACCCCCCGACAGTTCCACCTCACGGTTTCGCGCCAGGTCCCTGTTCAAACGCGGATCAGATGAGGCGAAGCTGACGGTCCTTGGGCTTACGGGGTGCGGCGGGGCCGCGTCGCTCCAGCAGTCCGGGATCGATGGACGACAGGAACGGGGTGGGCGCCATGTCCCGCTCCGACCCGTGCCTGAAGCGCGTCCTGCTGTGCGACAGGAAGAGCCGGTCCTGCGCCCGGGTCAACCCGACGAAGAACAACCGGCGCTCCTCCGCGACGCTGTCCTCCGAGAAGCCCTGCGAGCCGGGCATCCGCAGCGGCAGCAGGCCGTCCTCGCAGCCGACCATGAACACGACGGGAAACTCGAGCCCCTTCGACGCGTGCAGCGTCAGCAGCGTCACCCGGTCGGCGCGCGAATCCCAGCCGTCGACCTCGGCGCCGGTGGCCAGCGCGCCCAGGAACTCGTCCAGGTCGCTGCCGGCCCGCAGCGCCGGCGGCGTCATCAGCTCGACCGCGGTCCACACGTCGGCCTCGGTCAGCCCGATCACGTCGGTGTCGAGCTGGCCGCAGCGGCCCGCGACGACCTGCCCGGACAGCCGCACCCTGGCGGCGATCGACCCGCCGAGCCCGGTCGCGAAGCGCAGCTCACGGGCGATGGCGGCGACCCCCGGCCGGTCCAGCAGCCGGTCGTGCGAGCGCTTCTGCACCGGCACGCCGGCCCGCGACAACGCGTCCACGATCGGCGCGGCCTGCGAGTCGGTGCGATAGAGCACGGCGATGTCGGAGAAGGACATCGCGCCGACGGTCGCCCGCGAGTCGACCCGGTTGTCGTGCGAGCGGTGCGACAGGCCGCCGACCAGCTCGTCGACGGTGCGCACGACGAAGTCCGCCTCGTCGGCGACCGAAGTGGCCGGATACAGCCCGACCATCGGCGCTTCCAGGTCGAGCCTGGCCGGGTCGAGGCGCCGTCCCGGCACCAGGGTCGTCGGTGCGATCGCCTGTACCGCCGCGGCGAGAATCGGCGCGGACGAGCGGTAGTTGCGCGTGAGCCGGACCAACCGGGCGTCGATCTCGGAGGTGGAGAAGTCCGTGGCGAAGCGCAGGAAGAACGAGACCTCGGCGCCGCGGAACGAGTAGATCGCCTGGTCAGGGTCGCCGATCGCGCAGAGGTTGCCGCCGGGCGGGCACAGCAGCCGCAGCAGGTTGTACTGCACCGGGTCGACGTCCTGATACTCGTCGACGAAGATCCACTGCCACCGGTCCCGGTAGCGGTCGACCAGCGCCGGAGAATCGGTGAGCAGCCGCACGCTCAGCGTCAGCAGCTCGTCGAGCGACACCATGTCCTTCGCCCGCAGCGCCTTGGCCAGGGCCTCCGAGGTCGAGGGCTCCATCGCGGCCAGGGCCCGCCGCGCCTCCCGCTCCGACAGCGGATCGAGGGCCGCGAGCAGGTCGGCCTCCTCCGCGATCCGGAACTTCGGGGTCAATCCGAACGCGCCCGCGTGCTCCCGCAGGATCGACAGCCCAAGCGCGTGGAACGTCGACACCGTCACGTCCTCGGTCACCGGTCCGAGCAGCCCTTCGAGACGATCCCGCAGCTCCTCCGCGGCCCGCCGGGTGAACGTGATCGCCAGGCACTCCTCCGGATACACGTCCAGCTCGGCACACAGGTACGCGATGCGATGCGTCAACGTGCGGGTCTTGCCGGTGCCGGGACCGGCCACGATCAGCAGCGGGCCGCCGGGCGCGGACGCCGCCACCCGCTGCAGCGCGTCGAGCCGGTCGAGCAGGCCCGTGCCGACCTCCTCCATCCCGGCCAGCATCGGCTCGAGCGGCTCGTGCGGCGACGCGGGCGCCGAGATCGGCGGTGGCGGCTCGGGCAGCGAAGCGGGAGCGGGTCGGCGGCGCTTCGGCGGCGCCTTCGGAGCGGCCTCGGCCTTGCGCTGTTTCGGCAGCTGCGGCATCGGTACGTCGAACAGCACGTCCTCCTGGACGCCGCGCGAGCGCAGCTCGTCCGGTGCGAAGAGCTTGATGACGCCGTACTCGCCGTCGTAGCCGGGCGTGCGGCTGACCTCGCCACGGCGCAGCCTGGCGATGCCCTCGCCGAGCAGTTCCCCGCCGACGCGGGTGATCTCGTGGATCGGGACCTCGCGCAGGATCGCCAGCTCCGAGCCCAGCTCCGCGACCAGCGACGCCAGCTGGGTGTCGACGGTCTTGGACTTCGGGCCGACGCCGTGGATCTCGCCGAGGATCTCGTGCAGCTGGATCAGGTGCGTGACCTGCGGGGCACCCGGCGGCACGTACCCGTCGGGACGGTCGGCGAGCTCCTCGACCCGGTGCAGCACGCCGACGGTGAGTGCCTTGCCGCAGACCGGGCACAGGCCCTCGGCCTCGCGGGTCTGGGCCGGCAGCCAGTTCACGTCGCAGGCGCGGTGCCCGTCGCCGTGATACTTGCCCTCCTCGGGGAAGAACTCGATCGTGCCGGCGAGACCGTCGCCCGTGCGGAGCGCGTCCCGCACCTTGAAGTAGTCCAGCTCACTGGTCAGCAGCGTCGCCTCACGGGCCAGCGCCGGCGGGGAGTGCGCGTCGGAGTTGGAGACCAAGCGGTACCGGTCCAGCGACGACACCCGCCAGTTCATCGCGGGGTCGGAGGACAGCCCGGTCTCGACCGCGAAGATGTGCTCGGCGAGGTCGGCGTAGCAGTCGGCGATCGCGTCGAACCCCGACTTGGAGCCCAGCGCGGAGAACCACGGCGTCCAGATGTGCGCCGGGACCAGGAACCCGTCGGGGCTCGCCTCCAGCGTGATCTCGAGCAGGTCGCGGGAGTCGAGGCCGAGGATCGGCCGGCCGTCGGATCCGAGGTTGCCGATCCTGCCGAGTGCGGTGTTGAAGCGGGCCGCCGCCTCGAAGTCGGGCTGGTAGATCAGGTGGTGGACCTTGCGGGTCCGGTCGCCGCGCTTGTAGATCGTGGAGATCTCGACCGACAGCATGAACCTGACCGGCGATCCGTCGGCGGCGTCGGACAGCCGCCCGGGCAGGCGGCGCAGGATCTCCGCCTCGCGGTCGGGGTGGAGGCGGAACAGGCCCGGCTCCGCCGGGACCAGCGCTTCGCGCAGGTGGTCGTGCCAGGCCGGATGGGTGAAGTCGCCGGTGCCGAGCAGCGTGATGCCCTTGCGCCGGGCCCACCAGGTGAGCGTCTCGATGCTGAGGTCGCGACTGCACGCCCGGGAATACTTCGAGTGGATGTGCAGGTCGGCAACGAACGAGTGGTCGGAGACGTTCGAAGGCACGCCGCATCCTGTCACACGCCGCCCGGCCACCGCCCGCTACGCGCCGTGCAGCTCGACGACCGAGATGTCCGGCGGTGCCCCGAAGCGCACCGGTGGCCCCCAGAACCCTGCGCCACGGGTCACGTAGACCTGCGTGCCGTCGACGTTGCCGAGCCCGGCCACCACCGGCGCCTCCAGACCCACCAGCAGGTTGAACGGCACCATCTGCCCACCGTGCGTGTGGCCGGACAGTTGCAGGTCGACGCCGTGTTTCGCGGCCTCGTGCGCCTGCACCGGCTGGTGAGCGAGCATCACGACCGGCCGGGACGCATCCCGCCCGTCGAGCGCCTTGCCGAAGTCGGGCCCGTCGCCCACGTCCTCGCCGGTCACGTCGTTGACCCCGGCGAGGTCCAGCCCCTGGATGTCGACCCGCTCGTTGCGCAGCACCCGGACGCCGAGCGAGGTGACCTCGTCGACCCACTCCTGATAGCCGGAGAAATACTCGTGGTTGCCGGTCACGAAGAAGCTGCCCTGCCGCGCCCGCAGATCCTGCAGCGGCTCGGCGGCCGGTCCGAGCTCCGCGACCGACCCGTCGACCAGGTCACCGACGATCGCGACGATGTCCGCCTCGACCGAGTTGATGATCCTGACGATCCGCTCGGTGTGCGACCTGCCCAGCAGCGGCCCGAGGTGGATGTCGGACACCAGCGCGATCTTGAACCCGGCCATGCTCGCCGGCAGCTTCGCCAGGCGGATCGGCACGCGCTTCACCTGCGGCGCGCTCTTCGCCTGCCAGGTGCCGATGCCGACGGCCGCCACCGACAGGACCCCGGCCGTCGCCGCAAGCGACCGCCCGAGCAGCAGCCGCCGCCGCGGATCGAACCGCTCGTCCACCGCACCCGGCGCGGGCAACGGCTCAGCCGGCGACCGGGCCGGCACGTCGACCCCGGCACCGCCCACAACTCCGTCGTCCACAGCCCGGTCGTCCACAGCCCCGGCAGGCCGGCCCGCACCCCCCGCCGACTGCCCTGTCATGCCTGCTGAACCGCCCGCACCCCCGGTCGCCGCCGCTGCGGGGCCGGCCGGGTTGTCCACAGGCCGATCCGCATCGTCCACAGCACCCTGCACAGGTCGGAGACCTTTGTCCACAGGCCCAACACCACTGTCCACAGCGTTATCCACAGCCTGCGCCGCAGTGTGCACAGCCGCCGGCACAGCGTCCTGCGACCCGGCGCCGCGGGCCGGGTCACCGAGCGACCCGTCGCCCTGCGGCGCCCGGCGGCGGGTCCAGCGGCGCAGTGCCAGCCGCGGCAGCTCCAGCAGTGCGAGCGTCACCAGCAGGTAGAACATCAGGGCCAGCCACAGGAAGCCCGGCCAGGCCAGGACCGGCTGCTGGTCCAGCGGCAGCACCCGGGACCCGACCAGCGTCACCGGGATGAGCACCCCGAGCAGCACCACGACCAGTGCGCCGATCCGCCGGCCGCGCCGGGTGGTCGCCACGTCCTTGACCAGCCGCTTCCACAGATACCAGTGGATTGCGGCCAGCAGCAGCACGATGACCAGGAAGAGTGCGATGAACACGTGCTCAGCCGCCCGCGAATGGTGGAAGGATGTCGACGGTCGCCGCCGAGGGCAGGGCCGCGTCGCGGTCCCGCCAGGACGTGCCGTCGACCAGGAACGAACAAGCCGTGATCACCGAGGCCAGCTTCGGCCGGCCGTCGGTCACGGCGGCCACGAGCTCGCCGAGCGTCGCCGCCTCGACCTTCTCCTCGGCCAGGCCTGCGGCCGCACGGGCCCCGGCGAAGTAACGGACGAGCAGCACGGCGGTCATCCCCCGATCCCGGCCAAGCCGGCGGCCGCGTGGCCCGCGGCGGAACAGCGCACGAGCAGCACCGCGGTCACGCCAGAAGCCGTGCGGCCCCCGGCAGAGCAGCGAACCAGCAGCACCGCGGTCATCCCCCGATCCCGGCCACGCTGAAGACAGCGCGGGCCGCGATCCTTGCCATGCCGGCGGCCGCGTGGCCCCCGGCGGAGCAGTGCGCGAGCAGCACCGCGGTCATCCCCCGATCGCCGACATCGGACGGGCGGGCTGCAGGAACTTCGGGTCGTCGATGCCGTGCCCGGCCGGCTTCGCCCACATCGCCTTGCGCCACAGGTCGGCCAGCTCCCCGTCGGTCGCCCCGGACCGCATCGCGCCGCGCAGGTCGGTCTCGTCCTGGCTGAACAGGCACGAGCGCACCGACCCGTCGGCGGTCAGCCGGGTGCGGTCGCAGGCGCCGCAGAAGGGCTGCGACACGCTCGCGATCACGCCGACCCGCGCAGGCCCGCCGCCGACGGCGGCGTGCCCCTCGACCAGCCAGGTCTCGGCGGGTGCCCCGCCGCGCGCCACGGGATCGGGCAGCAGGTCGAACGCCGAGCGCAACCGGCCGAGGATCTCCTCGCCGGTCACCATCTCCTCGCGCCGCCAGGTGTGCCCGGCGTCGAGCGGCATCTGCTCGATGAACCGCAGCTCATAGCCGTGCTCGAGGGCGAACCGCAGCAGCGGCACCGCCTCGTTGTCATTGACCCCGCGCAGCAGCACCGCATTCATCTTCACCGGCACCAGCCCGGCCGCCGCCGACGCGGCGAGCCCGGCGATCACGTCGGCGTGCCGGTCGCGGCGGGTCAGGGTCTGGAAGCGGGCGGGGTCGACGGTGTCCAGCGAGACATTGACCCGGTCGAGCCCTGCCTCGGCGAGCGTCCCGGCGAGCCGGGCCAGGCCGACCCCGTTGGTCGTCAGCATGGTGCTCGGGCGCGGCGAAAGCGCGGCGACGGCCCGCACGATCCCGGGCAGCCCCCGGCGCAGCAGCGGCTCGCCGCCGGTGAAGCGGACCTCGGTCACCCCGAGATGGGTGACCGCGACCCCGATCAGCCGGACGACCTCGTCGTCGGTGAGCAGCGTCGGGCTCGGCAGCCAGTCGAGCCCCTCGGCGGGCATGCAATAGGTGCAGCGCAGGTTGCACCGGTCGGTCAGCGACACCCGCAGGTCGGTCGCCACGCGGCCATGACGGTCGGCAAGACCGGCACCGGGCGGCTCCGAAGGCGTCATGCTCGAAACGGTACCCCAGCGGTATGACAACTCAGAGAGCTCGCAGCGTGGAGCGCACCGACTCCCGATACGAGCCTCCGAACAGGGCGGTGTGCACCAGCAGCAGGTGCAGCCGGTGCAGCGCCACCCGGTCCTGCCATCCGTCCTGCAGCGGCCACGCCTCGCGGTACGCCGCCAGGATCCGGTCGTGGTGCGGCGCCCCTCCCCACAGTCCGAGCAGCGCCAGGTCGGTCTCCCGGTGCCCGCCGTGCGCGGCCGGGTCGACCAGCCAACCCTCGCCGGAGACGTCCCACAGCACGTTGCCGGGCCACAGGTCGCCGTGGATGCGGGAGGGTGGCTCGTCCCCGCCAAACGACGAGATGCCGGCGATCACCCGCTCGACCCCGGCAACATCGGAGCTGGTCAGCGCACCGTTGTCGACGGAGGTGCGAAGGAAGGGCCGCAGCCGCCGCTCGGCGAACCAGGGCGCCCACGGCCCGTCGGTGGGGTCGTTGGGCAGCGGCGCCGTGCCGATGAAGCCGGGCCAGCCGGCCCCGAATGACGGCGCCCCCGACCGGTGCATCGCCGCCAGCTGCCGCCCGAGCCGCGCGGCACCCGAAGGGGTCGCCTCGCCGTGCTCGATCCACTCCAGGGCGAGCATCGAGGGCAGTTCGGCGATCACGGCAGGTACCGACACCGTGGCCGACGATCGAAGCCACCGCAGGCCCGCCGCCTCGGTGGCGAAGAACCCCGCGGGCGGATCGTCGAGGGACTTGCAGAAGATCGAGCTGCCGTCGTCGAGGGTGAGCCGTTGCGCCGCGCAGATGGACCCGCCCGGCACCGGCGTCTCCCGGATCCGCTGATGCTTGATGAACATCGGCAGCTGCCCCGGATGCTCCTTCAGATACTCCAGGTCCATCAGCGCCGCCTCTGCATGAAAGGAAGGTGGGTCGCGGCCAGCACCGGCGGCACGACCGCCCCGGCCACCAGGCTCAACAGGCTCAGCACCCGGTCGGTGGCGCCCATGTGCCCGGCGTGCAGCGCGTGATAGCCGAAGTGCAGCGTGCCGAAGACCGCCGTGGCCGCCCCGGCCATCCAGCTGGTCGCCGGTCGGTCGAGCACTGCCGCGGTGCCGCACAGCACCGCGATCATGAGCATCGTGGCACCCAGGTCGACGATCAGATGCTGGTTGTACGGCGGGTACGCGGCCGTCCAGTGCAGCCCGAACCCCGGGAACGTGGCGAAGAACCTGTGAGGCGCCGAAACCGCCCAGAAGCCCCAAGCCGTATTTATCGCAGCAATGGCGAAAAATCCGAAACGCCGGCTAGCGGGCAGCAGTGCGAAGAGCGTCACGCGCGTCATCGTACGAGCGCAGCACCTCACGCATCGGCGCCACGATGTGCACGTCCGCGACCTGCGTGATCGCGCCCCGCAGCCGGCGGTCGGCGCGCGCCTTCGCCCGGCGGGCGGCCAGACCGACGATCGGGCGGACGACGATCGACAGCAGCACCCCGAAGAGCAGCCCGCCGGCGAGCAGCGTGGTCGGCAGCGGCAGTCGCCCGACGTGCGGCGCGGCGATGTCCGGCAGTCCGAGGAACGCGAGCACCGCCCGCACCGTCAGCCACAGCAGCCCGACCAGCGCGGTCGCGGCGCCGAGCCACTGCAGCGCCCCCACCAGCCGCCACCAGAACGGCCGGCGGGTCATGCCGAGGTCCGCCGAGGCGACCGCGACGTCGAGCGCGTCGGGCACGTCGTCGAGGTGGGAGCGGGAGGCGGCGGTGACCGCGGCCGGCCACGGCTCCGGCAGTCCGGCACCCGCCTGCTCGGCGACCTCCCGGGAGGCGAGCGCCACCGCGGCCTTCTGGGCAGCGGTGCTTTCCGGGAGTGAGGATGCGGCGGGTGTACCGCCTACAGGCTGATCAAGATGGAGTCGCCGCAACGGATCGGGGCGCAGTTTGCGGACCCATCGGGCAACCGGCCAACCAAGGACGCCTGTGGCTCGGTGCCGGTAGGTGCGCTCGGTCGCGGTGACGACGATCGGGACACCGGCCGCGACCGCGAGCGAGTCGGCGAGCCGGTCGACCGCGGCGGGCTGGATGCGCTCGCCGTGCACATCGGCGGCGACCAGCGGCTCCAGCTCGCCGACCGCGCCGCGCACGTCGCCGGCGAGCCGCTGCAGGAAGGCCTGCCGATGCTCCACCGTGCGCTCCAGCGTGACGCGCAGCGTGTCGAGCCCCGGCTGGCCCTTCGCGGACGTCGCAAACGCGGGCACCCCGCCGAGCCCGTCGGCCTCCAGCAGCCGGCGCAGGTCGGCGACGAGCCGCTCGCTGTCGCCCCGGTTGAGCCGGTCGGCCTGGTTGAGCACGACGACGGTCACGTCCCGGTGCCGCTGGAACTGCGCCAGATACTGCTGGTGCACCACCCGGTCCGCGTACTTCTGCGGGTCGAGCACCCACACCACGAGGTCGACCAGGCGCAGCAGCCGGTCGACCTCGAGCCGGTGCCGGGCCTCGATCGAGTCGAAGTCGGGCAGGTCGAGCAGGACCAGGCCGCGCAGGCCGGCCTCGTCGTCGCCGTCGAGGGCGCTCTCCCTGGTGAAGCGCCGGTTGGGCGGCACGCCGAGCCAGTCGAGCAGCGGGCCCGCGCCCTGCACGCCCCACACGCAGGCGTGCGCGACGCCGGTCGTCGGGCGGCGCACCCCGACCCGAGACAGCTGGAAGCGGCACAGCGCGTTGAAGAGGCTGGACTTGCCGCTGCCGGTGGCCCCCGCGAGGGCGACGACGGTGTGCGCCCGGGACAGCGCGAGCCGCTCGCCCGCCCGGTCGATGACGGTGCGCGCCGTGACCAGCTGAGCGTCCGGCACGTGGTCCTCGGCCGCCTGGACGAACCGCCGAAGCGCCTCCACGCGGTCGGCCAGGCGATCCGCGTCCACCGCACCACCCTGCCGGGGGATCGCCTGCTTGATCTTGTCCACGAGGCTCATGCCGTCGCCTCCGCTGCGCTCCGGCGCCGGCCCGGGCCGAACCTGTGCTCGTGACTGCTCATTGCGGCTCCAGCCGGACGTCGGCGCGGGCGAGTTGCACGGCGGTGCTGGCGGCGCGCAACCTGCCCGCGAAGTCGTCGTCGATCCCGGCGCCGGCCAGCGCGCTACGGTAGCGCCCCGCCTCCTCCTCGAAGAGGGCGGCGACCCGCTCCAGCAGATCCTGCCTGGCCCGCTCGGCGAGCGACCGCACCGCCTGGTCGCCGAAGATCGCTTCGAGGACCTTCTGCGCGGTGACCGTCGTGCCGCCGGCGACCACGATCTCCAGGCCGGTCGGGATGAAGGCGGTGGCGGCGAAGACCGAGACCATCACCAGCAGGCCGGTCGCGTTGACCGCATAGGCGCTGGCCCGGGCGAGGACCCGCTTGTCGCCCGCCTCGGTGCGCACCAGGTCGAGGACCGAGCGCTGCCAGTCGCGGGTGAGCCGGGCGATCCGCTCGTCGAGGTCCTCGGAGGGGCGGGTCAGGTTGGGCGCGGCGGCGAGCAGCGCGGCGCCGGCGGGGTGTGCCTTCCAGGCGAGGCCCGCCCGCTCGGCGGCGTCGGTCGCGGCGCTCTTGAGCAGGATCGCCAGACCGGACCCGATCGCCTCCTTGAAGCGCTCGCCGGGCGCCGGTCGGCCGGTGATCGCGGCGACGATCCGGTCCCGGGCCCGCCCGACGCGGGCCTGCAGCGCGCGCATGATGTCGCCGGTGCCGACGAGCTCCTGCCAGCGGGCGAGCACCTCGCCGCGCAGCAGCGCGCCGTCGTGGATGCCCTGCTCCACCGAGGAGGTGGCGGCCCGATAGGACCCGCGGACGGCGTCGTCGAGCGACTTGCCGGCGGTGACCTGGTCCTCGGCCGCCGAGGCGAGCACACCCACGTCCATGGTCAGCGCGTCGACGGCGCCGCCGACGGTCTGGCGGACCACCGCGGCGCGGGCCTCGGCGGAGCGGGCCAGCTTGCCGAACCAGTCCCGCAGCGGCGCGACCTGCGCCTCGCTGAGCAGCCCCTGACTGTCGAGACGGGCCTCGGGAAGGATGAACAGCGGCACCCCGCCGAGCTCCTGCTCCTGCAGCATGGAGGTCAGGTGCGGGCCGATCTCGTCGGCCGCGCCGCCGCCGGGCACCCGGTCGAGCACCAGTGCGATGGCGGTGCCCCGGCTGCGGGCCGTGCGCAGCATCCCCCACGGGACGGCGTCGGCGTAGCGGGCGGCGGTGGTGACGAAGAGCCACAGGTCGGCGGCGGCGAGCAGCTGCGAGGCGAGCTGCCGGTTGGCGTCCACGACGGAGTCGATGTCGGGCGCGTCGAGCAGCGCCAGCCCGGCGGTGAGCGCCTGAGCGGACACCACCTGCAGGGTGCCGGTGTCGCTGCTCGCGCCGCTGGTGCGCATGAGCGACGGCAGCACGTTGGCCTTGGAGAACCAGGACATGTCGGTGGGGTGGCAGACCAGGACCGGTGCGCGGGTGGTGGGCCGCAGCACACCCGCCGGGCTGACCGGGGTCCGGATCAGGCTGTTGACCAGGGTCGACTTGCCGGCGCCGGTCGAGCCGCCGACGACGACCAGCAGCGGCGCGTCGAGCCGGTCGAGCCGGGGCAGCAGATAGTCGTCGAGCTGGTCGACCATGGCCGCGGCGACCGTGGCGGCCCGCTCGGCGCTGGGCAGCGGCAGTGCGAAGCGGGTCGCCTTGCCGAGATCGCGCAGATCGACCAGCGCGGTGACGAGGTCGGCGACCGGGGACCGCTCCGGCTCCCGGGCGCGCGGGGGCCGACCGGTGGACGGGCCATCAGCTGAAGGGCTGGCGGCCGCCGACCGGGCGGACACCGACTCGCCCTGTGTGGTCACGGGTAAAGCGTGCACGATGTCGCTGTCCAGCGCCATGCAATGGCCGGAAGCATCGATGTCAACCAGCGCAATCTCACCCAGGACCTACCACAGGGACGCCCACGGGTGTGACAAGTTGCGCCGGGCTCACTCAAGGTTGGACTTGACGATCGAGACTTGCGTGGCACTATTGAGTGACATTCACTCAACTTCGCAGTCGGGGCGTTTCGCACCGACTGCATCCTGGAGGTCAAGCAGCTATGGCACGTGCGGTCGGCATCGACCTCGGAACCACCAACTCGGTGGTCAGTGTCCTGGAGGGCGGCGAGCCCAGCGTCATCGCCAACGCCGAGGGTGCGCGCACGACGCCGTCCATCGTCGCGTTCGCCCGCAACGGCGAGGTGCTGGTGGGCGAGGTCGCCAAGCGCCAGGCGGTCACCAACCCGGACAGGACCATCCGCTCCGTCAAGCGTGAGATGGGCACCAACTGGGCCATCGACATCGACAGCAAGAAGTACACCCCGCAGGAGATCTCCGCGCGGGTGCTCATGAAGCTCAAGCGCGACGCCGAGGCCTACCTGGGCGAGCAGATCACCGACGCGGTCATCACCGTGCCGGCATATTTCAACGACTCGCAGCGCACCGCCACGAAGGAGGCCGGCGAGATCGCCGGGTTCAACGTGCTGCGCATCGTCAACGAGCCGACCGCGGCCGCCCTGGCCTATGGCCTGGACAAGGGCCCGAAGGAGCAGACCATCCTGGTCTTCGACCTCGGCGGCGGCACGTTCGACGTGTCGGTCCTGGAGCTCGCCGAGGGCGTCGTCGAGGTCAAGTCGACCTCCGGTGACAACCACCTCGGTGGCGACGACTGGGACGAGCGGGTCATCGACCACCTGGTCAAGACGTTCCGCGGCCAGCACGGCATCGACCTGTCCGCCGACAAGATGGCGATGCAGCGGCTGCGCGAGGCCTCCGAGAAGGCCAAGATCGAGCTGTCGGCCGCGACCACCACCTCGATCAACCTGCCCTACATCACGGCCGGTGCCGACGGCCCGCTGCACCTGGACACCCAGCTGTCGCGCGCGGAGTTCCAGCGGATGACGCAGGACCTGCTCGACCGCACCAAGGTGCCGTTCGAGAGCGCGATCCGCGACGCCGGCATCAAGGTCGGCGCGCTCGACCACGTCATCCTCGTCGGTGGCTCCACCCGTATGCCCGCCGTGACCGAGCTGGTCAAGCAGCTCACGGGCAAGGAGCCCAACAAGGGCGTCAACCCGGACGAGGTCGTCGCCGTCGGCGCCGCCCTGCAGGCCGGCGTCCTCAAGGGCGAGGTCAAGGACGTCCTGCTGCTCGATGTCACCCCGCTGTCGCTGGGCATCGAGACCAAGGGCGGCATCATGCACAAGCTGGTCGAGCGCAACACGACCATCCCGACCAAGCGCTCCGAGGTCTACACCACCGCCGACGACAACCAGCCCTCGGTGCTCATCCAGGTCTTCCAGGGTGAGCGGGACATGGCCGCGGGCAACAAGCGCCTCGGCACCTTCGAGCTGACGGGCCTGCCGCCGGCGCCGCGCGGCGTGCCGCAGATCGAGGTCACCTTCGACATCGACGCCAACGGCATCGTGCACGTGTCCGCCAAGGACCTCGGCACGGGCAAGGAGCAGTCGATGACGATCACCGGCGGCTCGTCGCTGCCGAAGGACGACATCGAGCGGATGATGCGCGACGCGCAGGACCACGCCGACGACGACAAGCGTCGCCGCGAGGAGGCCGAGACCCGCAACCTGGCCGAGGCGCTGCAGTGGCAGACCGAGAAGTTCCTCGCCGAGAGCGGCGACAAGATCCCGGCCGACGCCAAGGACCAGATGAACGAGGCGCTGGGCGACCTGCGCAGCGCGCTCGGCGGCAACGACACCGAGCGGATCAAGGCGGCGCACGAGAAGCTGGCGCAGGTCTCGCAGCAGGCCGGCAGCGCGCTCTATGAGCAGCAGCGGCAGCAGAGTGCCGGTGGCGAGGCCCCGGGTGCCGGGTTCGCCGGCGGCGACACGGCCGGCGCGCAGGCCGGTGCCGCCACGGGCAACGGCCCGGATGACGTCGTCGACGCCGAGATCATCGACGAGGACAACAAGAAGTGACCGACGAAGCCCGCGCCGCCGGCCCGGAAGGGCCGGCGGAGCGCGTTGTGATCAAGGACAAGCGGAAGGTGTCGGCCAATGGCAAGCCGGCCGGCACACCTGACGCCGGACACACCGCGGAGGAGGCGGACGTGGAGGTCGAGGAGACCGAGACCGTAGCCGAACAGGCCGGGGTGGCGACCGAAGAGGAGCCGGTCGAGGGCGAGATCGTGGACGAGGCGTTCACGGTCCACGCGCCCTCGAGCGGGGCACCGGGCGAGGCCGCCGCGCAGGGCACCACCGACGACGCGCACCAGCACGGCCTCGGCGCCGAGCTGGCCGCGCTGCGCACCGACCTCGAAGAGCGCACCCGGGACCTGCAGCGGGTCACCGCCGAATACGCCAACTACCGCAAGCGGGTCGACCGTGACCGGGCGCAGGTGGTGGAGCAGGCCAGCGCCAACGTGCTCGGCGCTCTGCTGCCGGTGCTCGACGACCTCGACCGGGCCCGTGACCACGGCGACCTGGTCGGGGCGTTCGGCGCGGTCGCGGAGCAGCTGACCGGGGCGCTGACCAAGTTCGGGCTGACCGTGTTCGGGGCGAAGGGCGACGCGTTCGACCCGACCCGTCACGAGGCGGTGGCCCACCTGACCTCGGCCGAGGTGACCGAGCCGACCTGCATCGACGTGATGCGGCGCGGCTATCTCCTCGGCGAGCGGCTGCTGCGACCGGCTCTGGTCGCCGTTGCCGACCCGGAGTAAGAGACGCCTGGAGGAGGTGGCGCAATGAGTTCGAAGGACTGGTTGGAAAAGGATTTCTACGCGGTTCTGGGCGTCACCAAATCCGCTTCCACCGACGAGATCAAGAAGGCGTACCGCAAACTCGCGCGTGAGCTGCACCCCGACCGCAACCCCAACAACGCGGCGGCCGAGGAGCGGTTCAAGTCGGTGTCGGAGGCATATGACGTGCTGTCGGACGCCGGCCGGCGCAAGGAATACGACGAGATGCGGTCGCTCTTCAGCGCGGGTGCGTTCCGGCGCAACGCGCGGGCCGGCAACCACGGAGCAGGTCCCGGCTTCGACTTCTCCGACCTGTTCGCCAATGGTGCGCAGGGCGGCGGGGCCGGTCCCGGTGCCGGCGCCGGTGGTGACCGCCGCTTCGGCGGCGCGGGTTTCTCGGACCTGTTCAGCTCGATCTTCTCCGGTGGTGGCGGACCCGGCGCGGGTGCTCCGGGCGCGGCTCCCGGGCGCCGCGGCCGCGGCCGCGACGTCGAGACCGAGGTTGTCCTCAACTTCGCCGACGCGGTGCAGGGCGCGACGCTGCCGATCACGCTGCGCACGCCCGGCACCTGCGAGACCTGCCACGGCAACGGCGCCGCCCCCGGCTCCACGCCGCGGACCTGCCCCAACTGCCGGGGTCAGGGCGTGGTCAGCAGCAACCAGGGCTCGTTCAGCTTCACCGAGCCGTGCCGCGAGTGCCAGGGCGTGGGCACGATCGTCGACGAGAAGTGCCCGGAGTGCGTGGGCAGTGGCGGCGTGACCAAGACCCGCACGATCAACGTCCGCATCCCCGCGGGGGTCGCCGAGGGTCAGCGGATCCGGTTGAGCGGTCGCGGTGAGCCGGGCACGCGTGGTGGCGCGGCCGGCGACCTGTTCGTGTTGATCAGGGTGCGTCCCGACTCGGTCTTCGGCCGCAGCGGCGACGATCTGACCCTGACGGTGCCGGTGTCCTTCGCGGAGGCGGCGCTCGGCGCCGACCTGCGGGTGCCGACCCTCGACGCGGCCGTGACGCTGCGGGTGCCCCCGGGCACGCCGAGCGGGCGGACGCTGCGGGTGCGCGGCAAGGGGGTCGCCCGGCGCGACGGGAAGGTCGGCGACCTGCTCGTCACGATCGACGTCCACGTGCCGGCGGAGCTGTCCGAGGCCGCCCGGCAGGCACTGTCCGATTTCGCGGCCGCGGCGCCGCCGGCGCCGAGAGAGCGGCTCGACGCGATCGCACGGGAGCGCAGCAGCTATGAACGATGAGGGAGCGCGTCGCACGGGAGCGCGGCAGCGATGAACGACGAGGGAGCGCGTCGCATGGAAGCGCGGCAGCCATGAACGATGAGCAGGCACATCGCACAGGAGCGCAGCAGCCATGAACGATGAGCAAGCACGTCGCACGGGAGCGCAGCCATGAAGGATGAGGAGCACGAGATCTTCATCAGCTTCGAGGCGGTCTCGGACGCCAAGGTGCTGATCATCTCGATCGCTGCCCGGCTGGCCGGGATGCACCCGCAGACCCTGCGGCAGTATGACCGCATGGGGCTGGTGCAGCCCGGCCGGACCTCCGGTGGCGGCCGCCGCTACAGCGAGCGCGACGTGGCCCTGCTGCGCGAGGTGCAGCGGCTCAGCCAGGAGGAAGGCGTCAACCTCGCCGGTATCAAACGGATCATCGAGCTCGAGGGCCAGGTCGGCGACCTGCGACAGCGCGTCGCGGACCTGGAGGACGAGCTGATCCGCACCCGGCACCGGCTGGCGCAGATGGAAGCGACCGGCTTCCCGCGCCGCGACCTGGTGCCGACCCATCAGCACCCGACCGCGCTCGTGGTGTGGCGGCCGACCCAGAAATAGGCGTTTGCCGCGGCGCGCCACAGGGCATCAGGTGCGCAGGGAATGGTGTGGTCATCCGGAGGGCTGACCGGATGTTCGCAGGGTGTGGTCAAGTCGAGAGGGCGCCGTCACTGACGGCGCCCTCTCAGCTGATTCTGCGTGGTGCGCGGGTAAGGCCGCCTTCACACCAGTCGTGATACTCGAAGAGCTCCGGCCGGGCCAGCAGCATCCGGGCGTTGTGCGCCCAGGTGGTCAACTGGTCGTCGCCGTGCTCCTCGGCCTGCTCGACGAACTTGCGGAGCCGCCGCTTCGGGTGCGCGCGGAAGTGCGTGCGGATCCCATCGGCGGCGTAGATGTACAGGCAGTGCAGAGCGAACCGGCGGGCCGGGCAGGCCGGGTCCATCGCCAGGTCGAACAGCGTGCCGATCAGCCGGTCACCGGCGACCAGGAGGTCCCAGTCGGGCGGCATGGTCTGCAGCACTGACGCATCGGGGTGGTAGGCCCACGCACGCAGCTCTGCTGGAGTAGGGTCAACCGGATTCGCAAAGCCTCGGAATCCCGCTTGTTGCACGCTCACCGTCAGCTCCCGTGGCCAGCGGGTATGTGATCGCCAGAGGTCCTGGAGTCGGCGACAACTTAGCCCGCCACCTGGCGACAGCGGAAGAGCCGAAGGGACCGGTTACTCTCCGGATACCGCCATACGGGTGTCTTTAAGGTGATAAGTCCCCCTGGATCTGGGCTTATATCAATGGGTTCCCGGCTGGGTCTACAGTGTCGTCGTGAGCACGGACCATCGCGGCATGCGCATTTCCGACGCGGAGCGCGAGCGGGTGGTCGCACAGCTGAACACGGCGGTCTCCGAGGGTCGGCTCACCCTTGCGGAGTTCGAGGAGCGCGTCGACGGCGTCCTGCGGTCCCGCACGTTCGGCGAGATCGAGCCGTATGTGATGGACCTGCCGGTGCAGCAGATCACGGCGCCCAAGGTCGTCGAGATCCGTAACCGGTCGTCGTCGCTGAAGCGCCAGGGTCGCTGGACGGTCCCCCGCGTGCTGTCGATCACGACCAGATCCGGATCCGTGAAGATCGACTTCACCGAGGCGGTCTTCGCCGCGACCGTCGTGGACGTCGCGCTCGACGCGCAGTCCAGCTCGGTCGAGCTCATCCTGCCCGCGGGCGCCACCGCCGACCTCGACAGCATCGACGCCTACGCGAGCAACGTGCGGTCGCGGGTCGAGCCGTCGGGCCAGGGGGTCACCTTCCACATCGGTGGCCAGGTCAAGAGCAGCAGCGTCAAGGTGCGCTATCAGCGGAGGTTCTGGCGGTGGCACTGGTGAGGCGCCGCGCGCTCGCGTCCGCTCTGGCCGTGACGCTGACCATGACGCTGACCGCCGGGTCCTGCAAGCCCGATGAGGAGCCGGTGGCGGAGCCCACCTCGGACGTGTCCTACCAGGAGGAGCCGCCGCCCGCGCCGCCCGGCCCGGAGGACCCGCGCAACCGGGTGTCGGTGGTCCAGGTGCCGAAGGGCACCTCGCCGCGCGCGGTCGAGTTCGCCGACGCCGACACCGGCTATGCCCTCTTCAGCTCGTGCGTCAGCGGGCTGGCCTGCCAGGTCGGCCTGGTCATCACCCTGGACGGCGGGCAGTCGTGGGTGCCCCGCAAGGTGCCCTTCGACGACGCCACCGAGGTCGAGATGCGCCTCGGCCGGGGCAACGTGCTGCTGCTGCGCACGGTGCCAGGCGGTTGGTACATCTCCCGCGACACCGGCCACACCTTCAAGCAGTTTCCGATCCTGCCCGCGCCGCCGGAGCTCAACCTCACCGAGCCGCGCTTCAGCATCGGCTGCCTCGACGGCTCGGTCGACTGCGCGGCCCGGCGGCCGATGGAGGTCACCGACGAGGGCAAGCGGGTGGCGCTGCCCAGCCAGCCCGCCGGCAACCAGCGCTTCACGAGCCTGGTCGCGCAGCCGGACGGCAAGCTGTGGCTGACCGCGCAGGCCGTCGAGACCTCCGGCTCCGCGTCGCCGACGATCACGGTCTCGGTGTGGAGCAGCGTCGATCACGGCCGGGCCTGGCGCGCCGAGGGCTCGGCCCGGCTGCCGCAGCACAGCGGTGTCGAGCCGCACGTGGTGGTGGCCCCCGACGGCTCCGACGTGTGGCTCGCCGCCAACCAGTTCGCCGCCCGCCGCAACGCCGGTGGGGCGTGGGTCGAGGCCACCGCGATGCGCGAGATCGCCGATGTGTACAGCGCCGAGGTGCTGCCCGGAGGCACTCTGCTGGCGGCCACCGGCCAGGGCGTCCTGATGGTCGACGAGGACCGGCGCGCCCGCGACCAGGGCGGCCGGCTGGTCTTCCGGCTCCGCAGGCTCTCGGACACGATGATCCTCGGCTATCCGGCGCAGCAGTCGGGTGAGGTGTGGCTGTGCGAGGTGAAAGACAAGATTTGTGAGTGGTCGAGGGTCGCTGTCTCTGCGCGATAAGACTTGAGTGGAATAGACTCAACCTCGGGAGTGTCGTACCTGGTGCACAGGTATGGACCGGAACGAGGAGCCGATGAACGCCGAACGCCTGACCACCAAGAGTCGCGAGGTCATCAAGGCCGCCGTTGACGCGGCGAGCCAGCGCGGACACGCGACCGTCGAGCCATGGCACCTGCTGCTGGCATTGCTGGACACGGGCGGCTCGACCGCCGCGGGCCTGCTGCGCGCCGTCGGAGCCAACCCGGCCGACATCCGCCGCGCGGCGCTGCACGCCGTCGAGAGACTGCCCAGCGCTAAGGGGTCCAGTGTCGTCGAGCCCAATGTCGCCCGCGAGTTCGCCAACGCGATCGCGGCCGCGGAGCAGATCGCCCGCCCGCTCGGCGACGAATACACCTCGACCGAGCACCTGCTGGCCGGCCTCGCCCGCGTCGGCGGCGCGGTCGCCACCCGCCTCAAGGACTCCGGGGCCACCGAGCAGACGCTCGTCGCCGCGTTCCCGCAGGTCCGCGGCGGTGACCGGCGCGTCACGACGGCCGACCCGGAGCAGACCTTCCAGGCGCTGGAGAAGTATGGCGTCGACCTCACCCAGGCCGCCCGCGACGGCAAGGTCGACCCGGTCATCGGCCGGGACTCCGAGATCCGCCGGGTGATCCAGGTGCTGTCGCGCCGCACCAAGAACAACCCCGTGCTGATCGGCGAGCCCGGCGTCGGCAAGACCGCGATCGTCGAGGGCCTCGCCCAGCGGGTCGTGGCCGGCGACGTGCCCGAGTCGCTGCGCGGCAAGCGGCTGGTCAGCCTCGACCTGGCGGCCATGGTCGCCGGCGCGCAGTATCGCGGCCAGTTCGAGGAGCGGCTCAAGTCCGTCCTGGAGGAGATCAAGAGCTCCGACGGGCAGGTCATCACGTTCCTCGACGAGCTGCACACGATCGTCGGCGCCGGCAAGGGCGAGGGCTCCATGGACGCGGGCAACATGCTCAAGCCCATGCTGGCCCGCGGCGAGCTGCGGATGGTCGGAGCGACCACCCTCGACGAATACCGCGAGCACATCGAGAAGGACCCGGCGCTGGAGCGCCGCTTCCAGCCCGTCGTGGTCGGCGAGCCCTCGATCGAGGACACCATCGGCATCCTGCGCGGCCTCAAGGAGCGCTACGAGGTGCACCACGGCGTGCGGATCACCGACGCGGCCCTGGTCGCGGCGGCGACGCTCTCCGACCGGTACATCGCCGACCGCTTCCTGCCGGACAAGGCCATCGACCTGGTCGACGAGTCCGCGTCCCGGCTGCGGATGGAGATCGACTCGCGGCCCGTCGAGGTCGACGAGGTCGAGCGGATCGTGCGCCGGCTGGAGATCGAGGAGATGGCGCTGGCGAAGGAGCCCGACGCCGCCTCCGCGGAGCGGCTGCAGCGGCTGCGCGCCGAGCTGGCCGACCGCCGCGAGCACCTGACCGCCCTGACCGAGCGCTGGCAGAACGAGAAGCAGCACATCTCCGCCGTCTCCTCGATCAAGGAGCAGCTGGAGCAGCTGCGCGGCGAGGCCGACCGCGCCGAACGCGACCTCGACCTCGCGAAGGCCTCCGAGCTGCGGTACGGGCGGATCCGCGACCTCGAGCAGGAGCTGCGCACGGCGGAGGTGGAGCTGGAGGAGCTCCAGTCCTCCGGGTCGATGCTGAAGGAGGAGGTCTCCGCCGACGACATCGCCGCGGTGGTCGCCTCGTGGACCGGGATCCCCGCCGGCCGCCTCATGGAGGGCGAGACGGCGAAGCTGCTGCGGATGGAGGAGTCGCTGCGCAGCCGGGTCGTCGGGCAGGAGGCCGCGGTGCAGGCCGTCTCCGACGCGGTGCGCCGCGCCCGCGCCGGGGTCGCCGACCCCGACCGGCCCACGGGCAGCTTCCTCTTCCTCGGCCCGACCGGCGTCGGCAAGACCGAGCTGGCCAAGGCGCTCGCGGAGTTCCTCTTCGACGACGAGCGAGCCATGGTCCGTATCGACATGAGCGAGTATGGCGAGAAGCACACGGTCGCCCGGCTCGTCGGCGCGCCGCCCGGATACGTGGGCTACGAGGAGGGCGGCCAGCTCACCGAGGCCGTCCGCCGCCGGCCCTACTCGGTGGTGCTGCTCGACGAGGTCGAGAAGGCGCACCCCGACGTGTTCGACGTGCTGCTGGCGGTGCTCGACGACGGCCGGCTCACCGACGGGCAGGGCCGCACGGTCGACTTCCGCAACGCCATCCTCATCCTGACCTCCAACCTGGGCTCCGAGGTGCTCGCGGACGACCCGACGCTGACCGCGGAGCAGCGGCGCGACGCCGTGATCGCCTCCGTGCGGGGCCACTTCAAGCCCGAGTTCGTCAACCGGCTCGACGACATGGTCGTGTTCGACGCCCTGTCGCCCGCCGACCTGCGCCTGATCGTCGACATCCAGCTCCAGGCCCTGGGCCGGCGCCTGGCGGACCGGCGGCTGACGCTCGAGGTCACCGATGCGGCACGTGACTGGCTCGCCAGTCTTGGGTATGACTCGGTGTATGGCGCCCGACCCCTGCGGCGCCTGGTCCAGACGTCGATCGGCGACCAACTCGCCAAGGCACTGCTGGCCGGCACGATCCGCGACGGCGACCGCGTCGTGGTGGACCTGGCGGACGACAAGAAGGCGCTCACTGTCAGCGCCGGATAGGGACGTGGGCGATGCTGTGGAAGAAGAGCGGTGCGTTCGATGAGGACCTGCGCCAGCTCGCCGACGCCGAGACACTGGCGTTCGGCGGGGTCGGCATCGCCGGCACGCTCCTGCCGGCCACCAAGGCGTATTTCGCGGTCGAGGAGGGTCTGCGCCAGCACGGGGCCGAGCTGCGGCCCAAGCTGGAGCGGCTCCTCGACCACGCCAAGCCCGCCGGCCGGCTCTACGCGGCCGAGCTGCTGACCCACATCGACGCCGAGGCGGGCCGGGCCGCCTGGCAGCGCCTCGCCAGGCAGGACGCCGAGGTCACGACCTTCAGCGGCTGCATGATGGGCAGCACCACGCTCACCCGGTACTCGCAAGATCGGCTCAACACCTGAGCCCTTGTCCTGCGGCAACGCCCCGACGTCGATACGGTTGGTCCCCAAGGTTTCCTGGGAGGAGATCCGATGGCATTCGCCGACCCAGCGTCTGGGCCGCGTGCCCGACCGTCCACCGTCAACCTGGCCGTCTACCTGCTCTACGCGGCGGCCGCGATCGAACTGATCAACGTCATCATCGGCCTTGTCTACTCGAGCAAGATCACCGAGGGCGCGAAGAAGGCCGTGGCCGGCACGTCCCAGGCGGGCTCGGCCGACAACCAGGCCCTCAACGGGACGATCAGCCTCGTCGTCGGGGTGCTGCTCATCGCGCTGTTCGTGGTGCTGGCAGTCTTCATCGGCAAGGGCAAGCAGATCGCCCGCATCCTCACCTGGGTCCTCGGTGGGCTCGCGCTCTGCTGCACGGTCGGCATCTTCGGCCTGTCCTTCGTCGGTGAGGCCGGATGGAACCAGCTCCGCAAGGACGACCCGACGCTGCCGACCTATGACGAGTACAACAAGCTGATCTACTCCGAGGTCCCTGGCTGGTATCAGCCGGTGACCACGCTGCTCGGGGTGTTGCTGATCGTGGCGATCCTGGGTGCCATCGTGCTGCTCGCGCTGCCGCCGTCGCACCCGTACTTCCGCAAGGTCGAACAGCAGTGGGAGCCGCCGGTGCCCGGCGCTTCCGGTGACCCCGGCTACCCGCCGCCGCCCGTCGACGGCCCGCCGCACCAGCCGCCGCCGGCACCGTAGACAACCCTGCGACAAGGCAAGCGAAGGCCCTGGGGAGACCCGGGGCCTTCGGCGTGCCTGGGGCTAGATTGGCCCGCGTGACCGGCCAGCGAAGCGTCTCGGGCCGGTCATCAGCAGGACAGCTTTTGGGCAGGCGCCCGGAACGGAGTGAGGACGCATGACCGAGCGACCAGTCGCACTGATCACCGGCGCCACCGCGGGCATCGGCGCCGCGTTCGCGCGCGAGCTCGCCCGCAGCCACGACCTGGTGCTGGTGGCCCGCGACAAGGCCCGCCTCGATGCGATGGCGGCCGAGCTCGGCCGTGAAGGCGGCGCCGAGGTGCTGCCCGCGGATCTGTCGACCCCGGAGGGCTGCGACCTGGTCGCGGCCCGGATCGCCGCGCCGGAGCGTCCCGTGGACCTGCTGGTCAACAACGCCGGGATGAGCCTCAATACGCCGTTGCCGCGATCGACCGTGGAGCGGGAGGAGCTGCTGCTGCGGCTCAACGTCCACGCGGTCATGCGGCTCACGCTCGCGGCGCTGCCGGGCATGACCGCCCGCGGCCGGGGCGACATCGTCAACGTCTCGTCGGTGTCAGGGTTCGCCGCGATGATGCCCGGCTCCACGTATCCGGCGAGCAAGGCGTGGGTCACCAACTTCAGCGAGTCCACCGGGCAGCTGGTGCGCGCCAATGGGGTCCGCGTGATGGCGCTGTGTCCCGGCTACACCCGCACCGAGTTTCACGAGCGGGCCGGCATCAGCACGGCCAAGATGCCGGCGTGGCTGTGGCTCGACGCCAGCCGTGTGGTCCGCGACGGGCTGCGCGATCTGCGGAAGGGCAAGCTCGTCAGCGTGCCGAGCTGGAAATACAAGATGGCCGTCTTCGGCATCCGGCACGCGCCGCAGGGCCTGGTCCGGCGCGTCTCGAGCGGCACCCGCTCCCGTATCGGCCGAGATGATCATTGAGTGGGGCGAACATCGAGCATGATTGTGGTCACCGTGCCGCCGAACGGTCGGATTTGGACGGCGAAGGGCTGACTCCCTGGACCTGGGGCACCTGAGAGCGGGTGTTCATGCAGGTCAGGGCCTATGTGACGGGCCCGTGACGGGCACGCGGAAGTGTTGAAACCAGCGCGAACCTCCCTCACGCGCGCTTCGTTGACCCTTGTCACCGTCACCCCTCGTGTCACTCGTGGTGATCGCTGCGATCACCTTCGTATTCCTCCTTGTCCACTTGACGGCCCTATATTTCTGCGAGAGTGCGGGTCATCGATTCGCTCGGCAGATTTAGCGCGTACGCTTCGGTCATGACCGACCGTGACGACCTGCTGAAACTCGTACTCGACCTAGCTGTGGTCCGAGGTCGCGTGACGCTGTCGTCAGGACAAGTAGCCGACTGGTACGTGGACCTACGTCGCTTGACGCTGCACCATGCCGGTGCGCCGCTTGTCGGCCGGGTGCTGCTCGATCTGGTCGCCGACTGGGATTTCGACGCTGTGGGAGGGCTGACCCTCGGCGCCGATCCGGTGGCCACCGCGATGCTGCACGCAGCAGCCGCGCGGGGGACGGGACGCAAGCTCGACGCGTTCGTCGTCCGGAAGAGTGACAAGGCTCACGGTCTGCAGCGCCGGGTCGAAGGACCCGACGTGAAGGGCCGGCGGGTGCTTGCGGTAGAAGACACCTCCACGACAGGGGGAAGCGTTCTCACTGCAGTGGAGGCGTTGCGCGAGGCCGGCGCGGAAGTTGTCGGTGTCGTGGTTATCGTCGACCGTGGGGCGGAAAAGGCGGTCCGCGCCGCAGGGCTGAGCTATCGCTCAGCATTTTCGTTGGCCGACCTCGGCCAATAGGGCTGAAAAATTGTCGATTCGGACCTGCGAATATGCAGGCGGGTCGATGGTGTTGGTGGAAGGATGGAATACGTGGGAACTGCGCTGGCTGAGATGACCCTGCCCCAGATCTCGCCACTTGCTGGCGAGCCGATTGACCGCGCCGATGCCGAGCGTCTTGCCGGCGTCCTGAAGGCACTTGCCGACCCTGCCCGACTCCGGCTCCTGAGCCTGATCCAGTCGGCGCCGGACGGCGAGGCGTGTGTGTGTGACCTGACGGCCCCGCTCGGGCTCTCGCAGCCCACGGTGAGCCACCACCTGCGAATCCTGACCGAGGCTGGGCTGCTGGAGCGCGAGAAGCGGGGTGTCTGGGCGTTCTACCGCCTGGTGCCCGCCGCCATCGGCACCATCGCCGACCTTCTGACGCCGCCGCGCAAGCGGGCGACCAAGAAGGCTCCTCGGTAGGGCCTTGATTCAATCTTGATCCAAGGGCCCGACGATCTGCGCGACCAGCTTGCCCTGCTCGGGCAGGCGGTCGTGCAGGCGGGGCTCGTCGTGGGCTCGGGCGGCAACCTGTCCGCCCGGGCACCAGGCTCCGACGAGTGCTGGGTGACGGCCGCCGGCACCTGGCTCGACGGACTGTCCCAAGATTCGTTTGTTCGGGTCCGAATCAGCGATGGCGCGGTGCTTGACAACACCGCCGCGCCATCTTCTGAGCTCGGACTCCACCTGGCGACCTACCGCGTCCGGCCCGACGCGAACGCGATCGTGCACCTGCACCCACAGACGGTGCTCCTGCTCGACGCCATCGACGAGCCGATCAGGATCGTCACCACCGACCATGCCTTCTATCTGCGGCAGGTCGTGACCACGCCTTTCAGCCCGCCCGGCGATCCCCGGGTCGGTGAGCTGGCCGCCGCCGCGTGCGCGGACGGCGTCAACTGCGTGATCCTCTCCCACCACGGCTGCTCGGTGATCGCCGACTCGGTCGAGCTGGCCCACAAGCGCGCCTTCTATCTGGAAGAGGCGGCGCAACTGACCTACCGGGCGCTGACCCTGGGTCGCCCGCTGCGGCCGGTGCCGACCGACTGGCTGAACCTTCCCTCAGCCACCGCTTGACCTGCGCCTACACTCGTCCGATCGCACGGAGCGCGGAGCTCCGACGAGGGTGCGGGGACAAAGCGGTAGCAGTGGCGAAGGGCAGGGCGAGCGGTGAAGCTACGGGCATCGTTGGCGGTCGTCGGAATCCTCGGGCTGATCGGCATCACCGTCGTCGGCGTCCGCGCCGTGGCCGGTGGTGACGGCAACTGCGACAGCGGCGTCAGGCTCGTCGTCGCGGCCGACCCCGACATCGCGCCCGCCGTCCGCGACGCCGCGGCCCGCTGGAGCGCCACCAAGCCCCGGGTCAGCGGCGACTGCGTCCAGGTGCAGGTGCGCGCCGCCGAGCCGGCCGACGTCGCCAACCAGCTCTCCGCCCGGGCCGGCGGCGCGATCAACGTCGCCGCCACCGCGCTCCCCTCGCCCGCCGACGCCGACGTGCCGACCGTGTGGATCCCCGACTCGACCGCCTGGCTCGTGCGGATGCAGGCGGTCAGCCGCGCGGCGTTCGAGCCCGACGCCACCTCCGTCGCCGCCAGTCCGGTCACCCTCGCCGTGCCCGAGCCGCTCCTGAGCACCCTCGACGCCGGCGGCGGCACGGCCGGCGCGCCGCAGGTCGCGGCGCTGCTCAGCAAGGTCGCCGGCAAGCAGGTCCAGCTCGCCTCGGTCGACCCCCGCCGCAGCACCGCCGGCCTCGCCGGGGCGGGGCTGCTCTACGACTCGATCGTCACCGAGCCCAAGAAGCTCGTCGACGTGGTCAAGGCCTACCGGTCGATCGCCGTCACCGCCGACCAGGCGGCGCTGGTCAAGAGCGCCGGCCCGGCCCAGGTCGCGCCGATGAGCGAGCAGGCCGTCATCGCCCACAACGCGGGCGGACCGGCCGTACCGCTCGCCGCGTTGTCCGTGGAGCCGCCCGTGACCCTCGACTACCCGTACGCCACCATCAGCGGCAAACCGAGGGCCAACATCGAGGCGGCGGGGCTCTTCCGCACCGCCCTGACCGCCGAGGGCAACCGGGACGTCTTCGCCAAGCTCGGCTTCCGCGCCGCCGACGGCTCCACCAGCGCCGGCTTCCCCGCCGGCCGCGGCGCGGCCACCGCCCCGGTGACGGTCAAGCCGCTGGCCGAGGCGCAGAAGATCAACGACATCCTCGGCTACTGGAACGCCACGACCGCCCCGTCGCGGGTCCTCACCCTGGTCGACATCACGTCGTCGGTGAACCGGCCGATGGGCGGCAGCGGCTCCCCGTCGCGGCTGCAGGTGCTGCGCAAGACCGCCACCGACGGGCTCGGCCTCTTCACCGACGACAGTGAGCTGGGCCTGTGGGCCTACGGCTCCGGCTACCAGGAGGTCGTCCCGCTCAACCCGCTCAACCAGGGGCAGCGGGCCAGGCTGACCACGGCCGTCGCCGCCGCCAAGGCCGGCCCGAGCGACGTCTGCGGCCTGTACGAGACGGTGCTGTCGGCCTACAAGGCGCTGAAGGAGGGCTACAAGGAGGGGCGCTCCAACACCGTCGTGGTCTTCACCGACGGCTCCAACTCGAAGCCCGGGATGAGCCTGGAGACGCTGAAACTGGAGCTGGAACGGGCGACGGACCCGACCCGCCCAGTACGCGTGGTACTGCTGGGGGTCGGGCCCGACGTCAAACAACAGGAGCTGGCGGAGATCGCCGCCGCGACGGGCGGCCGGTCCTTCGTCGTCACCGACCCCGAGCAGATCGGCAACATCTTCCTGCAGGCGCTGATCAGGACGAGCTAGCCGTTACTCCGCCGCGCGGTGCGCCCCGGCTCGGCCGTCCTCCACGGGGGCGACGGCCGGCATGCCTTTGTTGCGGCGCCGCTCGCGCCACCCGCGGAAGATCTCGATGAAGATCGGCATCGCCGAGATCAGGACGATCAGCAGGACCGCCGGCAGGAGGTACGTGTCGATCTTCTCGGGCGGGATCAGGTCGCTGATCTGCTTCGCGAGTGCCCAGCCGGCGAGCAGGATGCCGTCGGTCCAGAGGATGCCGCCGATCACGTTCCACAGGAAGAACTGCTTGGCCGACATGCCGATGGTCCCGGCGACGGGGTTGAGGAACGTCCGCACGATCGGGATGAACCGGGCGAGCACCACGGCCTTCGCCGGGCCGAACTTCACGAAGTAATACTCGGCCTTCTCGACGTATTCCTTCTTGAAGAGCTTCGAGTTGGGCCGGTCGAACATCCTGCGGCCATACCTGGCGCCCAGGTAGTGGCCCAGCTGCGCACCGGCGATCGCACACAGTGGCGCGCCGATGAGCAACTGGGTCAGGCTCAGCTTCGTGCCGAGCAGCTCCTCCGCGACCGACGACGCTCCGACACCGGCCAGGAACAGCAGGGAGTCTCCGGGGAAGAAGAAGCCCACGAGCAGGCCCGTCTCCACGAACATGATGATCCAGACGCCGATCACACCGAACGTGTTCAGCAGGCCCTTCGCGTCCAGCGGGTTGAAAGCGAGCAGCTCGCTGATGGCGCGAGTCTTTTCTTCCATGGCGACCTAGGGTACGTGAGCCCGGCTACAAACGGGGATCGACCGGCTCGCTTTCACATGCGAGCAGCGCGAACACCATCTGATGCACGGTCGCCTTGGCGCCTCCGGACGCCAGCAGGTCCAGGGCGGCGAGGCCCAGGCCCTGCTCGCGCAGCGCGAGGCTGCGCTTGCGCTGGAGGCTCCTGCTCCGGAGCTGGGCCAACCGAAGGAGGTAGTCCGGGCCGTAGATGATCCGCAGGTAGTCCCGGCCGCGGCACTTCACCGCCGGCTGGACCCGCGGTCCGGCGTCGGCGGCCGGCTTGAGCACCATGCCCTCCCCGCCGACCTCCGTCAGCTCCAGCCACCACCGCGTCGCCGCCTCGACGTCCGCGGGTGACGCCGGGTCGACCACCAGCCGCCGGGTCGTGGCGAACAGCGCCGGGTCCTTCGAGGCCAGCCGGTCCACGAGCGCCAGGTGCCATTCGTGGTCCCGGCGCAGATACGCGTTGCCCTCCCCGGCCAGCACGTGGAACGGCGCCAGCCGCAGCCCGTCCAGGCCGTCGGTCGGCCAGCAGTACCGCCGGTACACGTCGGTGAACGCCGCCATCGAGGTCACCCGGCCGGTGAACCGCTCCGACAGCGGGGCCACGTCGATGCCCCGGGCCGAGGCGGCGGCCAGCGCGGCCACGGCGGCCGGCAGTGCGGCACCGGCGGCCGCGGCGACGCTCGCGTACTGCTCCCGGATCAGCGGCCCGGCCTTCGCCGACCATGGCAACACCTCGGCGTCCAGCAGCAGCCAGTCGGTGCGCAGCTCGTCGAAGAGCCCTTCGGCGGCGGCACGCACCCTGTCCAGGACCGCTGTCTCCGTCACAGGATCGAAGAACGGCCGTCCCGTCCTGGTGTAGATCGTCCCGCCCGACCGGATGCCGAACCGCCGCTCACCCACCTCGTCGGAACGGCAGACCACGAGGACCGCCCGCGAGCCCATGTGCTTCTCCTCGCACACGACCCGCGGCACGCCCGCCCTGGCGTAGTCGGCGAGGGCCTCCACGGGGTGCTCCAGATAGCCCTCGACCGCCGACGTCGACGCGGGCGCCATCGTCGGCGGCAGCCACACCAGCCAGCGCGGGTCGACCGCGAAGCGGCTCATGATCTCCAGGGCCGCCGCCGCGTTCTCGGCCGCGACCGTCACCCGGCCCGCGGGGGTCTCCAGCGTGCGCCGGCCGGTGACGTCGGCGATGTCCAGTCCGCGTTCCTGCGGCGCCGGTACGACCAGCGGCCGCACCGGCTCGTAGTGGGCCCGGACGGCCGGCACCGAGACGAGCTCCCGGGACGGATACCGCAGCGCGGTCAGCGCGCCACCGAACACGCAGCCCGTGTCGACGCAGATGGTGTTGTTGACCCACTCGGCCACCGGGACCGGCGTGTGGCCGTAGACGACCATGGCCGCGCCCTTGTACTCCTCCGCCCATGGGTAGCGCACCGGCAGCCCGTATTCGTCGGTCTCGCCGGTGGTGTCGCCGTACAGCGCGAAGGACCGCACCCGGCCGGACGCCCGCCCGTGGTAGGCCTCCTTGAGCCCGGCGTGCGCGACCACCAGCCGCCCGCCGTCCAGCACGTAGTGGCTGATGAGCCCGTCCAGGAAGGCCGGCAGCCCGGTGCCGAGATCGTCGTTTCCGAGCTGGTCGAGGGTCTCCTGCAGCCCATGCGTCCGCTGCACGTTGGCACCGCGCAGCGCGCGCAGCAGCTTCGCCTCGTGGTTGCCCGAGACGCACAGCGCGTGCCCGGCCGCGACCATGCCCATCACCAGGCGCAGCACGCCGGGCGAGTCGGGGCCGCGGTCGACCAGGTCGCCGACGAACACGGCGGTGCGCCCGTCCGGGTGGCGCGCGTCGATGGCGCGTCCGGAAGCGTCGCGGGCCGTGACGTAGCCGAGCCGGTCGAGCAGCAGCTCCAGCTCCTCCCGGCAGCCGTGCACGTCGCCGATGACGTCGAACGGCCCGGTCAGCTCCTTCTTGTCGTTGTAGAGCTTCTGGTGCTCCACGACCGCCGCCTCGACCTCGGCCACGTCACGCAGGACGTGCACCTGGCGGAAGCCCTCCCGGCCGAGGGACTTGAGCGAGCGGCGCAGGTCGCGGTGCTGCCGGGACAGGACGGGCCGGCCGAAGGTCCGGTCGGGGCGCTGCTCGGTGCGCGTCCAGCATTCGCTTTCCGGTACATCCAGAACGATCGCGACGGGAAGGACGTCGTGCGCCCGGGCCAGCTCGACGAGGGCCTTGCGCGCGTGCGCCTGCACGTTGGTGGCGTCGACGACGGTGAGCCGGCCGGCCCGCAGCCGCTTGCCGGCGATGTAGTGCAGCGCGTCGAACGCCTCCGCCGACGCGGACTGGTCGTTCTCGTCGTCGGCGACCAGCGCCCGGAACGCGTCGGAGGACAGCACCTGCGTCGGGGCGAAGTGCCGCCGCGCGAAGGTGGACTTGCCGGAGCCGGAGATGCCGACCAGCGCCACCAGGCACAGCTCGGGGATGCTTACCGTGGTCACTTCCTGAACACCGCCATCTGGGTGGACGTGCCGGCTTCCGGGTCTTCCTCGCCGATGCCGTTGCGCGTCACGGTGTACCCGTAGCGCGCGGCGACCTCGTCGCACCACGCGCCGAACTGCGCCCGGTCCCACTCGAAGCGGTGGTCGTGATGACGCATACGGCCGTGGTCCAGGCCCGGATACCGGACGTTGTACTCGACGTTGGGGGTGGTGACGACGACCGTCGCCGGGGCGGCGTGGCCGAAGACGCTCGCCGCGAGCGCGGGCAGCCGAGGCGGGTCGACGTGCTCGATGACCTCCATGAGCACCGCCGCGTCGTAGCCGCGGAGCCGGTCGTCGCGGTAGGTCAGCGCGGTCTGCAGCAGCCGGATCCGCTCGCGCTGCCGGTCGGGGAGCCGGTCCAGCCGCAGCCGGCGGGCGGCCATGTCCAGCGAGACGGTGGAGACGTCGGCGCCGACGATCTCGGTGAAGCGCCGGTCGCGGATGAGCTCGCCGAGCAGAGCGCCCGGCCCGCAGCCGAGGTCCAGGACGCGGTGGGCGCCGGCCTCGGTGAGCTGCCGGACGACCGCGGCGCGGCGCAGCGCGGCGAGCGACTCGGGCCGGGGAGCGGTTGCGATCACAGAGTCGGTGTCGAGGTCGTCGGACAGCCGGGACAGCGCCTCGTTGGTCAGCGCCTTGCGGTGCGCGAGGTAGCGGTGGGCGATGGCCGCCTTCGCCGGGTGCTCCGCCAGCCACCCGGTCCCCGCCCGCAGCAGCTTCTCGACCTCGTCGGAGGACACCCAGTAGTGCTTCGCGTCGTCGAGGACGGGCAGCAGCACGTACACGTGGTTGAGCGCGTCGGCGAGCCGCAGCGTGCCGCGCAGGGTGAGGTCGATGTACCGGCTGGCACCCCACTCGGGGTGCGCGGTGTCCAGCGGGATCGGGGTCGCCTCGACGGTCCAGCCGAGCGGCCCGAAGAACGTCTCCGCGTCGCCCTTGCAGCGCAGCGCCGGGATCCGCAGCTCGAGCGGGATCGGCCCGGCGGCGAGCTCGGGCCGGTCGCGGGAGTCGCCGCGCAGCGCGGTGCGCAGCACCCGGCCCAGCGCCGCGGACAGCAGGCTCGACGCGGCATACGGCCGGTCGCTGACATACTGCCGCAGCGTGAACGTGTCCGGGCCCTTCGCCGGGCGCGCCGCCGCCGGATCGGCCTCCAGCAGCAGCGCCGCCGTGCACCGCTCCTGCGTCGCCTCGGGATAGAAGACGTGCGCCGTGCCGCCGCTGACCTCGAAGGACTGCAACCTGTCGAGATGCTTCACGAGCAGATAGCCGAGGTCCGTCGCGGGACGGTGGGTGGTGGTGATGGTCAGCAGCACCCCGTCATCGTCGCGCCAGGATTATCGCTGGGTCTGCCGGTTTTGCGAGGCGTAGAGTCGGGATTATGGCGACGGTGCCGACCGTGCACTGGCACCGGTTGGCGGACGGCCGGGTGCAGTGCGACGTCTGCCCAAGGGCGTGTCGGCTGCACGAGGGCCAGCGCGGGTTCTGTTTCGTCCGGGAGCGCCAGGGCGACGAGATCGTGCTCACGACCTACGGTCGCTCGTCCGGCTTCTGCGTCGACCCGATCGAGAAAAAGCCGCTCAACCATTTCCTGCCGGGCTCGCCGGTGCTGTCGTTCGGCACCGCCGGCTGCAACCTCGGCTGCCGCTTCTGCCAGAACTGGGACATCTCCAAGAGCCGTGAGGTCGACACCCTCGCCGCCGAGGCCGACCCTGCCCAGCTCGCCGCGACCGCCGTGCGGCTGGGGTGCCGGTCGATCGCGTTCACCTACAACGATCCCGTGATCTTCATGGAATACGCGATGGACGTCGCCGACGCCTGCCGCGAGGCCGGGATCAGGACGGTGGCGGTGTCGGCCGGGTACATGAACCCGGCGCCGCGCGAGGAGTTCTACCGGCACATCGACGCCGCCAACATCGACCTGAAGGCGTTCAGCGAGAAGTTCTACGAGAAGGTGACCTTCGCCCGCCTCGACGCGGTGCTGTCCACATTGGACTATCTGCGCGGCACCGACGTGTGGCTGGAGATCACGACGCTGCTCATCCCGGGGCAGAACGACGCCGACGACGACCTGCGCCGCCAGTGCGACTGGCTGCTGGAGCACCTGGGCACCGACGTCCCGCTGCACTTCTCCGCGTTCCATCCGGACTTCAAGATGCTTGACATCCCGCGGACGCCGCCGGAGACCCTGCGGCGGGCCCGGAGGATCGCGCTGGACGCCGGCCTGCGGTTCGTCTACACCGGCAACGTCCACGACCCCGACGGCGGGACCACTCGCTGCCCCGGCTGCGACAGACCGGTCATCGTCCGCGACTGGTACGACCTGCGCGCATACCAGCTGACCGGCGACGGCAAGTGCGTCCACTGTGGACACCAGCTGCCGGGTGTGTTCGACGGCCCGGCCGGTGCGTGGGGCCGCCGGCGCCTGCCGGTCGCGGTCGCTTGACGACCCGGCCGCCCGCGGTCGCGGGCACGTTCTACCCGGCCGATCCCGCGAGGCTGGCGGGATCGGTGGACGCGATGCTCGGGGCCGCTGGGGCCGCGCCGCCGGACGCGGTGGCGTATGTCGTGCCGCACGCGGGGCACCGGTTCTCCGGGCCAACCGCCGCGCACGCCTACCGTGAGCTGCGCGACCGCGCCGAGCCCTTCGAGCGGGCCGTCGTCATCGGCCCCGCCCATCAGGTGCCGCTGCGGGGCGCCGCCGTGTCCACCGCCACCGCCTGGGCGAGCCCGCTCGGGGAGATCGCGATCGACACGGCAGGCGTCCAGCTGCTCGTCGACCGTGGGCTCGCCGTCGCCGACGACCGGCCGCACGCCCCTGAGCACTCGATCGAGGTGCAGGTGCCGTTTCTGCTGCGGGTACACCTGCGGAAACTGCTGCCGGTGGTGGTGGGGCAGGGCGATCCGGACGCGACCGCCGCGCTGCTCGACGCGGTCGCCGCACCCGGCACGGTGATCCTCTGCAGCACCGACCTGTCGCACTACCTGCCGGAGGCCGCCGCCCACCGCCGTGACGCCCTCACCGCGGCGGCCATCGCCGACCTCGCCCCGGAGCGGATCGGCACCGGCGACGCCTGCGGCCGGCACGCGCTGCGCGGCCTGCTCGCCTGGGCACGGCTTCGAGGGTTGCGCGCCGAGTGTCTGGCCCTCGCCACGTCCGCTGACACCGGCGGCCCGAGCGACAGGGTGGTCGGCTACCCGGCATTCCGCGTCACTGCCTGACGCCTTTCTACCAAGACGTCGAAGATGGGTTCGACCGTTGCACGCGGAATGTCCAGAAATTGCCGGACGAACAGCCGACCACGACAGTGAAGGCCACTCACGTCTGGTGCGGTGAGGGCGCCTGTGGACGGCGCCGGAACTGGAGACGGGGATGTCAGCGATTGCGGCAGCGCCCGACAACGGCACCGCGACCTGGGCGCCGATGACCCGCGAGCAGCGCGAGCAGTTCGACGCCGACGGATACCTGGTGATCAAGGGCGTGCTCGGCCCGGACGAGGTGCGCCACTATGCCTCGGTCCTCGAAACCGCGCACCGGCAGCACCCCCGCGCCGCGGACGGCTCCCTGCACCTGCTCAGCCCGGTCACGAACTACCCGGACCTGGTCGACCTGATCGACCACCCGGCGACGTTTCCGCTGGTCTGGTCGATCCTCGGGTGGAACGTCCACATCTACCACTCGCACCTGGACGTGCACCCGCCGCTCGCCGCGCCGAAGCCCGACTGGTGGCACTGGCACCAGGACGGCGGCCGGCAGAACCGTGAGCTGGAGACCGACCCGCGGCCGCGGCTGTCGGTGAAGCTCGCCTACTGGCTCTCCGACGTCTCGGAGACCGGCCGGGGCAACCTGACCCTGGTCCCCGGCAGCCACCAGACCAACTGGCTGCCCGGCCCGCCGACCCGCGACGTGCCGTGGCCGACGCCCGACGGCGCGCGGCAGGTCACCGTCGACGCCGGCGACGTCGTGTTCTTCGACCGGCGGATCTGGCACGCACGGTCGGACAACCTCTCGGAGATCACGCGCAGGTGCGTGTTCCTCGGCTACACGTACCGCTGGATCGCCATCCGCGACGATGTCGCCGGCCTGCCGCAGCGCCCCTGGTGGTCGGGCCTGAACCCGGTCCAGCAGCAGCTGCTCGGCGGCGTCGGGAACATCGGCGGCGGCCACGGTCACGACAACGGCACCGACGGCGACCACCACTGGGGCCACTATCCGCAGACGACGCCGCTGTACGAGGCACTGCGCGACCGCGGACTGTTGGATCCCGGTCACCCGCCGTTGATTCCCTGAGCGACCGCAACAGATCCCTCCCTTGACCCGTCATTAGGGTCAGGGGAGGGGGTCTGGGGTGACGTTCGAGGAGTTCGTCGAGGCGCGGTTGCAGGCGCTGCTGCGCTATGCCGTCATGCTCACCGGCGATCCGCACACCGCGCAGGACCTCGTGCAGGAGACGATGATCCGGGCGCAACTCAAGTGGCGCCGGATCGCCGCCGCCAGCGTGCCCGAGCACTACGTCAAGCGCATGCTCACGAACGCGTACATCGACCTGCACCGCGCCTCGTGGCTGCGCCGGGTGGTGCTGCGCTCGGAGCTGCCGGAAGCGCCCGTCGTGTTCGACCACGCCCAGGACAACGCCGACCGCGACCAGATGTGGATCTGGCTCGCCCGGCTGCCCCGGCGGCAGCGGGCCGCCCTGGTGCTGCGCTACTACGAGAGCCTCAGCGACGTCGAGATCGCCGAGGTGCTCAACTGCGCGATCGGCACCGTCCGCTCGCTGATCTCCAGGGCCCTCGCGACGCTGCGCACCGAGGTCGTCCCCGAGCTGATCGGCGGCGACGCCCGATGAACGACGCCGTCACCTCGGCGCTGGCCGCGGCGTTCAAGCAGCACGAGCAGGACGTGCCCGACGCCATGGCGCTGCGGCCGGCGATCGCCGCCGGGGCCCGCCGGCGCCGGGCCCGCCGCCGCCTCTCCGGTGCGCTGGGGCTGGTGGCGGCGATCGCACTGGTGGCATCGGTGCCCCTCGCCCTGCCCGACCCGGCGCCGATCCACACCGAGTCGCTGCTCGACGCGGGCGTCCCCGACGTGCGCAACTTCCTGATCCTCGGCACCGACCGGCGCCCCGAGTCGGCCGGCGAGACCGTGCGCGCCGACGCGATCCTGATCCTGCACGTCGACGCGGACAGCCGCACGGTCTATCAGCTGTCGATCCCTCGCGACGTGGCCGTCGACGTGCCCAACTTCGGCCGTCAGCAGGCCGGCACCGCGTTCGTCTTCGGTGGGTACGAGCTGACCTCCCGCGTCGTGGGCAACCTGCTCGGCGTCCGGATCGACGGTGGGGCCGTCATCGACTTCGCCGGCATGCAACGGGTCACGGACGCCATGGGTGGCGTCGACCTCTGCGTGGATCAGCAGACCGTCTCCATGCACCTGGGTTATGAGAAGCCCTCCGGTCGCGTCGTGCCGCTCCGGTCCGGCATGCAGCCGGTCGTGTACGAGCCGGGCTGCCGCCACTTCGCCGGCTGGGAGGCCCTCGACTACATCCGGCAGCATCAGTCGCTCGCGAACGGCGGGGACGACCGCGACACGCACGTGCGGCAGTTCCTCGCCGCGCTGGCCCGCCGGCTCGACGACCCGGTGAAGGTCTCCAAGGTGCTGCCGGTCGCGGGGTCCGCCCTCGACCTGCACCTCGGCGACACGTCACTGGCGGCGCTGGCCGGCGTGCTCGGCGGCCTCGACGCCGCGCGCGTGCCGGGCCTGAGGCTGCCGCTCGGGCCGGACCGTGCGGTCCTGCCCGGCGGCGACGGCCTGTTCGCCGCCATGCGCGACGGCGCCGTGCCCGAGTGGGTCACCGCGCATCCCAAGTACGTCGTGGGCTAGCGGTATTCGTCGTCCTGGCCGGCGTCGCGGTCCTGCTCGACAGCGTCGTATTCGTTGGCGTCCCAAGGGTGCGCGCGGCTGATCACCGCCGCGCGGTCGGTCGGGTTCGCCGGGAGCGACTGCTCGGCGGCGTCGGCCGGCGATGCCTCGGGGTCGCGCACGTCAGGGTCGAGCCGGTCGTCAAACGTCAGCAGGTCCTCGTCGGGCTGGGTCATGCGGTCCTCCCTCGGGTCCCTCCAACCGTACGACCGAATCGGTCGTAACGCTGCCGAGCCGGTCAATTCACCCTGTGCCCACCCTCCCGCCTTACATGGGTTCCGAGCGCTGCGAGATACTCCGTTGCAGGACAGCGCGGTCCTCGACGAGCCGCGCACGCCCGGCTCCAACACCGCACGATCCAAACAGCCAAGGAGCGCCGTCATGCCCATCGCCTCTCCCGATGTCTACGCCGAGATGCTCGATCGCGCCAAGGCCGGCGCGTTCGCCTACCCGGCGATCAACGTGTCGTCGTCGCAGACGCTGAACGCGGCGCTGCGCGGCTTCGCCGATGCGGAGAGCGACGGCATCATCCAGGTCTCCACCGGTGGCGCCGAATACCTCTCCGGCCCGACCGTCAAGGACATGGTCACCGGCTCGGTCGCCTTCGCCGCGTTCGCCCGTGAGGTCGCGAAGAAGTACTCGATCAACGTCGCGCTGCACACCGACCACTGCCCGAAGAACAACCTCGAGAAGTTCGTCCGGCCGCTGCTCGCCATCTCGGCCGAGCGGGTCGCCAAGGGCGAGGAGCCGCTGTTCCAGTCCCACATGTGGGACGGCTCGGCGGTGCCCCTGGGTGAGAACCTGCAGATCGCCGAGGAGCTGCTGGCGCTCACCGCCGCGGCCAAGATCGTGCTGGAGATCGAGGTCGGCGTCGTCGGCGGCGAAGAGGACGGCGTCGTCGGCGCGATCGACGAGAAGCTCTACACCACCGTCGAGGACGGCCTGGCCATGGTCGACGCGCTCGGCCTCGGCGAGAAGGGCCGCTACATGGCCGCCCTGACCTTCGGCAACGTCCACGGCGTCTACAAGCCGGGCAACGTCAAGCTCAAGCCCGAGATCCTCAAGACCATCCAGGACGCGGTCGGCGCCAAGTACGGCAAGGACAAGCCGCTCTCGCTCGTCTTCCACGGCGGCTCCGGCTCGCTGCTCGAGGAGATCCGCGAGGCGCTCGACTACGGCGTGGTGAAGATGAACATCGACACCGACACGCAGTACGCCTTCACCCGCCCCGTCGCGGCGCACATGTTCAGCAACTACGACGGCGTGCTGAAGGTCGACGGCGAGGTCGGCAACAAGAAGGCCTACGACCCGCGCGCCTGGGGCAAGGCGGGCGAGGCCGGCCTGGCGCAGCGCGTCGTCGAGGCCTGCGAGCACCTCCGCTCGACCGGCACCACGTTGTCCAAGTAGTTCCTGCTCGTTCGAAAGGGCCCGGCGACCTGCCGGGCCCTTTGCTCATTGCGTCAGCAGCTCGGCGGCCTCGGCGACGTCGTCCGTGACGTGCAGCAGGTGGCGCAGGTCGCCGACCGGGGACGCGGCCAGCAGCGGCTCCAGCAGGCCGCGGATCGGCAGGCGCTCGGTCCAGTGCTTGACGTCGAGGAAGACGAACGGGCCGCTGCCGCCGTCGGTCGCGTAGAACGTCTTCGTCGCGGCCTGGAAGACCTCCTGGACGGTGCCGGCCATGCCGGGCGCGAAGACGATGCCGCCACGGGACAGCCGCAGGATGGTGTCCTCGCGGATCGCGTTGGAGAAGTACTTCGCGATCTTCGCGGCGAACAGGTTCGCGGGCTCATGGCCGTACAGCCAGGTCGGGATGGCCAGGCCGCCGCGGCGGGCCCAGGTCACCGGGTCGACGGCCACCTGGTCGGCGGGCTCGACCGAGTCCGGCGTCGGCGGGACCGGCTGGGCGAAGGCGGCCCGCACGTCCAGTGCCGCCCTGGTGAACGGGTCGTGGTCGTGGAAGTCGGGGGCCACCGACAGCCGGTCGATCGCCTCGGTCAGCGTGGTCAGCGGCTGGTCGGCGAGGAACGCGCCGAGGTTGGCGGCCTCCATCACGCCGGGGCCGCCGCCGGTCACCACGAGGCGGTCCGCGCCGGAGAGCCGCCAGGCCAGCTCCGCCGCGTTGCGGTAGTCGGGCGCGCCGCGCTGCACGGCGTGGCCGCCCATGATGCCGATCGCGGCGGCCGGACCGCGCGCCCCGATCCAGCCGGCGGTCACGTTGGCCAGGGCGTCGTCGATCCCGGAGTCGTGCATCCGTTGCGCGATCGCCTCACGGATCTCCGGGGTGGCCCCGCCAGTGGTCCGGAAGTGCTCGTAGACCAGTGTGTCGAACATGCCGGCGAACCCGTCGGAGTCGAACCCGGCGGCCAGGTTGTCCGGCACGTACAGCTGCGAGGGATGCGTCGGGTAGGGCACCCCGGCGAACTCGGGGACCACCACCGCCCGCCGCCGCAGCAGGTCGACGACGGCGTCGGTGGCCGCGAAGTGGCAGCCGATGAAGAGCGTGTCCTGCACGTCGACGCTCGTCAGGTCCACGGCGGCAAGATCGAGACCCTGCACGATCTTCGTGGCGAGGGAGCCGGTGCTCAGGTGGAACCGGAGCTCCTCCGGCGACTCGATCTCGTCCGGCGAGTGGTCGTGCAGCGCTACCACGTCTGGCGGGGGCGGAGTGGGCACGAACGTCATCTTGCCAGGCCCGGTAAAGGGCGATGACCCGACCGTGAAGATCGGGCCATCGCGTAACCGGGTCCTGGGGAGGCTCCGGACTTCCCTTTCTAGTACTCGCGCGAACGGGGCACACCCCCCGGTCGCGGGACGTTCCCTCCACCGTTCAGCCGACCTGGTTGAATGGCTGGATGCAGAACCTGCTGCCACAGCCATCACCGACGTTGCTTCCCGTCGAGCCCGAGGCCACCGCGAAACTCACCGCCGCCGCCGGTGTCGAGAAGGACGTCAAGGATGTCGCCGCGGCCCACCCCGCGTTCAGCGCCGCCTGGGCCGAGCTCGCCGAGCTCGCCCTCGCCGACGGCGAGCCGGTGACCGCCTATGCCTATGCCCGCACCGGCTACCACCGCGGCCTCGACCAGCTGCGCCGCAGCGGCTGGCGCGGCGCCGGGCCCGTGCCGTGGTCGCACGAGCCCAACCGGGGCTTCCTGCGGGCGCTGAGCGCGCTCGGCCTGGCCGCCGAGTCGATCGGCGAGCAGGAGGAGGCCGACCGCTGCGCCCAGTTCCTCAACGACAGCGACCCGGCCGCCACCGCCGCGCTGCGATAGGGCTTCAGGCCCGGGAGCTGGTCACAAACCTTCGGAGATGGCCGCGGCGACCTTCAACCAGGCGTCGCGGCTCGCCGAGGTGAGGCCGCCGTAGCGGATCGGCTCCCCCGAGTCGATGAAGCGTTCGTAGGGGGCCAGCAGCACCGTCCGCGTGCGGGCGGCGAAGTGCCTGGTGATCGCGGGCACGTCGATGTACCGGCGGCTCGGCGGCATCGACACGACCGTCACCGCCTGCCGGACCAGGCGCCGGCGGCCGTGCTGCTCCAGGTGGTCGAGCATCCTCGACGCCGTCTCGGCCGAGTCGTTGCGGGCGGACATCGTGACCACCAGCTGGTCGGTGGCGTCGATCGCGGCCTGCCAGTTCTCCGCGCGCACGTTGTTGCCGGTGTCGACCACGATCAGCTTGTAGAAGCGGCTGACCACGTCGCGGATCTCCCCGAACGACTGCGCCGTGAGCATCTCGCCGGCCGTCGCGGACTCGTCGCTGGCGAGGATGTCGAACATGCCCTCGCCCTGCGCCCTGACGTACTGCGACAGGTCGCCGACCCGGCCCTGCGCGCCCTGGAAGTGGTCCAGGTCGCGCAGCAGGTCACGGACCGTGCGGGTGTGGAAGTCCTGCTGCGCCCGCATGCCGAGCGTGCCCTGGGTCTCGTTGTTGTCCCAGGCCAGCACGTATCCGCCGCGCTTCTGCCCGAACGTCATCGCCAGGAGCAGCACCGCGACGGTCTTGCCGGCGCCGCCCTTCGGGTTGACGACGGTCACCTGCCGCAACCCGCCGAAGTTGCGCCGCACGAGGTCGACGTCGTGCCGGAACTCCAGCTCCCGCCGCCCGGGTGCGAGCGACACCATGCCGAGCGTGCCCTTCGCCACCGCGCCACGGACCCCGCGGGCGGCGACCGGGTCGACCGGCCTGGCCTGCCTGCGCCGCGAGAACTCCTCCGCGGTCGGCGTGCTCCCGTCCGACCAGCTCGACACCGGCGGCGGCTCACTCGGCGGCCGATGGGCCACGGTCGGCGCCGATGGCATCGGTGGCAAGGGCGGCACGACCTGCGCCGATGCCATGGATGGCGGCTCATGTACCGGCGGCGCCTGATCGGTGGGCGGTCCGGCATAGGTGGGCAACGCCGGTGGCGCCTGGTCGATCGTCGGCGGCGCGGCGTGCGTGGGCGGCGCCGGTGGAGGCCGGTGGGCGGGCGGGGCCGGAGGCGGCGGCAGCGGCGGTTGCACCGGCTGCGGGGGATGCGTCACCGGAGGCCGGGGCACCGGCACACCATTGACCGGCAGCGCACTGCTACCAGGCATGGAGACCGCACCCGCACCCGAGACAGGGATCGGGCCGGCCCCTGAGACCGGGATCGCTGTGGCGCCGGCGACGGGCACCGCGCCCGGCCCGACCGACGCGGACCTGACCGGAGCACCCGAAACCGGCACGTGAGGGACCGGTTGGCCGTGCTGGATCCCGCCGCCGACCTGCCCGCCATACGCGGACGGCATATCGAGCCAGGGCCCCGGGTCCCCCGAGTCGCCTTCGTGCTGTCCGGCCCTCGCGGGCTCCGGCCGCCGCGCCGGCGGCTGGGACCAGGGCGACCCGACGTGCTCCAACACCTCGCCCGCCGGGTCGTCGTCCTGCGACGGCTCGGCAGGCCGTTCGGTGCGCCGGCCCGAGATGTCCTCGTCGGGCGGCCAGAGTGCGTCGTTCACAGCTGTTCCCCTCCCGCGCTCCCCCACCGTATGCGAGACGGCACCGTATGCGAAGGCGCCATCAGGGCACGTAAACGGCCCAGGCGGCCCGCTCCATCCACCAGGATCGCTTGCGGGAGAGGGTCGTCTCGGCACCGTCGTCGACGAAGGGGACGTCGGCGCGCGGGGTGATCGCGACCGCGCGGCCGCTCGCCCGGCGGACCTCGATCTCGACGCGCGGGCGGCGGAAGAGCGACCGGGAAGCCCGCGGCACCGCCACCGCCACGTCCAGGACGCCGTCCTCCATGGAGGGCGAGAGGACCAGCGGCAGGCCGTCGACGGTCGCGTACCGCGACGCGTTCGCCACCACCGACATGAGCACGGGCTCGGTGCCGTCGGCGAGGACGGCGTCGTCGACCTCGACCCTGGCCAGGAACGTGCTGGCCGAGCCGCTCGCGTCGACCCCGCCGACCAGGACGCCGTCGAGGGTGACCCCGCCGCCGTCGTTGCGGAGCAGGTCGAGGCGGCGGATCTTGCCCCCGAGCACGGCGGCGGCCACGTCGGCGGGCCCGCGGGGCAGGCCGAGCCGGGTCACGAGGTCCGTGGAGTCCGGGCCGAGCGGCAGGATCCCGATCGGCGGCAGGTCCGGCAGGGTGCGGTCGTCGGGGATCGCGTCCGCGGCCTGGGACCGTTTGCTCGGCGCAGGTGCGTACATGCGGACCAACCGCCGCATGACCGCGCGGAGCTGCCCGTCGGCGGCGGTCGCCACGATGAGCCGCACGTCGGGCAGGGCCTTCAGGGCGGCGTCGATCTCCGCGTCGGTGTGTGCGACCACCGTCTCGACCTGAGCGCTTGCCATGCGCAGCGCGTCGCGGCAGGCAAGAATGGGGGTACGCGTGCCGCACGCGCGGGCGGATGACTGGGCAGGCGGCACCTGACTTGGTGGCGCAGCGGAGCACCCTCCATCGCAAGCGCAGTCCGTGCCTTCGCCGAGCGCGAGCACCACCACGTCGACCACCGTTGTCAACCTGCCTTTCACGCGGTTGTTAGCCTGGCACCCCGGGCGACCCGCTGGGGCGCCCGACCCTTTGGAGAGGGCAACAGACGATGCCAGCGATCGTGCTCATCGGCGCTCAGTGGGGCGACGAGGGCAAGGGCAAGGTTACCGACATGATTGGCGGCGACGTCGACTACGTCGTGCGCTACTCCGGCGGCAACAACGCGGGTCACACCGTGGTGACGCCGGACGGGCAGAAATTCGCCCTGCACCTCATGCCGTCGGGGGCGCTGTGGCCCAACGCGGCGATCGTCATCGGCAACGGGGTCGTGATCGACCCGAAGATCCTGCTGATCGAGATCGACGGCTTGGCGGAGCGCGGCGTCGATGTGTCCCGCCTGATGATATCGGGTGACGCACACCTCATCATGCCGCACCACCGGGCCCTGGACCGCGTCGTGGAGCGCTACCTCGGCTCGTCGCGGATCGGCACGACCGGCCGCGGCATCGGCCCTGCCTACGGTGACAAGGTCGCCCGCATGGGCATCCGGGTCCAGGACCTGCTCGACCCGGGCATCCTGCGCAAGAAGCTCGAGATCGTGCTGCGCGAGCGCAACCAGGTCCTCTTCAAGGTGTACAACCGCAAGGAGCTCGACGTCGACGCGACGGTCGAGGAATACCTGACCTACGCGGAGCGGCTGCGCCCCTACATCACCGACACGCGTCAGGTGCTGTGGAAGGGCCTGGAGGAGGGCCGGACGGTCCTGCTCGAGGGCGCCCAGGCGACGATGCTCGACATGGACCACGGCACCTATCCGTTCGTGACGTCGTCCAACCCGACCGCCGGCGGCGCCTGCGTCGGCGCGGGCGTGCCGCCGACCGCCATCACCCAGGTGATCGGCGTGACCAAGGCGTACACGACCCGGGTCGGCTCCGGGCCGTTCCCCACCGAGCTGTTCGACGAGCACGGCGTGCACCTGCGCAAGGTCGGCCGGGAGTACGGCACGACCACCGGCCGCGAGCGGCGCACCGGCTGGTACGACGCGGTCGTCGCCAGGTACGCCACCAGGCTCAACGGCATCACCGACCTGGTCGTCACCAAGCTCGACGTGCTGTCCGGCCTGGAGACGGTGCCGCTCTGCGTCGCCTACGAGATCGACGGCAAGCGCACCGACGAGATGCCGATGACGCAGACCGAGTTCCACCACGCGACCCCGGTCTACGAGGAGCTCCCCGGCTGGTGGGAGGACATCTCGAAGGCGCGCGAGTTCAGCGACCTGCCGGCCAACGCGCAGCGCTACATCGAGCGGATCGAGGAGCTCGCCGGCACGCGCGTGTCGATCGTCGGGGTGGGTCCGGGCCGTGACGAGAACGTCGTGCGGCACAGCCTGCTTTAATCTGTCGCGTGCGCGTACTCCTGCTCGGCTCCGGTGGTCGTGAACACGCCATCGCCGCCGCCCTGGCTGCCGACCCGGCCGTGACCGACCTGATCTGCGCCCCGGGCAACCCGGGCACGGCTGCCATCGCGACGAATGCCGAGGTCGACGCGCTCGACCCGGCCGCGGTGGCAGCCCTCGCCGTGGACCTCGGCGCGGACCTGGTCGTGGTCGGCCCCGAGGCGCCGCTCGTGGCGGGGGCCGCCGACGCGGTCCGCGCGAAGGGCATCGCCTGCTTCGGCCCGTCGAAGGCGGCCGCGCGGCTGGAGGGCTCGAAGGCGTTCGCGAAGGACGTGATGCGGGCGGCGGGCGTGCCCACCGCCCGCTCGTTCGTCTGCACCACACCCGAGGAGCTGGCGACGGCGCTCGACACGTTCGGCGCGCCCTATGTCGTGAAGGACGACGGCCTCGCCGCCGGCAAGGGCGTCGTGGTCACCGACGACCGCGACGAGGCCCTCGCGCACGGCGCGGCCTGCGAGCGGGTCGTCGTCGAGGAGTACCTCGCCGGCCCCGAGGTCTCGCTGTTCGTCGTCACGGACGGCACCGCCGCCGTGCCGCTGCAGCCCGCTCAGGACTTCAAGCGCATCGGCGACGGCGACGCCGGCCCGAACACCGGCGGGATGGGTGCGTATTCACCGCTGGCCTGGGCGCCCGCAGGGCTGGTCGACGAGGTGATGGCGGCGGTGGTACAGCCGACGCTCGCCGAGATGCGCAAGCGCGGCACGCCCTTCTCGGGGGTGCTGTACGTGGGGCTGGCGCTGACCGCCCAGGGCCCGAAGGTCATCGAGTACAACTGCCGCTTCGGCGACCCGGAGACCCAGGTCGTCCTGGCCCGCCTCGAAACGCCCCTCGCCGGGGTGCTGCACGCCGCCGCCGTCGGGCAACTGTCCGAGGACCCGCCGCTGGCCTGGCGCTCGGGCCCGGCCGTGTGCGTGGTCATGGCCAGCGCCGGCTACCCGGAGTCCGCCCGCAAGGGCGACGTCATCACCGGCGCCGACGGCGTCGCGGGCGTCATCCACGCCGGCACGGCCCGCCGCGAGGACGGCGCCCTGGTCACCGCCGGTGGACGGGTCCTCACCTGCACCGCGACCGGCGACACCCTGGCCGACGCCCGCGCCGCCGCCTACCGCCTGGTCGACGCGGTCAGCTTCGACGGCGCCCAGCACCGCACCGACATCGCGCTCGCCGCTCTCGAGAACCGGATCACGATCCCGTAGGCGACGTGGTGCCGGTCCGGCCGGACGGCACCGTTCTCGCCGTGCGGGCCCACGATCTCGATCACCGTCGAGCAGGTCATCGAGATCGTCATGACGCCGGGGCTGACGCTCTACCCCTGATCTGTGTAGAGCCGGCGGCGGACGACCTTGCCGGTGGCGTTGCGGGGGAGGGCGGCGACGAAGTAGACGTCGCGCGGGACGGAGAACCTGGCGAGGCGGTGCCGGACGTATTCGCGCACCGCCTCCGGGTCGACGTACTCGCCGTCGTGCAGGGCGATCCACGCCGCCAGGCGCTGGCCCCACTCCTCGTCCGGCACACCGGCGACGGCGACCTCCCGGACCTGCGGCAGCTCGGCGATCACGTCCTCGACGGCCGCGGGGTAGACGTTCTCGCCGCCGGAGATGACCATGTCATCCTCGCGGCCGTCGACGAAGAGCAGGCCGTCGACGGAGATGTGCCCGAGGTCGCCGGTGCCCAGCAGGTCGCCGTGCGACTCGCGGCCGGTGCCGTTGGTGTAGCCCTCGAAGAGCATGTCGTTGCCGACGAAGATCCGGCCGATGACGCCGGTCGGCAGCTCGGTGCCGCTGTCGGACAGGATCGCGACCCGGGTGCCGTGCGGCGGGCGGCCCGCGGTGCCCGGGGACGCCAGCAGCTCGTCCGGCGTGGCGATCGACGCCCAGGAGGCTTCGGTGGAGCCGTACAGGTTGTACAGCACCGGCCCGTACACCTCCATGAACCGCGAGGCGAGAGGGCCGGTGAGCGCGGAGCCCGACGTCGCCACGACCCGCAGCGTCGGCATGGGCAGGGGCGCCTCCAGCAGGCGCTGCAGCATCACCGGCACCGCGAACAGCGACGTGCACTCCATCGCCGTCACGGCGGCCACGGAGGACCGCGGGGTGAAGCGCCGGGCGACCACGATCGTGCCCCGCAACGCCAGGCACAGCTGCAGCGCGGCCAGCCCCCAGGTGTGGAACAGCGGCGCGGCGACGAACATCCGCTCCCCGGCGAAGAGCGGGATCCGGGACACGACCGAGGCGAGCGGCCCGAGGCCCGACGGGTTGCGCCGCCGGGCGCCCTTGGGCGTGCCGGTCGTGCCGGACGTCAGCACGACCACGGACCCGGCGGACGCCGGCGGTTCGAGCTCGGCGGACGGCGCCCGGTGGATGAGACCCGCGGTCTTCGACATCGCCAGTCGCGGCAGGTTCGGCGGTACCGCCGCGAGCATGCCCAACAGGTCGTCGTCGTGCATCAGGAGGGTGAGCGACTGGTCGTGCGCCACGGCTTCCAGGGAGGTGTTGCCGAGCCCGGTGTTGACCAGGACGGCCTGCGCGCCGAGGGCGATCAGCGCGAGCATCGCCTCGACCATGCCGGCCGAGTTGTTGCACAGCAGACCGATGCGGTCGCCGGCGCGGACCCCGTGCTCGGCGCGCAGGGCGTTGGCGAGGCGGCGGACCCGCAGGTCGAGCTCCGCATAGGTGATCTGGCGGTCCTCGTCGACGACCGCGACCCGGTCGGGGTCGCGCGCCGCCGTCGAGCGCATCTCGCCGTACAGGCCGAAACCCCACCGACGCAGGGCGTTGAGCTGTCTGGCGATCCGCATGGGCCGGCCGGGGTTGAGCAGCTTCCGGCCGGCCATCGTGCGGAGGATGAAGGGGGTGTCCATGGATCCTCCGGCGCTCTTGAAGGGGCGTTACCGGATGTACGTGCCCGAAATCGCGCGGGCGATGACCAGGCGCTGGATCTCGCTGGTGCCCTCGAAGATCGTGTAGATCTTGGCGTCGCGATACCAGCGCTCGACCGGGTGCTCCCGCAGGAAGCCGGCCCCGCCCAGGATCTGCACGGCCTTCTCCGTCGCGGCGACGGCGACCTCGCCGGCCTTGAGCTTGCTCATCGAGCCCTCGCCGGCCTCGAACGGGCGGTTGTTGCGCCCCATCCAGGCGGCCCGCCACACCAGCAGGCGCGCGGCGTCGATCTCCATGCGCATGTCCGCGAGAGCGAACGCGATCGCCTGGTTCTCGATGATCGGCCGACCGAACTGGACCCTGTTCTTGGCGTAGTCCAGCGCGTACTCGTATGCCGCGCGGGCCACGCCGAGCGCCTGCGCGCCGACCGCGGGCCGGGACAGCTCGAACGTGCGCATCGCGGCCTGCCCCTGCGCCTTGCGGCCCTCGCGGGCGCGGGCGAGCCGGGCGTCGAGGGCTTCCTTGCCGCCGAGCAGGCACCGGCCGGGCACCCGCACGTCGTCGAGGAACACGTCGGCGGTGTGCGAGGCGCGCAGCCCGAGCTTCTTGAGCTTCCTGCTGCCGTTGAGTCCAGGTGTACCGGGCGGCACGACGAACGCCGCCTGCCCACGCGATCCCAGCTCCGGCTCGACGCTCGCGGTCACCACGTGGATCTCGGCGATACCGCCGTTGGTCGCATACGCCTTCTGCCCGCTGATCACCCACTCGTCTTTTGCTTCGTCGTAGCGCGCGCGGGTCTTCATCGAGCCGACGTCCGAGCCGGCCTCGGGCTCGGTGGTGCAGAACGCCGCGACCTTCGGGTCGGCGGCGTCGCCGAAGCACTGCGGCACCCACTCGAGCATCTGGTCGGGTTGGCCGGAGGCGTAGATCGCGGCGACCGCGAGACTGGTGCCGAAGATCGCCATGCCGATGCCGGCGTCGCCCCAGAAGAGCTCCTCGTTGGACAGGCACAGCGACAGGCCCGTCGGGTCGGCCCAGGTGTTGGCGAGGAACTCGAAGCCGTAGAGGCCGATCTTCGCCGCCTCCTGGATCACCGGCCAGGGGGTCTCCTCGCGGGCGTCCCACTCCGCGGCGGCCGGGCGCACGACGTCGGCGGCGAAGCCGTGCACCCAGTCGCGGAGGTCCCGCTGCTCCTCGTTCAGGTCGAGCGAGAACTCGGGCATGCTGCTGTCCTTAGGCCTTCGGGATGTCGAACAGGTTGGCGATGTTCGCGGCCAGGCCCAGGTCACCCTTGGCCTTGAGCTTGCCGGTCATGAACATCATCATGGGGTTGCCGGCGCCGGAGACGACCTTGAGGAAGTCGACGGGGCCGACGGTGATCGCGAGCTTCGGCTCCTGGTCGGGGCTCGGCGAGAGCGTGCAGGCGCCGTCGGCGATGACCAGCTCATAGGTGTCGGCGGCGCCGTCGGGCGCGCCGGTGATGGTCCAATGGATGATCGCGTTGGTGGAGCCGGCGCGGTCGGGGCGGAACAGCTCCGGGAAGCGGGTGAAGATCGTGTCGAGGATCGCCTTGCGCTGCGGCCCGGCCATGAGCTCGCCGAGCTGTGCGTCGGAGGCGCCCTTCACGATCTGGGCGAACTGCTTAGGGTCGACGTTGTTGAAGTCGCCCAGGGCGTCGAGGTCGGCCATGTCGTTGTGCCCTTCGTCTTCACTTCACGGGGTTAAGCTACTGACGCGTAACATTACGCACGAGTAAGTATGGTGACAAGATGTTGAAACGACTTCCGCGGGTGGTGCGCGAGCAGCAGATGCTGGACGCCGCGGTGCACGTCTTCTCCGATCGTGGCTTCCACGCCGCGTCGATGGACGAGATCGCGGAAGTCGCGGGCATCTCCAAGCCGATGGTCTACGCGTATCTCGGCACCAAGGACGAGCTGTTCGTCGCGTGCCTGCACCGGGAGGCGACCCGTCTCATGGAGACGGTGGCGGCGGGTGTGATGCCCACCGCGAAGCCCGACGAGCAGCTGTGGCACGGCCTGCGGGCGTTCTTCACGTTCGTCGGCGCGCATCGCGACGGCTGGCGGGTGCTCTACCGGCAGGCCCGCAGCGAGCCGCACTTCGCCGGGGAGCTGGCCGGGATGCGGGCCCGGATCGTCGAGGTGGTCGCCGGGCTGCTGGAGAGCGCCGCCACGGCCGCGGAGGTGCCCGGCCGGCCGAGCGACTTCACCGCGATGGCGTATGCCTACGTCGGCGCCGCGGAGTCCCTCGCGGACTGGCTCGCCGACCACGAGGACGAGGACCCCGACCAGACCGCGACGCGGATGATGAACTTCGTCTGGGTCGGGGCCGACTCGCTGCTGCAGGGCCGGGTCTGGCGCGCCTGAGACTTTCGCGCTCAGCCCGGGCGGGTGCTCAGGTATTCCTGGAGCGTCGGCAGGCTCGCGCCGTGCACCATCGTCACCACGCCGAGCAGCACCACGACCGCGACCATCGCGGCCACCTGGATCAGCGTGCGGCGCTTCTGCGGTGCGTAGGCCAGTCCGGCCGCCACCAGGGCGCCGGTCACCAGACCGCCGAGGTGCCCGGTGATCGAGATGCCCGGCACGCTGAACGTGAGCACCAGGTTGATCACCAGGACCGGCACGACGCCGGCGATGCTGCGGCGCATCTTGCGCAGGACCACGATCAGCGCCCCGAACAGGCCATAGATCGCGCCCGAGGCACCCGCGGTGAGGCTCTCCGGCGAGGCCAGCAGGAAGGTCGCGACACTGCCGCCCAGCCCGGCCACCATGTACAGGCCGAGGAACCGGGCCCTGCCCAGCGCCGCCTCCAGCGGCCGGCCGAGCACCCACAGCGCCCACATGTTCATCAGCAGGTGGAACACGCCGTAGTGCAGGAACATCGAGGTGAAGAGGCGGTAGTACTCGCCGCCCGCCATCCCGCCGTTGTCGAACACGATGTGCTCGGCGTCGACCCGCTCATAGCCATAGGTGATCAGCGCGCCCCACTCGTGCAGCGGCGTGCTGCCCCCGAGCAGCCCGCCCAGGCCGCCGCCGGCCACGGAGGAGGCACTCCCGGAGCTGATCACGGAGGCGAGGAACACCAGCACGTTGATGACGATGAGTGTGATCGTCACCACGCCCAGTGCGCCCTCTTGGCCGCCGCCGAACGCGGTCCGGACCGGGCGCTGTGTCCTGGCACCCTCGCGCACGCATTCCGGACACTGGAAGCCGACCGACGCCTCATTCATGCAATTGGGGCAGATCGGCCGGTCGCAGCGGGTGCACCGGACATACGTCTCACGGTCAGGGTGCCGGTAGCAGACGGGGACCACGTTCGCCGGCGGCTGAGTCATGCTGACAAGATTAGCCAGCCCTATGACACTCGCTCGATGTCCACCCGCTCGATGACGATGTCCTGGCGGGGACGGTCCATCTGACCCGTCTGCGTGCTGCCGATCTGCTGCACGACCTTCCGCGAGTCGTCGTCGGCGACCTCACCGAAGATGGTGTGCTTGCCGTTGAGATGCGGCGTCGGGCCGAGTGTGACGAAGAACTGCGAGCCGTTGGTGCCCTGGCCGAAGCGGATGCCCGCGTTGGCCATGGCCAGCAGGAACGGCCGGTTGAAGTGCAGCTCCGGGTGGATCTCGTCGTTGAAGTTGAAGCCCGGTCCGCCGGTGCCGGTGCCCGTCGGGTCACCACCCTGGATCATGAAGCCGTCGATCACGCGGTGGAAGATGACGCCGTTGTAGTACGGGCCCTTGCCCGGCTCGCCCGTGCGCGGGTCGGTGTATTCCTTGCTGCCCTCGGCGAGCTCCACGAAGTTGCGAACCGTCTTCGGGGCGTGGTTGGGGAACAGCTCCAGCCGGATGGCGCCGACGTTGGTGTGCAGCGTCGCGAACAGTTGCTCGGCCACCAGTTCTCCCTTTCTTTGGTGACATTCCGTCATCACGGTAGCCGACGCTCCGTTTGGCGGATCCGGGTGTACGGGGCGCCTGCACGCGGCAGGATGACCAGCAGCGGACCGGTTCGGAATGTTTTCCCTGGGTAACCCGGGAGGACGAGGTTTCGCGGCCATGGAGGTGGAGCAAGTGTTTGGACGTCGTGAGGTGAAGACGCACCGCCGGCTGATGCAGGAGGAGCTCGGCGAAAGCCTGGGCCACCTGCGGATGGCCGCGGCGCACGCGGCCGATGGCGCCTCGGGAGCGTTGGTGCCACGTGTTGAGAACGCCCGTAAAGCGGTTAAGCCCGGCATTTCGAAGGCCAGCGATGCCGCGGGGACGATCCTCGTCATCGCCCGCGACCGCTCGCGCCAGGCGGGCAGGCAGGCCGAGAAGATGGGGCGCAAGGGGAAAGCGAAGATGATGAAGAACGAAAGCCGTAACAGCCGTCGCTGGCCGATGGCGATCGGTGGGCTGCTCATGGCGGGCGCAGCGGTCGGCGCGGCCACCGCCCTCATGCGGCGTCGCCGGGCCAACCAGACCTGGGACGAATACGGCTCGACCCGCACCACCAGCGACACCGGCTCGATGCTCGACTCGGCGAAGTCCACGATGGACGCCGGGATCGACAAGGCCAAGACCATGGGCGAGGCGGCCAAGGACCGCGCCTCGGACCTGATCGGCAACAAGAACACCAGCACCAACACCGGTCCGGCGGGCAGCGGCGAATACGACAAGCACCCGATGCCGCAGGCGGCGTCGAAGAACAGCCGCTCCTGACTTGAGCGCGCGGACGGGCCCTCCCCAGCCACGGGGGACGACCCGTCCGCGTTCTGTCGCTCTACAACCAGCCTGATTTGCGGAACGCCCGGTAGAGCAGCGCCGATGCGACGACCATCAGCGTCATGACACCCGGGTAGCCGAAGACCCATTTCGTCTCCGGCATGAAGTCGAAGTTCATGCCGTACACGCCGGCGACCGACGTCCACACGGCGGCGATACCGGCCCAGGCGGCGATCTTGCGCATGTCGTTGTTCTGGTCGACGCTCACCTGCGCGAGCCGCGCCTGCAGCACCGAGTTGATCACGTCGTCGAGATACAGGACCTGCTCGACGGTGCGCACGAGGTGGTCGTTGACGTCCCGGAAGTACCGCCGGATCTCCTCGGGCACCTCGGCGAGCTGCCCGCTCACCACGCCCGCCAGGGGGCGCTGGAGCGGCAGGACCGCGCGCTTGAACTCCATCAGCTCGCGCTTCAGCTGGTACACCCGCTGAATCCGATCCGTGCCCTTGCCCTTGGCCTTGCCGCCCTTCAGCGGACTGAACACCTGGTCCTCGATGATCGCGACGTCTTCCTCGATCGCCGCGACGACCTCGACCATGACGTCGACCACCGTGTCGGTCACGGCATAGGCGACCGCCCACGGCCCCCGCGCCAGCACCTCCCGCCGCCGCTCCAGGTCCGTGCGCACAGGCGTCAACCGGCACGCGTCACCGTGGCGGACGGTGATGATGAAGTGCTCGCCGATGAACATCAGCACGTCGCCGGTCTCCACGACCTCGCTGCTCTCGGTGAGCTCGTCGTGCTCGACGTACCGCGCGGTCCGCATCGTCATGAAGGTCATGTCGCTGTACCGCTCGACCTTCGGCCGCTGCGAGGAGTTGACGGCGTCCTCGACCGCCAGCTCGTGCAGCTGGAACGTCTCGGCGATCGCGGCCATCTCGCCCGCGCCCGGCTCCTTCAGCCCGACCCAGACGAAGCCGTGCCGATGTCTGCGCGCCGCGGCGAGCGCCTCCGCGTAATGCCAGCTGCCCGGCTGCCGGACGCCATCGACGTACAGCGCACAGTCGACGATCGAACTGACCGTGGAGGGCGGCTCGCTCGCCGCCGTGGCCGGTGCGGCGGGACTCAGGATGCGCGACATCGCTCGTACCGGACGGGCCAGCGCCCTGGACAGCGAGCCCGTCAGTTGCTCGTCGGTCATTGCGACCTCCGCCATGTCGTTGCCTGAGCCGCTGCTCGGGCATGAAAGTAGGCACCGGATGGGTCGACCGCAGGTGGGGGGTGGGGGCGCGGTCGACCCACCCGGTGCCGTTGGGGGGCGGGGGGTGATGTCTGCAGCGCGATTCAGCAAAGCGCGCCGGGCTGGATTTTGGGCCATCCGGAGCCGACTGGGGAACCCACCCCGCCATCACGGTTTGGTGTCGCTTTTTTGTCAGCCGCTTTTTAACCCTTGCGGACGGCCTCGATCGCCGCGGCCAGGCGGGACACACCCTCGTCGATCTGGTCGGTCAGCACCGCCGAGAACGCCAGCCGCACGGAGTGCCTGCCGCCCTCCAGGAGGAAGTCGCTGCCCTTGACCACGGCGACGCCGAAGTCCCGCGCGGCCACCGCTTCGAGCTCCGTCGTGTCGATGTCGTCGGGCAGCTCGACCCACAGGAAGTAGCCGCCGTCGGGCTCCACGAACGTGGCGTCGGGCACGTGCTTGCGCAGCCCCTCCGCGAGCAGCCGGGCCCGCTCACCCAGCGTCGCGGACACCGTCGCGATCGACCGCTCGATGTCACCGCTCACGCAGAACTGGTGCGTGATGGCCTCCGCGACCATGCTCGGCGAGATGTACAGGTTGGTCGCCCGCTTCGCGATCGCGGCGATCGTCGCCTTCGGCCCAACCAGGTAACCGACCCGGAGCCCGGGCGCGATCGTCTTGGTGAACGAGCTCGCGTGCACGACCACCCCGGCCGTGTCCTGCGCCAGCATCGTCGGCAGCCTCTCGCCCCGCCAGCGGATGTCGGCGTACGGGTCGTCCTCGAAGATCGTGAACCCGAACTCCTGCGCGAGCGCTACGAGCTTTTCTCGTCGTTCTGTGCTCAGGGTCACCCCGGCGGGGTTCTGGAAGTTCGGGATGATGTGCGCCAGCGTCGGCCGCAGTCCCGATTCCAGCAGCGCCCGCAGCTCGTCCGTGTCGATCCCGTCGGCGTCGACCGTCACCTGGTGCACCGTGGCACCCAGGTTGCGCAGGTTGAGCAGCGTCCGGTCATACGTGGGCTTCTCCACGATCACCGCGTCACCCGGCTTCACCAGGTGCTCGAACAGCAGCGCGTCGGCCTGCAGCGAGCCGTTGGTCACGATGACCTGGTCTGCGTCGACGCCGTGCCTGGCCGCGATCCACGACCGCAGCGGAAGATAGCCGACAGACGTGCCGTAGGCGGTGATGCCTGCCGGGTCGGCCTCGAAGGCCCGCACCGCAGCGGCCTTCAGCCCGTCGACGTCGATGATGTCGAGACTGGGTGCGCCGCGGGCGAAAGAGATGAGCTGCATGGCGCCAGCCTACGAGTTCCCCCTCCCACCCCTCAGCCGAGTTCCGCCCGCTCCACCAGTTGGAAAAAAATGTCGTACCTCGGTGGGACGATGCGGGGCATGACGATGGCTGCCTTCACGGCGCACCGGATCCAGGACTGGGCAAACGACGGGGCCCTGCTCACGCCCCCTCCGGCGGTCTCCCACCGCCGCGCGACCCACCGCCTCGAGACGATGCTGCGCAAGGCCTGCCCACCGGAGTTCACCGTCCTGGCCGTCGGCCTCGGCGTCGACTGTGGCGATGGTCGCACCTATGTCCCTGACCTGCTGGTCACCCCCACGACAGCCATCGAGGGCGAGGGCGACACCGTCCCTGCCGCCGATGTCCTCATCGCCGTCGAGGTCATGTCCCTGAGCAACCCTCTTCCCGGCCTGCTCCTGCGCCGCCACGACTACGGCGCGGCCGGCATCCCCCAGCTGTGGATCCTGGACGCCCGCAGCCAGACCCTCACCGTCCACACCGACCCGATCACCGGCCCCCAGGCCGACGGCTACCTGACCACCACGGTCGCCACCGCCACCGGTCCCTTCGCCACGGAGGTCCCGTTCGCCATGACCATCGACCCGTCCCAGATCCGCTAGCCACTCCAGCCGGAGCCGGCCCGCCCGCGCGGGACCCTTCGCGGCTGTCCGGGTCCGGCGCGGCTGTCCGGGTCCGGCTGTCCGGGTCCGCTCGCGGCTGGCTCGGTCCGGCTGGCTCGGTTCACTCCGGTGAGTTGGCGCGTTCGCTGCCGACCCGGTTCTGGGTGCTCACCTCACCCGGAGCCGGGCCGGTTGCGGCGACCTGCCTCAGCCGGAGCCGCTCCGGCCAGGGCCGCCGCGCTTCAGCTGCACCAGCTGGGCCCGGAGTCGTGTCCACGTCGGTGGTGTGCAAATGGCGCCGTCTCCACCCTCACACCACGCCCCGAATTCTTCATGTGGTCGAACGCGCCGGCCCGAAGATCACCGCCCGAACCCTGGTACTCCCCGGTCTAGCCATCGACACTGACCTTTTTCTCATGATCCGGAAGACCTTGTGTCGTCATAGCAGCACAAACTCTTCCGGATCATCGAGAACGCCGTGGAAGGGCTAAGCCAGGGCGGTCTGGTGGACCCAGACGCGGAGGATGTCGCGGACCGAGATGACGCCGAGGACGTCGTCGTTGTCGAGGACCACGAGGTGGCGGAAGCCGCCGCGGACCATGGCGGAGGCGGCTTCTTCGATGGTCCAGGTGGGGCTGGCGTAGACGACTTCCCAGGTGATGTGCTCGGCGGTGCGCTCGACGTCCGGGTCGAGGTCGGCGCCGAGGGCCTTCAGGATGTCACGTTCGGTGATGATGCCGACGCCCGAGCCGTCGGGGTCGAGGACGATGGCGGAGCCGACGCGGTGGCGGGACATCAGCTGGGCGGCCTGGCGGAGCGTGTGGTCCGGGCCGAGCTGGACGACGGCGGTGGACATTGCTTCGTGGACCTGCATCAGGCATCACTCCTCGCCGAAGGCCAAGGCACCTTACGCAAATTTTCCCCGCTCAGCAGCCGACTCTCAAGGCCCGCTCACCCTCGCGTGCGGATGAGAAGCGGAGCCGGAAGCCAGAAGGAGCGCGAGAAGCGCCGATACCGCGCCGGAACGCGCGTTAGAGTTCGAAGACGTGCGCTTCCTCAATGATCAGCAGCCGGGCTATGACCTGACGTACGACGACGTGTTCATGGTGCCGGGGCGCAGTGCCGTCGAGTCACGCATGGCCGTCGATCTGAACACCCGCGACGGGAGCGGCACGACGATCCCGATCGTCGTGTCCAACATGACCGCGGTCGCGGGGCGGCGGATGGCGGAGACGGTCGCCCGGCGGGGGAGTCTGGCGATCATTCCGCAGGACATCCCGATCGACGTGGTCGCGGAGGCGGTGTCGTGGGTGAAGCAGCGGCACCTGGTGCACGACACCCCGATCACGCTGGGGCCGACGGAGACGGTGTCGCTGGCGCTGGACCTGCTGCCGAAGCGGGCGCACGGCGCGGTGATCGTTGTGCAGGACGGCCGGCCGGTGGGGGTCGTGACCGAGAGCGACTGCACGGACGTCGACCGCTTCAGCCAGCTGCAGAGCGTCATGTCGCGCAACCTGCAGACGCTGCCGGAGGACGTCAGCCCGGAGGCGGCGTTCGATCTGCTGACCGCGGGACATCACAAGCTCGCCCCGGTCGTCGACGGGAAGGGCCAGCTGGTCGGCATCCTGACCAGGAACGCCGCGCTGCGCGCCACGCTGTACCAGCCGGCCGTCGACAGCAACCAGCAGCTGCGCATCGGCGCGGCGATCGGCATCACCGGTGACGCTTCCGGGCGGGCCGACAAGCTGCTCGCGGCAGGGGTGGACGTCCTGGTCGTCGACACGGCGCACGGGCACCAGGAGCGGATGCTGTCCACGCTGCGGGCCGTCAAGGCGCTCAACCCGGGTGTGCCCGTCGTCGCCGGAAACGTCGTCACCCGCGAGGGGGTCGCGGACCTGATCGAGGCCGGCGCCGACATCGTCAAGGTGGGCGTCGGCCCGGGGGCGATGTGCACCACCCGGATGATGACCGGCGTCGGCCGGCCGCAGTTCTCCGCGGTGCTGGAGTGCGCCGCCGAAGCGAGGCGGCAAAACCGGCACGTGTGGGCCGACGGTGGTGTGCGTCATCCGCGCGACGTGGCGCTGGCGCTCGCCGCCGGGGCGTCCAACGTGATGATCGGCTCGTGGCTCGCCGGCACCCACGAGTCGCCGGGCGACCCGCGCCGCGATCCGAGCGGGAAGCTCTACAAGGAGAACTTCGGCATGGCGTCGGCACGGGCGGTGAGCCGGCGCACCGCCGACGACAGCGTCTACGAGCGCGCCCGCAAGGCGCTGTTCGAGGAGGGGATCTCGTCCTCGCGGATGTATCTGGACCCGCGCCGGCCCGGGGTGGAGGACATTCTCGATGCGATCGTCGCGGGGGTGCGCAGCGCCTGCACATACGCGGGTGCGAGCAACCTGGAGGAGTTCGCGGAGCGTTCCACGGTGGGAATTCAGAGCGCAGCCGGATACGCGGAAGGAAAACCACTGGATGTCAGTTGGTGATGGGGCCGACGGGATAGTCTCGTCACCCGCAGGTCACGTATGGTGCTCGTCGTGAAGTTCGTTCGCGACCGTGGCCGTCGAGGGTGACCGATCAGCCGCCATCACGCCGCCGCCGTATGCAGGCGTTTCGTGTCGCGTCCCGTTTCGTCGGTGCCGGCCTGCTCGACCAGGTCGTCATCGCGACCGCCAACGCGGCGAACACGCTGCTCGGCGGCATCCTGCTGCCCAAGGACAAGTTCGGCGCGCTCGCCCTCGCGCTGAGCGTCGGGTATTTCTCGATGTACCTCAACCGGGCGTTCGTCGGTGACGTGCTGCTCGCTCTCGCCTCACGGTTCGAGGGCGAGCACCGCGGCCGGTTGATCCGCAACGGGTTGACGACCGCGTTCTGCTCCGGTGTGACCACGATGGTCGTGTTCGTCGTGCTGTGGCTCACGTGGCCGCACCACAGCAACATCGACCTCGACGAGCTGATCTGGCTGGTGCCGTTCATGGTGCCGCTGATGCTGCACGACACGGCCCGTTGCGACTATCTCGCCGACCGCAGGCCCGACAAGGCGCTCGGCATCGATCTCGTCTGGGCAGGCACCCAGGGCGTCGTGATCATCGGCCTGATCCTCACCGGCAATGAGAGCGCGGGCGGGCTGCTCGCCGCGTGGGGCATCGGCGCGACCGCCGGCGCCACCGTGTACCTGCTGCGCGAGCGCCGGGTGCCGTGGCGGGGCAACCCCAAGGCGTGGCTCGCCGAGACCAGGCACCTGTCCGGCTGGTTCACCGCCACCGCGATCGTCGCCCAGGTGCAGGTCCTGTCGATCAGCTTCCTCGTCGCCGGCAAGCTGTCGAAGGTCGACCTCGGTAACCTGCGGTTCGTGCAGACCGTGCAGCTGCAGCCCGTTCAGAACCTGGTGGCGGCGATCCAAGGACTGCTCGTGCCCCGGGCGTCCCGGGCGGCCGCCGACGCGGCGAAGCCCGGCGCCGAGGGGGACGAGGCCGCCGCCACGCTGCGCCGCCAGACCCGGCAGCTCGCGATCGCCTTCGCGGTGCTGGGCACGCTGATGGTCGTCATCGTGTGGCCGCTGGTGTCGTGGGTCCTGGAGTCGACCGGCAAGTTCGCCGAGGCCGCGCCGCTCGCACTGCCGATCGCGCTGCAGGGTGCCGTGTATCTGCTCCAGGTGCCGTTCACGGCCGCGATGCGCGGGATGCACCGGGCCAGGATGCTGTTCGTGCAATACGTGGTCTTCGCGACGGTCTCCCTGACCGGCCTGTCGGTCGGCGCCAGCCAGGGCCTGCAGGGGGCGGCGTGGGGGCTGCTCACCGGTTCGGCCACCGGACTCGTCTGCATGGTGCTGCTGTACGGCTATGCACTCAAGTCCGTAGGCCCGCAGGCACCCGCACCGACGCCGAAACTGGACGCGACGCAGAGCGCCTGACGACTACGGCTCGAGCGAGCCGGGCCGGCGCAGCAGCAGGGCCGCCTCGCCGGCGAGCAGGAGCAGCCACAGCGTGCCGCCGGTCCCGCCGATCAGCCACTCGTTCGTGATCATCGTGAACAGGGCGCCGGGCAGCAGGACGACGAGCCACGGGTCGGCGTCCCGGCGGCGGCGCCAGACGTTCCACAGCAGCAGGCCGAGGCCGGCGAGGAAGGCGGCGACGCCCACCACCCCGGCCTTGCGCAGCGCGGCGAGCGGGGCGTTGTCCACGGTCAGCTTGATGTCGGCGCCGCTGCTGGCCCGGTAGACGGTGGCCCTGGCGTCGCGGGTGTTGCCGAGCAGCTTCTCGGTGAGGCCGTCGCGCCGCCAGTCGGACTCGACCTGCCGCCAGGTCTCGACCCGGCCGCTGCTGACTCCGGCGTCGTCGCCGTACCGCTCCTTGACCAGGAACGACGGGCCGTTGAACACCAGTACCAAGGCGAGGGCGGCCGCCGGGACGAGCGCCTGGCGCCGGCCGTACACGATGAACACCAGCGTCGAGATCAGCATGAGCAGGAACCCGGTGCGCGAATCGCTGGTGCACAGGACCAGCGCGGCGGTCGCGACCGATCCCACCCGCTGCCAGGCCGGCAGACCGAGATCGGCGCCGATGCGGATCGCGGCGAGCACGGCGATGCAGGCCATCGCGTTGGGGTGGTCCAGCAGCCACGACGCGCCCCAGAAGCGGTATTCGAACCCTCGTCCCCATGGCGTGTCGGGCACGACGTGCGGGGAGGTGAACACGTTGCCCGAGCCCGCCAGGAGCAGCGCGGCGACGGTGCCGAGGAACGCGACAGCGATCCCGAGCGTGAGCCGCGCGAAGACCCCGCGAAAAGCGAACACGGCGAGCACGACAAGTCCGAAATATCCGGCGTACAGGGTGCGCTGCAGCGCGATCTCGGGCTTCATCACGAGCAATGCCCCGAGCGCCCCGATGAGCAGGTAGGACACGCCGAGCCACGCCGTCCCCGACCGCAACGCGACCGGCGAGGCCGGCCGGAACCAGAAGAGCAGCAGCAGGCCGGACAGCAGCAGCAGGCTCCACACGACGGCGCCGGTGTTGGTGTACGTCCAGCTCAGCACCCCTTGCAGCGCGAACACCGCACCGAGGACGAGCCCTCGGGGGTCGGCGGCCCGGACCAGTGACCCGGCGAGCGTCCCGACGGCGCCCGCGAGCAGCCCGGCGACCAGGGCCAGGGCGGCGTCGCGGTAACTGTCGTCGACGACCAGCTCGACGGCGCCGGCGATCAGGCCGACGGCCAGCACCCCGGCCGCGACCCAGCCGGCCCGCCGGGTCCTCACAGCGTCACCGCAGGACGCTGCGGTAGACGTCGATCAGCCGCTGGGTGAGCACGTCGGGGGAGAAGTGCTCCTCATAGCGCCGCCGCGCCGCTTCGGTGAGCCCCGAGGCCCCTCCGTGCGCCTTTTCCAGACCCTCGGCGAGCGCGGCGGGATCCGGGTCGACGACCCAGCCGGCGTCGCCGACGAGGAACGGCAGCCCGCCCCGGTCGGTGACCAGCGCCGGCCGTCCCGCGCACAGAGACTCCAGCACGGTCGTCGGCAACGTGTCATGCCAGGTGGAGGCGGCGATCAGGCACGCCGCCGCACCCATCTGCGCCCGCACCTCGGTGTTCGGCAGAACACCCAGATACGAAATATCCGACCTGTTCGCGGCGGCGGCCTCGGCGAGTGGCCGCAGCGGCCCGTCGCCGATGATGCGCAGCGGCCCGAGCGCGCCGTCCTCGTGCCGCTGCCACGCGTCCAGCACCAGCTCGAGGCCCTTCTCGGGGGACAGCCGCGCCGCGTACAGGAAGCCCTTGCCGGGACCGGTGGCCGCGCCGGTGTCCGGGATGCCGTTGGGCTTCACCGTGATCCGCTCGGAAGGGATGCCGAAGTCGCGGAGATGATCGGCGATCCGGTCGGTGAGCGCGATGAACCGGTCCACGCCCCGCCACGTGCCGCGATGCACGGCCAGGGTCGCCGCCATCACCGCCGACTGCGCCCTCGAGTCCCGGTAGCACGCGTGCCTGATCGCCGGTAGCGGGAACGCCTTGCCCCGGCACTCGGTGCAGATGTGCCCGTCGCGGAAGTACAGCCCGGGCGCGCACACCTGCCGGTAGTTGTGGACCGTGTGCACGACCGGTACACCCGCCGCATGCGCCGTCCGGACCACCCATGGCGACAAGAGTGGATACGGATTGTGCAGATGCAACACATCCGGCTTTTCCGCTTTTATCAGCTTCTCCAGCGCGCGCTGCGAGTCGCCGTTGCGGATCGGCGACAGCGGCAGCAGCACCTTCTGCGCCTTGGAGAACGTGCCGATCTCGTCGGAGCTGCGCAGGAACGGCAGCACCGACACCCCGGCCGTGGACAGTTGCGCGATCTCGGCGTCGACGATGACGTTCTCACCGGACGGTGCGCCGGACGCGTAGCGATTGTGCGCGACAACGACCTTCATGACGGGAAAAGACTACTTGAGGCAGACTGGACAGGTGCCCGAGCTTCCCGAGGTCGAAGCGCTCGCAGCGTTCCTCCGCGACCGCGCCGTCGGCCACACCATCGACCGCATCGAGGTCCCGTCGCTGAGCGCGTTGAAGACCTTCGACCCGCCGATCACCGCCGCGACCGGCCTGCCGCTGACCGGCGCGTCCCGGCACGGCAAGTTCCTCGACATCCACGTCGGCGCCGACCTGCACCTCGTCACCCACCTCGCCCGCGCCGGCTGGCTGCACTACCGCGAGTCGTTCAACGCCAAGACCCCGCTCAAGCCGGGCTCCGGCCCGATCGCGGTGCGGGTGCGGCTGGACGACGAGTCCGGCTTCGACCTCACCGAGGCCGGCACGAAGAAGAGCCTCGCCGCCTACTTCGTGTCCGATGTCAGGCTCGTCCCCGGCATCGCCCGGCTCGGCCCGGACGTCCTCGCGGTCAGCACCGACGAGTTCGCGGCCGCGGTCCGCAGCCGCAAAGGCCAGATCAAGGGGGTCCTCACCGACCAGACGGTGATCGCCGGCGTCGGCAACGCGTATTCGGACGAGATCCTGCACGCCGCCAAGATGTCCCCGTTCGCGCTGACCAACCGCATCACCGACGAGACGATGGCGACCCTGCACGCCGCGACGCGGGCCGTGCTGACCGACGCGGTCACCCGCTCGGTCGGGCAGAAGGCCGCGACGCTGAAGTCCGAGAAGCGCTCCGGCCTCGCCGTGCACGCGCGCACCGGGCTGCCCTGTCCCGTCTGCGGCGACACCGTCCGCGAGGTCTCCTTCGCCGACACGTCGCTGCAGTACTGCCCCACCTGCCAGACCGGCGGGAAACCCTTGGCCGACCGCCGGTTGTCGAAGCTCGTACGCTGACCCGGTGCGCCGTGCCTTCCTGATCGCGTTCGTCGGCTTCTTCCTGCTCGGCGCGGCGTGGGCGCTCGCCCTGCCCGCCAACGGCACCTACGACGAGAAGCAGCACCTCGTCCGGGCGTGGGCGGTGTGGACCGGCCAGTGGCTGCCGCACGACCGCGCGCTGGACGCCAGCGGCAACGACACGAACGCGTTCACCGGCCCGCGCAGCCTGCTGCCGGCCGACGCCGACTGCACCTGGATCGACAAGCCCGCATACAAGCCGGCGTCCTGCCTGACGTTCACCGACGACCGCTCGTCCGTCCTGGTGCCGAGCGCGGCCGCCCGGTACAGCCCCGTCTACTACGCCCTGGTCGGGCTGCCGCTGCGGATCTCCCCCACCAACTCCGGACTGATCTGGTCCCGGCTGCTGTCGGCCGCGCTGTCGGCGCTGCTGCTCGCTTCGGCGTTCGCGCTGGCCGGGACCGGGCTGCTGCGGGCCGCGGTGGTGCTCGCCGCGACACCGATGCTGCTCGACCTCGCCGGCGCGATCAACCCCAACGGCCTGGAGATCAGCGCCGCCGTCCTGCTGTATGTCGCCGTCCTGCGCAAACACTGGCCCGCGGCCGGAGTCGCCGCGGCGTTGCTCATCACCACCAGAGATCTCGGTCCGTTTTTCGCGGCCGCGGTACTGGCCGTGGCGCTGCTCGTGACCCGCTCGTGGCCCAGGTCCCGGGCACTCTGGCTGCCTGCCGCGGGCGGTCTCGCGTTCGCGGCGTTCTGGACCCTCGTCGCGTCCCGGACCGACGCCGTCGACCCCGGCCGGGACATCGCCGCCACCACCAGCGGCGCGATCCTGCGCGACATCGCCGACAACCGCGCCGAGTTCTGGGTCCGGCAGATCGTCGGCCAGTTCGGCTACGGCGAGACCACGGTGTCCATCGGCATGATCGGGCTCTGGTATCTGCTGGTCGCCCTGCTGGTCGTGCCCGCGCTGTGGTTCGGACCCGCTGCTCTGCGCATCGGCATCCTGGCCGCCGCTCTCGGCTCTGTGGTTCTCCTGGTCGCCCTGGAGCTCTACTTCGCGCCGAAGGTCGGCCACTTCGCTCACGGCCGTTACGTCATGCCGCTCGGTGTCGGCGTGGTCCTCCTGGCCGGGTTCACGGACCGTTACGCAGCGTGGCTGACCGCCCGGCGCTGGCTCCTCGGGTTGATCCTTGTGACCGTGCCGCTGCACATTTACGCCCTCGCCCGCGTCATGACCCGCTTCCAGCGCGGAATCAACGAAGGGCTGAACCCGATCGGGGGAACATGGCAGCCACCGCTCGGCAGCGTCCTGCCCCTTCTAGCCTGTTTGGTGGGAGGCGCGCTACTCGCGGTGATTGTCACGCGGAGTTCTGTCCGGCCCACGCCAGTGCACTCGACAGCCAACACGTTGAGCAACTAGTCTCGGCCGGTCGTCGTCAGTTGCCCGAGCCAACATGGGACACTTCTCGCGTGCGATCGGGTGTCCTTGTCGTCGGCGACCACAACCCACCCGGTCGAGCAGTTGAGCGCCTGATCTGCGGATCGTGGTGCGAGAGGACACACTCAGGTGACCGCTAGTCTCCAACGTCCGGCCACCCCGCCGATCCGGAGATCGACCTTGGGTGAGCTTGACAGCTTCGAGATCCTTCCCGAGCACGCGCTCACCCCCCTCGGTCCCAACGGCGTCCCCCGCTCCGGCTGGCAGCGCACCAAGCGCGCCTCCCGGTGGCACCGCCCCTATGCCGCGATCCTGCTCATGCTCGACATCGGCGCGGCGCTCATGGCGAGTCTCGTCGCCAAGACGTTCCTCACCGACAAGGCCGAGTTCGGGTTCGAGCAGAACCCCGGCCTGCTCAACCTGTCGGCGTTCCTGCTCCTGCCGACCGTCTGGCTGTTGTCGCTGTGGGGCCACGGGAGCTATGACCGGCGGTATCTCGGCAACGGCACCGACGAGTTCAAGCGGGTCGTGCGCGCGTCGTGGACGGTCATGGCGATCGTCGCGTTCACCGCCTTCGCCGCCGGCATCCAGGTCTCCCGGACCGCGGTCGGCGTCGCGCTGCTCGGCGGCCTGCTGTTCGTGCTGATCCTGCGATATCTGGCCAGACGCGGCCTGCAGTTCGTCAGGACCCGCTTCAACCTCGCGACCCACCGGATGCTGCTCATCGGCACCCTGCAGGAGGCGCTCGAGGTCCACCAGGCCATCGCCCGCGACCCGGCCTCCGGCCTCGTCCCCGTCGGCATCCACCTCACCGAGGGCTACGCGCCACGGCCGAGCACCGTGACCCCCGTGCCCGTCCACGCGGGCCGCGACATCCTCTCCCTGGTCCGCGAGCTCAACGCCGACACGATCGCCGTCTGCGGCTCCGCCAGCGCCGAGCCCGTCGAGCTGCGCCGCCTCGCCTGGCAGCTCGAAGGCACGGGCATCGACCTCGCCGTCGCCCCGCAGCTCACCGACATCGCCGGGCCGCGCGTGCACATCCGCCCGATCGAGGGCATCCCGCTGCTGTATGTCGAAGAGCCCAAGCTCTCCGGCCTCGGCTGGCTCTTCAAGAACGTGATCGACCGGGTCCTGGCCCTCATCGCCCTGCTGGTCGTCCTGCCGTTCTTCCCGATCGTGGCCCTCGCCATCAAGCTCTCCGACCCCGGCCCGATCTTCTTCCGCCAGCCCCGCATCGGCCGCGAAGGCAAGATGTTCAAGGTCTGGAAGCTCCGCACCATGTATGTCGACGCCGAAGAACGCCAGGCCACCCTCGACGAGCACAACGAGAGCGACGGCCTGCTCTTCAAGATGAAGAACGACCCGCGCATCTTCAAGGTCGGCAAGTGGCTGCGCGCCACCTCGATCGACGAGCTCCCCCAGATCCTCAACGTCCTCGCCGGCGACATGTCCCTCGTCGGCCCCCGCCCCCTGCCCGCCGACGACGGCGACTTCCTCGGCGACGTCCGCCGCCGCCTCCTCGTCCGCCCCGGCATCACCGGCCTGTGGCAGGTCAGCGGCCGCAGCGACCTCTCCTGGGACGACGCGGTCCGCCTGGACCTCTACTACGTGGACAACTGGTCCCTGGTCCTCGACCTCCACACCCTCTGGCGCACCATCGGCGTCGTCGTCTTCCGCAAGGGCGCCTACTGAAATTCCCCGGCGACGGGTCGCCGGGGCGGGGGTTCCCACCCGCACCCCCACGCGCCACTGCGTGGCGCACTGCCTGCGCGGGGGAAGGGCGCCCCACAACCTGGTGGATCACTGGTGCCCTGACCCCAGCGTTCCACCGGGTTGTGGCGGGGCGCGTGGTAGCGCTCTGGCGTGGCGGACGGCACAGCCTTCAGGATGGGCGCGTGGGTGGGAACCTTGCCGCTGGGATCGCGGTCGTGGGGCTGGCGGTGGCGCTTGCCGGGGCGGTGTGGGCCGTTGTCAGGCTGCGGTCCCGGCGGGCGATCGCCACCGCGGCGCAGCGGGCCACCTACGACGTGCTCCATATCGCGGCGCTGGCCGCCGAGCCGCTGCGCAACGGGTTGACCGAGGTCGGGGCGGGCAAGGCGGTCAGGCACCTGCGGACGCTGACCGGGGCGGCCGGGATCGCGGTCACCGACGCGGTCAAGGTGCTGGCGTTCGACGGGGCGGGGGAGCATCACCGCGAGCAGGTCGCGGCCGCCGCCGCGAAGGCCGTCACCGCCGGGCGGTCCACCGTGCTCGGCAGTGACGAGCTGCCCTGTGACCTCGTCGACTGTCCCGTCCGCGGGGCGGTCGTCGTGCCGCTCGCGCAGCGGGAAGGGGCCCTGGTCGCGCTGTCCGACGGGCCACCGGCGCCCGGGCTGGTGCAGGCCACCGCCGAGACCGCGCGATGGGTCGGGACGCAGCTGGCGCTCGCCGAGCTCGACACGTCGAAGGCGAGACTGGCCCGGGCCGAGGTCAGGGCGTTGCGGGCGCAGATCAGCCCGCACTTCATCTACAACGCGTTGACGGCTATTGCGAGCTTTGTCCGGACCAATCCCGAGCTCGCCAGGGAGCTCATCCTCGAGTTCGCCGAGTTCACGCGGTACTCGTTCCGGGCGCACGGGGAGTTCACCACGCTCGCCGAGGAGCTGCGGTCCATCGACCGCTATCTGACGATCGAACGGGCCCGGTTCGGGGAGCGGCTGCAGGTACGGCTGCAGATCGCGCCCGAGGTCCTGCCGGTGACGTTGCCGTTCCTGTGCCTGCAACCGCTGGTCGAGAACGCGGTCCGGCACGGGTTGTCGCGGAAGCCGGGAATGGGCACGATCAGCATCGTGGCCAGGGACGCCGGCGCGGAGTGTCACATCACCGTGGAGGACGACGGGGTCGGGATGGACCCCGCTGTCCTGCTGAGCGCCGACGACACCATCGACGCCGGGCAGCACGTCGGGTTGCGCAACGTCGATGAGCGTCTACGGTCGGTCTTTGGCGACGGGTTCGGCGTCGTGGTCGAGACGGCCCTCGACGCGGGCACGAAGGTCAGCATGCGGGTCCCCAAGTTCCACCCCGGAGTGCGGAGCAGCCAATGAACCGAAGTGTCAGCGGGCAGGTCGTCGGTCAGGCGACACCGGAGCACCAGCAGACCGGGTTCCTGCGCGTCCTCGCCGTCGACGACGAGGTCCCCGCCCTCGACGAGCTCGCCTACCTGCTGCGCGCCGACCCCCGCGTCGGCCGCCTGCACACCGCCGGCGACGCGACCGAGGCGCTGCGCGTCCTGCGCGACATCGACGTCGACGCCGTGTTCCTCGACATCCGCATGCCCGGCCTCGACGGCATGGAGCTGGCCAGGGTCCTCGGCAGGTTCGCCAAGCCGCCCGCCGTGGTGTTCGTGACCGCGTACGACGACCGCGCCGCCGAGGCGTTCGACCTCGGGGTCGCCGACTACGTGCGCAAACCGGTCCGTGCCGACCGGATCGCCGAGTCGCTGCGCCGGGTCCTCGCCGCGCGGCTCGTGCCGACGCACCCGTCGGTCGCCGGGCGCCGCGACCGCCAGGACGACCCGACGATCCCGGTGGAGCTGGCCGGGACGACCAGGATGCTGCCACGCTCGTCGGTCCGGTGGGTCGAGGCGCAGGGCGACTACGCCCGGCTGCACACCGCCGACGCCTCCCACCTGGTCCGCGTCTCCCTGGCCACGCTCGCCGAGCGCTGGGCGGACGCCGGGTTCGTGCGGGTGCACCGCTCGTTCCTGGTGCAGCTGAAACTCATCACCGAGCTGCGCATGACGAACACCGGCTATGTGGTGGTGATCGACGACCACGAGCTGCCGGTCAGCCGCCGGCACACCCGGGAGCTGAAGGACCGTCTGGTGCGCGCCGCCAAATCATGGTCATAGGTCTTCACGACTCCTCCACATCACGCACCGTTGCCCCTCGCATCTACCCAATACGCTGCTCGCATGAGCACAGTCGGCACCGGTGAGCGGCGGAAGGTCCTCGTCGTCGACGACGAGCGGATGATCGCCGAGTCGATCGCGGCCCGGCTGCGCGCCGAGGGGTTCGCGGTCGACCAGGCACACGACGGCCCGTCGGCGGTCGCTGCCGCCAAGCTGCTGCGTCCGGATCTGGTCGTACTTGACGTGATGCTGCCCGGGTTCGACGGCCTCGAGGTCTGCCGGCGCATCCAGGCGGAGCGACCCGTCGCGGTCCTCATGCTCACCGCCCGTGACGACGAGACCGACATGCTCGTCGGACTGGCGGTCGGCGCCGACGACTACATCACCAAGCCGTTCTCGATGCGGGAGCTCGCTGCCCGGGTCCACGTGCTGCTGCGCCGCCTGGAGCGGCTGGCGGCGGCGCAGCCCGAGCCGGACGCGGCGCCGATCGTCCTCGGCGACCTCGAGATCAACCGGGCGCAGCGGCGGGTGAGCCGCGGCGGCGTCGAGGCACATCTGACGCCGACCGAGTTCGACCTGCTGGTCAACCTCGCGACCCGGCCCCGGACGGTGCTGCCGCGGGAGCGGCTCCTGGCCGAGGTGTGGGGATGGGCGGACGCGTCCGGCACCCGCACCGTCGACAGCCACATCAAGGCGCTGCGCCGCAAACTCGGATCCGACCTGATCAGGACCGTCCACGGGGTCGGCTACGCCCTGGAGACCACATGAAGGACTTCCTGGACCTGCTGCCCCGCCCGCTCGACCCGCTGCGCTCGATCAAGCTCAAGCTCGCGGTGCTGCTCGTCGCGTCCGCCGGCGCCGGCCTCGGCGTCTTCTGGATCGGCATCGGCTGGATCCCGCCGACGACGACGGAGATCGCGCTGACCGTCGGGCTGCTCACCTCCCAGATCCTCGCCCGTGGCGTGACGTCGCCGCTGCGGGACATGACCGCCGCCGCGCAGGCGATGTCCCGCGGTGACTATTCGGTGCGGGTCCGCGCCACCTCCAAGGACGAGGTCGGCCAGCTCGCCGTGGCGTTCAACCAGATGGCCGCCGAGCTCGCCGCGGCCGACCAGCAGCGGCGCGAGCTCATCGCCAACGTCTCGCACGAGCTGCGCACCCCGATCTCAGCCGTTCAGGCCGTGCTGGAAAACGTCGTCGACGGCGTCGTCCAACCCGACCAGGCGACGCTGCGCACGGCGCTCACCCAGACCGAACGGCTCGGCCGGCTCGTCACCGAACTGCTCGACCTCTCCCGTCTCGACGCCGGCGTGATCCCGCTGGACAGGGAGCACTTCCGCGTCGAGGACCTGCTGATCGAGGTGGTCGCCGAGGCCGAGGTCAAGGCGACCGCCGCCGGCTACAAGGTCGAATACCTGTCCTGCGCCTTCCCGGAGAACGCCCTGGTCAGTGCCGACCGGGCGCGGCTGCATCACGTCCTGACCAACCTGGTCGACAACGCCACCCGGCACAGCCCCGACGGCGGGACCGTCACCATCATCGGCCGCCGCGACGGCGACCAGGTGATGATCGAGGTCGCCGACGAAGGCCCCGGCATCCCGCGCGCGGAGCGCGAGCGGGTGTTCGAGCGTTTCACCCGCGGCGCCCGCGCGTCCGGCGGCGGCACCGGGCTCGGGCTGGCGATCGCCCAGTGGTTCATCCAGTTGCACAACGGCACGATCGCGGTCATCGAGCAGCCGGACGGCGTGGCCGGATGTCGCATCCGGGTCACCCTGCCCGTCTGATCAACACGTTCTTTCAAGTACGTGTCCGGCCTTCACCGGACGCGCGGATCCTCATACCCTCCGGAGTCCGACATGTCGCCCTCGACCTTTGAACCGCCCGACGGTCCGCCACGACCCCCGGTGCCCGCCCAGCCGACCCCGGCCGAGCAGCCCACGGAGTCGGCCCGGGCGGACCTGCCCACCCAGCCGGCCCAGGCCGAGCAGCCCGCGCGGTCGGCCCCGGATGAGCGGCCCGCACAGTCCGTCCAGCCCGCGGGTCCCGCGCCGACCGGGCAGCCGGCGCCGGTCGTACACCAGCCGAATGCGACGACGCAGACGCCGGCGATGCCGATTGGTGCGACACCACCCGGCCTGCGGAAACCGCCGCCGCAGCCGCCACGCCCGCCGCAGCCCGCGCATCCTGGGCAGCAGGGGCCGCAGCAGGGGGCCGTTGCGACGCTCGCGCCGCCGTCGGTGCAGCCGCAGCCGCAGCAGCGGCCGGTGCCGAATCCGGCGCTGCTCAGCCCGGTCAGGCTGGGCCCGCCGAACCCGACCCCGTTCCAGCTGCGCTGGCCGGCCCGCAGCGTCGCCGCCGGGCCCGAGGTCCTGATCGGCGGCCTCGTCGTCGCGGTGGTCGCGGCCGCCGCCCTGCCGCTGGACCGTCCCGGCATCGGCTGGCCGATCGCGGGGCTCGCGCTCGTCTCCGCCCTGCTCGTCGTGCTGCTGCGCATGGATCCGGAGCGGCGCGGCACCAGCGCGGTCGAAGCGACCTGCTGGAGCGTCGCGACCGTCGCGCTGCTGTCCGTGGGGGTGTTCCGGGCCGCGGGCTGGCTGTTCGCGCTGTGCGTCCTCGGCGCGTTCGGCAGCGTCGCGCTCGCCGTCGGCGCCGGGCGACGGGTCCCGGCGGTGTTCATGGCGCTGCTCAACCTGCCGGTCGCCGGCTTCCGGGCGCTGCCGTGGGTCCGCTGGGGCATGGCCAGGGCGCGGGCGAAGGAGGGCACGTCCGGCGCGTCGCGGGTGCTCGCCTCGATCGGCCTCGGCCTGCTGCTGCTCGTCGTGTTCGGGGCGCTGTTCGCCAGTGCCGACGCCGCGTTCGACCGCATCGTGCGGGCGATCCTGCCCGACCTGTCGCTCGCCACACCGTTCCGCTGGGTGTTCGTGGGCGCGGTCGCCGCCTGGCTCACGTTCGGCGGGGCGTATCTGCTGCACAGCCCGTCCACGATCGGTGACGGCAGGCCACGCGATGTCCGGACGGTCCGCTGGTACGAGTGGGTCGTCCCCGTCGGCGCCGTCCTCGCCGTCTTCGGGATCTTCGTCGGCGTGCAGGTCGCGGTCCTCTTCGGCGACCGCGACTACGTGATGCGCACCGCCGGGCTCACGTTCGCCGACTACGCCCGCAAGGGCTTCTGGCAGCTGCTCGTCGTCACGCTGCTCACGCTCGTCGTGATCGCGGTGGCGGTGCGCAAGGCGTCCCGGGAGACGGCCCGCGACCGGGTGCTGCTGCGCGTGCTGCTCGGTCTGCTGTCGCTGGGCGCGCTCGTCGTCGTGGTCTCCGCGCTGTGGCGCATGGACGTCTACGAGCAGGCGTACGGCTTCAGCCGGCTCCGCGTCCTGGTCAGCGCGTTCGAGCTGTGGCTCGGCGGCGTCATCGTCCTGATCATGGTGGCCGGGGTCGTGCCGGTGACCCGGTGGCTGCCGCGGGCGGCGGTCGCCCTGTGGGTCGTCACGCTGCTGGGCCTCGCGGTGCTGAACCCGGACCGGTTCATCGCCGAGCAGAACGTCGCCAGGTTCGCCAACAACAACACCGACGTCTGGTATCTGTCGACGCTGTCCGCGGACGCCGCGCCCGCGCTGGACAAGCTGCCCGCCGGGGCCCGCGAGTGCGCACTGTCGGAGATCTCCCGCGACGTCCACGAGGCCGACGACTGGCGCGGCTGGAACATCGGCCGCGCCGAGGCCCGCCGGATCGTGCCCGAGCCCGTCTCCGTCTCGAACTATCCCTGCTACCGGCGGTACTGACACAAGACACAGACCAGGGGCCGACGTTCAAACGGGGGACGTCGGCCCCTTGCACTTGTTTCACGCTCATTGCAAGACTGCCGTCCATGGAGCCACCCACCCCGCGGGTCCGCGTGGTGCTCGGTGACGTCGCCCGCGCCCCGATCGACCCCGCCCGCACCCGCGCCGAGCTCGAGGAGCAGAGCCCGGTCGGCGCCGCTCTCGCCCGCGGGCTCGTGCGCGCCCAGCTGGCCGTCGCGGTGCGCCTCGCCGCGGTCGTCGCGGTCGCGCTCGGCGGGCTGCCGCTGCTGTTCGCCGCCGCTCCCGCCGTCGGCAGCGCGCACCTGTTCGGGATCTCGGTGCCGTGGCTGCTGCTCGGCGTCGCCGCCTACCCGTTCCTGTTCGCCGTCGGCTACGCGTACGTGCGGCTCGCCGAACGCAACGAGGCCGAGTTCGTCGCCCTGGTCGAGGACAGGTCACAGCAGCAGTCATGAGCGAGCTTGGCGAGCGGATCATGTCGCAGTGTGTTTCTGAGCCTCGTGGCGCCGGTGAGCGAAGCGAGGCGGCGACATGAGTTCCTACGCCCTTCCAGCCGTTATCGCGGTCACTCTGGTCACCGTGGCCATCGGCCTGTACGGGCTGCGTTTCGCCCGCACGACGTCGGACTTCCTGGTCGCGTCCCGCATGGTCAGCCCGACCTGGAACGCGGCGGCGATCAGCGGCGAATACCTGTCGGCCGCGAGCTTCCTCGGCGTCGCCGGCCTGATCCTCAAGTACGGCGTCGACGTCCTCTGGTACCCGGTCGGGTTCGCCGCCGGCTATCTGGCGCTGCTGCTGTTCGTCGCCGCCCCGCTGCGCCGTTCCGGGGCGTTCACCCTCCCGGACTTCTGCGAGGTCAGGCTCCGCTCGAAGCGGCTGCGCAAGCTCGCGACCGCGTTCGTCATGTTCATCGGCTGGCTGTATCTCGTGCCGCAGCTGCAGGGCGCCGGCCTGACCCTGCAGACGGTGACCGGCGCCCCGTACGCGCTCGGCGCACTGCTCGTCGGCGTCGTCGTCACGCTCAACGTGGCGCTCGGTGGGATGCGGTCGATCACGTTCGTGCAGGCGTTCCAGTACTGGCTGAAACTGACCGCCCTGGCAGTGCCGTTCGTCTTCCTGCTCATGCAGTGGCAGTCCGACGGCCGTCCGGCCCTGACCGCGCCGGACGGCCCGACGTTCCCGGTCGCGACGACGGTCACCATCGACCACCCGACGCGGCTGATGGTGTCGGTCCAGACGCAGGTCACCGCCCATGGCCGGCTCGACGGGACGGCAGTGGACGGCGGCGTGCTGCTCACCGTCGGCGAGCACGACGTCGACCCCGGGACCGCTCTCGATTTCGCTGCGGCCGCGTCGGTACCGAAGGTCGCCGCCGTCTCGGCGGAGTCCCCGACCGAGTGGCTCCTGCCCGGGGACGGCTCCCAGGGGCTGTTCGCGACGTATTCGCTGATCCTCGCCACGTTTCTCGGCACGATGGGACTGCCACACGTCCTGGTCCGCTTCTACACGAACGCGGACGGGGCCGCCGCCCGCCGCACCACGCTCGTCGTCCTCGGACTGGTCGGCGTCTTCTACCTGACCCCGACCCTGTACGGCGTGCTCGGCCGCGTGTACACACCGCAACTGCTGATGACCGGGAACACCGACGCGGTCGTGCTGCTGCTGCCGTCGGCGGCGCTCGGCGGCGGGCTCACCGGTCAACTGCTCAGCGCGCTCGTCGCCGCCGGCGCGTTCGCCGCCTTCCTGTCCGCGTCCTCGGGCCTGCTGACCAGCGTCGCCGGGGTCCTGTCCACCGACGTGCTCGGGCACGGGTCCGTCCGCGACTTCCGCCGCTCCGCGCTGGTGGCGGGCGTGGTGCCGCTGCTGCTCGCCCTGTTCGTCGCGAGCCTCGACGTGTCGCAGGTCGTCGGCCTGGCGTTCGCCGTCGCCGCGTCCAGCTTCTGCCCGCTGCTCGTCCTCGGCATCTGGTGGCGGGGCCTGACCGCGGTCGGCGCGGCGGCCGGGATCGTCGCCGGCGGTGGCGCCGCGGTCGCCGCGGTGCTGCTCACGGTCCTCGGCGGGCCGCTGACCGGCTGGGCGGGCGTGCTGACCACCCAACCGGCCGCCTGGAGCGTGCCCCTGGCGTTCCTGGTCATGATCACGGTGTCATTGCTCACCCGGCAACGCTTGCCCAAGGACCTCGGAGCGATCATGCTTCGCCTGCACGCGCCGGACGCGCTGCGCATGTAAGGGTGGGTGCGGGGGATGCGGGGGATGCGGGCGTGACCTACGGTCGAGAAGTGACGGATCGTGAGCCTGCCTCGGCTCTCGCGCTGCGGGGGCTGTCCAAGCGTTTTGACCAGAAGGTCGCCGTCGCCGGCGTCGACCTCGACGTGCCGACCGGCTCGTTCTTCGGGCTCCTCGGCCCCAACGGCGCAGGCAAGACGACGTCGCTGTCGATGGCTGTCGGGCTGCTGCGCCCCGACGCCGGCCACGCCTATGTCCTCGGCCACGACGTCTGGTCCGACCCCGTCGAGGCGAAGCGCCGTCTCGGCGCGCTCACCGACTCGGCCCGCATGTTCGACCGGCTCACCGGCGGCGAGCTGCTCGCCTACACCGGCCTGCTGCGCGGCCTGCCGCAGGACGTGATCGACGCCCGCGCCGCCGAGCTGCTCGACGTCCTGGGCCTCGCCGACGCCGGCCGCACTCTCGTAGTGGACTACTCCGCCGGCATGAAGAAGAAGATCGGCCTGGCCTGCGCGCTGCTGCACGCGCCGCGGCTGCTGGTCCTCGACGAGCCGTTCGAGGCCGTCGACCCCGTTTCGGGCGCCCTGATCCGCGACATCCTCGTGCGGTACGTGCGCAACGGCGGCACCGTGATCTTCTCCAGCCACGTGATGGAGGTCGTGGAGCGGCTCTGCACCCACATCGCGATCCTCGCCGACGGCCAGATCAAGGTCGTCGGCACGACCGAGCAGGTGAAGGGCGGCCGGGAGCTCGAGGACGTGTTCGTCGACGTGGTCGGCGGCCGGGTCGCGACGGGCGCGGAGCTGTCGTGGCTGTGACCCCCGAGCCACCCGCCGAGCCACCCGCCGAGCCGCGCATTCCCGCCCAGCAGGTCCCTGCTCCGTCAGGCTCGGCGCAGCCCGCTGCCGGGCAGCAGGTTCCCGCGCAGCGGTCAGCGCCCGCCGACGCCGGCGGCGTGTTCGCGCCGCGGCCGGAGCCGATCCGTGGTGGCGAGCCGAAGGCCCGCCACTTCGTCCGGTTGAAGCTGCGCATCCTCGGCAACACGATGCGCGGCAAGAAGTCGCGGATCTGGCTGTTCATCCTCGGCATCTTCTTCGGCCTGTGGGCGGCGGTCGTCGGCCTCGCCGTGTTCGCCGGCAGCAGCGTCGCCGACGAAGGCCTGCGCCCCACGCTCGCCGCGTTCGCCGGCACCGCCCTCGTCCTCGCCTGGGTCCTGGTGCCGCTGTTGTTCTTCGGCGTCGACGAGACCCTCGACCCGGCCAGGTTCGCGCTGCTGCCGGTGCCGCGCCGCACGCTGGTCCTCGGCATGCTCGCCGCCGCCGTCGTCGGCATCCCGCCGGTCGTCACGCTGCTCGCCGCGCTCGGCTCGACCATCGGCGCCGTCATCGACGGCGGCATCGGCGCCGGCCTCGTCGCGGTCCTCGGCGCCGCCGTCGGGCTCGCCGTGTGCGTCGCCGCGAGCCGCGCCGTCACCAGCGCCTTTGCCGGGATGCTGCGCTCCCGGAAGGTCCGCGACCTGGCGGCGCTGCTCATCGCCCTGGCCGGCATCTCCTGCAACCCGATCTTCCAGCTGGTGTTCGCCCTCGTCGAGAACGGCGAGTCGAAGCAGGCCACGACGATCGGCGGAATCCTGTCGTGGACGCCGCTCGCCGCACCGTTCGTCGCCTACGTCGACGCGATCGACGGCAACTGGCACCTCGCCGCGGCCCGCCTCGCGATCGGCGTCGCCGGCGTCGCGACGCTGCTGTGGTGGTGGCTGCGGACGATCGAGTCCGCGATGCTCGGCACCGCGTCCACCGCCGCGGCGAAGAAGGCGAAGGCCGTGGACGGCAAGCCCGTCCGGGCGTTCCTGCCCGCCGTCATACGGTCGCTGCCAGTCGGCCGGTTCACCGGGCTCGTCGGCCGGGAGGTCCGCTACTGGGGCCGCGACCCGCGCCGCCGGGCGAGCCTCATCTCGCTGCTCGCCGCGTCGGTGGTCATCCCGTTCGCGTTCACGTTCGGCTTCGGCACCGGCTCCAGCGCGCAGGAGCAGGAGGCGGCGCGGCAGAGCATCGGCATGAGCGACGGCGCCCTCATCCTGTCGCTGATGTTCGCCGGCGCGTTCGTCGGCCTGGTCCTGGTCAACCAGTTCGGCAACGACGGCACCGCGTACGCGCTGCACATGCTCACCAACGTGCCCGGCCAGATCGAGCTCGCCGCCCGCGCGATCGGCGTCGGCATCCTCACCTTCCCGCTGCTGGCCGCCGGCACCGTCGCCGTGTCGGTGCTCAGCGGCCACACCGACCAGCTCGCCCCCGCGCTGGGCATCGGGCTGTGCAGCTACGGCATCTCGGTCGGCGCGGCCGGCATCACGTCGGTGCTCGCGCCGTACCCGATGCCGGACACCACCAACCCGTTCGCCATGAACACCGGCCAGGGCAGCGCGAAGAGCATGCTCTCCTTCGTCAGCATGATCGTCACGTGGGTGCTGACGGCGCCGCTGATCGTCGCGTTCTTCCTGCTCCCCGGCGGGCTGACCTGGACGTTGCTGCCGGTCGGTCTGGTGTGGGGCTTCGCGCTGGCCTGGGTCGGCACCCGCCTCGCCGGCAACCTCCTCGAGCGCCGCGCCCCGGAGGTCCTCGTCGCGGTCACCCCGAAGCTGGGGTAGGCCACACGTAGGGCTCTTCGGGGTCGCACCCTCCGGTCATACCCGACAATGAGCGGGTGAGTATCCACCCGTCGGATCCGTTCGCCACACCGGATGACCAGCGCTCGCCGCTGCGCCGCCTGCGCGGGCGCCTGCCGGCCCCGGTGACCCTGTGGACCGCAGCCGGCCCGGCCGGGCTCACGGTCTCCTCGATGATGGTCGCCGACGGCGACCCAGGGCGGGTCGCCGGGCTGGTCGACGACGAGAGCGACCTGTGGACCGCGGTCGAGGCGACCGGCCGGTTCGCCGTCGTGCCGCTCGCCGAGGGCGACAACCAGCTCGCCGAACGGTTCGCGGGGCTGATGCCCGCGCCCGGCGGCCTGTTCGCGACCGGCGACTGGGAGGACACCGGGTTCGGGCCGGTGCCGCGCGGCTACCCGTGGGTCGCCTGCACCCTGTCCGGCGCCGACCAGTTCGGCTGGTCGTTGCTCGTGACGGCGACTATCGCCGGGGTCTCCCTGACGGACACGGCGGCGAAGCCCCTGCTCCACCACAGGGGTCGGTACACCTCGATATAAACGTCGGTAAACGGTGTGACCGCTGTCACTCGGCGCACCGAACCTGCCGTTCAGCGCAGGGGTCCGCCGGGCCCGTCCAGGGATCTTCACGCCCACCCGGCGGGTTCTACCGTGCGCCGTACCCACACCCAAACGGCAGGTGGTGATCCCCCATGAGCACCGAAACGCCGGTGCCGACCGGCACGGACGACGTCAACCGCTACGTCACCGTCGCCAACACCCCGGAGTTCGCCGAGCTGCGCCGCTCCCTGCGCCGCTTCGTGTTCCCGGTCTCCGCCGCGTTCCTCATCTGGTACGCGCTGTACGTGCTGCTCTCCGCCTACGCCCGCGACTTCATGAGCACCAAGGTCGTCGGCCACGTCAATATCGCGTTGATCTTCGGGCTGCTGCAGTTCGTGTCGACGTTCCTCATCGCCTGGCTGTACACCCGCTACGCCGACCGTCGCGTCGACCCCCTCGCCGACGACCTGCGCGCCAAGATCGAAGGGAGCCCCGAATGAACGGGATCACCCTCGCGGTGGGGGCGACCACCACCCGGACGCTGACGCTCACGCTGTTCGTCGTCCTCGTCGCGGCCACCCTCGCCATCACCATCTGGGCCAGCCGGCAGACCAAGAGCGCCGCCGACTTCTACGCCGGCGGCCGGTCCTTCACCGGCTTCCAGAACGGCATGGCCATCGGCGGCGACTACATGTCGGCGGCGAGCTTCCTCGGCATCGCCGGCATCATCGCCCTCAACGGCTACGACGGCTTCCTCTACTCGATCGGCTTCCTCGTCGCCTGGCTCGTCGCGCTGCTGCTCGTCGCCGAGCTCATGCGCAACTCGGGCCGCTACACGATGGCCGACGTCCTCGCGTTCCGGATGCGGCAGGCGCCGGTCCGCACCGCCGGGTCGATCTCCACGATCATCGTGTCGATCTTCTACCTCCTGGCGCAGATGGTCGGCGCCGGCGCCCTCGTCGCGCTGCTGCTCGGCATCAAGCCCGGCGACACGTTCCTGGGCATGAGCGCGGAAGCCGCGAAGATCGTCACCATCGCCCTCATCGGCGTGCTGATGATCGTCTACGTGACCGTCGGCGGTATGAAGGGCACCACCTACGTCCAGATCGTCAAGGCGTTCATGCTCATGCTCGGCGCCCTGGTGCTGACCCTGATGGTGTTCGCCGCGTTCAAGTTCAACCTGTCGTCGCTGCTCGGCGAGGCCGCCGCCAAGTCCGGCCGGACCCCACCGGAGTCGTTCCTGCAGCCCGGCCTGCGCTACGGCCGCGACATCGCCGGCAACGCCGCCGCGACCCTCGCCAGCAAGCTCGACCTGATCTCGCTCGGCCTCGCCCTCGTCCTCGGCACCGCCGGCCTGCCGCACATCCTGATCCGCTTCTACACGGTGCCCAACGCCAAGGCGGCCCGCAAAAGCGTCGTCTGGGCGATCGGCATCATCGGCGTGTTCTACCTGATGACCCTCGCGCTGGGTTTCGGTGCCGCGGCGCTCGTCGGACGGCAGGCCATCCTCGCCCAGGACCCGGGTGGCAACACGGCGGCCCCACAGCTCGCCGAGGCCCTCGGCAAGCGCTACCTCGGCGGTGACTTCGGCGGCTCACTGCTGCTCGCCATCATCGCGGCCGTCGCGTTCGCCACCATCCTCGCGGTCGTCGCCGGACTCACCCTGGCGTCGTCCTCCTCACTGGCGCACGACCTGTACGCCAACGTCATCAAGCGCGGCCAGACCACCGAGCGGCAGGAGGTCGTCGTCGCCCGGTACTCCGCGTTCGTCATCGGCGCGGTCTCGATCGTGCTCGGCATCTTCGCCCGCAACCTCAACGTCGCGTTCCTGGTGGCGCTCGCCTTCGCGATCGCCGCGTCGGCGAACCTGCCGGCGATCCTCTTCTCCCTCTTCTGGAAGAAGTTCAACACCCGCGGCGCGACCTGGGGCATCTACGCCGGTCTGATCTCCGCCGTCGGCATCGTGCTCATGAGCCCGATCGCCTGGGGCGGCGTCAGCGACGCCCGCACCCCGGCGACCCTCAACGCGGCACAGGCGAAGACCTGCGGCGTGGAGCAGAAGTCGAAGGCGGTCTCCAACCCGACAGCGCTGTTCAGCTGCACCACGGCGGCGCCGATCCCGCTGGAGAACCCTGGCCTGATCTCGATTCCGATCGGCTTCATCTTCGCCGCGCTCGGGGCGCTGACCAGCAAGGAGCGCAACCCGGACAAGTTCGCCGAACTGGAGGCCCGCTCCCTCACGGGTGCCGGAGCCGTCTGAGATGTAGTGCGCCGGGGTCCGGGCACCGCCGATCCCCGGCCCCGGCGCACTGCCGCTAGGCTGGTCCCATGGTCGAAGTTGCGCAGCGTTACGGCGAAGGACACCGGATCCTGCTGACCGGTGGTGCCGGGTTCGTCGGGTCTCACCTCGCCGATGCCCTGATCGCCCGCGGCGCGCAGGTTGTCGTCATCGACAACTTCGTCACGGGCAGTAAGGACAACGTCGCGCACCTGGTCGACCACCCTCGATTCACGTTGGTCGAGGCCGACGTCAGCGAGCCGCTGCCGACCGTCGAAGCCCTCACCGCCAGGTTCGACGCGATCCTGCACTTCGCGTCGCCGGCCAGCCCCACCGACTTCGAGCTGCTGCCCGTCGAGATCCTCCGGGTCGGCTCGCTCGCCACGCTCCAGCTGCTCGAACGCGCCGTCGCCGACGGCGCCCGCTTCGTGATGGCGTCCACCTCCGAGGCCTATGGCGACCCGCTCGTCCACCCGCAGCCGGAAACGTATTGGGGCAACGTCAACCCGATCGGCATCCGCAGTGTGTATGACGAAGCGAAACGCTTCTCCGAGGCGGCCACCATGGGCTACCGCCGTGGCCGTGGCGCCGACGTCGGCATCGTGCGGATCTTCAACACCTACGGCGAGCGCATGCGCCCCGACGACGGCCGCGCCATCCCCACCTTCATCTCCCAGGCGCTGCGCGGCGAGCCGATCACCGTCCACGGCTCCGGCACCCAGACCCGGTCCATCTGCCACGTGTCCGACCTCGTCCGCGGCATCCTGCTCCTGCTCGACTCCGGTGAGACCGGCCCGATCAACTGCGGCACCGAACACGAGATGACCATGCTCGAGCTCGCCGACACGATCGTGCGGCTATCCGACAGCGCGTCGACCGTGTCGCTGCTGCCCCGCACCGCCGACGACCCCGAGCGCCGCCGCCCCGACCTGACCAAGGCCCGTGAGCTGCTGGGATACGAGCCGACCGTCGGCCCCGACGAAGGCCTGCGCCGCACTCTGGACTATTTCCGCTCAAGGTGACACTCCCGGCTTCGTGCCGCGCCCGCCCGAGTTGCGTGGCGTAGCGGCGCCGGGTTCGTATCGTGGGTTTCATGTCCACCACGCCTGCCTCCAACGGCTCGTCGGGTCGCGCCTCGGTGCCCAACGCCCTCCCGCCCAGCGCGGGAGCTCGTGCGCGCGTCTCCGGCACCTCCGCACCGACCAGCCCGGCGACGCCAGGCGTCTACGGGAAGCCCGCCGCGTCCGGCTCAGGTGGTGGCGGCGGCGTCGTGCCGCCCCGCCGGCCCGGCGGCAACGAATACCCCGGCCGCCGCAAGATCCGTCCCCGCTGGGGGCGCATCGCCCTCGTCGCCGGGGCCGCGATCGTCGTCCTGGCGCTTCTCGCCGGCGTCGGTGCCTACAGCTACTACCGCTACGTCGACGCGGGCCTGCAGCGCGACGACCCGTTCGGCGAGATCACCGGCGGCCGGCCGGCGAAGGTCGCCGACGGCGCGCTCAACATGCTGCTGCTCGGCAGCGACTCCCGCGACCCCGACAACAAGGGCAAGCCCGGCGAGTGGCGCACCGACACCATGATCATGCTGCACATCCCGTCCAGCCACGACAAGGCGTACCTGGTCTCCATGCCCCGCGACCTCTACGTCTACATCCCCAAGAGCAAGACGACGCCCTACGGCGACACCAAGGCCAAGCTCAACGCGTCGTTCTCCTGGGGTGGCACACCGCTGACCGTGCAGACGATCGAGAAGTACAGCAACGTCCGGATGGACCACGTGCTGCTCATCGACTTCGGCGGCTTCAAGCAGGTCATCGACGCCCTCGGCGGCATCGACATGAACATCGAGCAGGACATCACCTCCATCCACCCGCCGAAGCGCAAGTTCAAGAAGGGTATGAACCACCTCAACGGTGACGAGGCCCTCGACTACGCCCGGCAGCGCTACCAGTTCCCCGACGGCGACTTCGCCCGGATGCGCCACCAGCAGCAGATGATGAAGGCGATCCTCGACAAGGCCGTCAGCTCCGGCACGGTGAGCAGCCCGACGAAGCTCAACGCGTTCCTCAAGGCGATCACCAAGGCGATGACCGTCGACAAGGACTTCTCGCTCGCCGACATGGCGCTGCAGTTCCGCAACCTGCGCAGCGACGACCTGACGTTCCTCGTCAGCCCGCACGACGGCAGCAAGAAGATCAACGGTGAGGACGTCGTCGTGCCGAACGAGGCCAAGGCCGACGCGCTGTACACCGCGATGCGCACCGACAAGATGGCGGACTGGGCGGCGACGAACGCGCCGAAGCCGGCCGCGAGCGGGTCGTCGCAACCCTCGACGAAGTCATCCACCAAGAAGTGATTATTCCGGCATTCCGGGCATGTCTCCCCACCTGAGGGGTTGCATGCCCGGGCTGTCATATAGATCTCATTGCAGAAGTCGCTCTTGACCGAGTAGAAAACGCCTGATCGGTGGCAACTCTTCGGATCTTGTGCAGTGACGCTGGTCGGCACGATCCCCGCCGCGAACGTAGACTCGGATAGATCCCCGCCGCAGTGCGGGCACGTAGTCGGGGGCGACATGCAGCAGGACCAGGATCCGCCGGTGAGTCGCTCGGCGGAGAGCCCTGAAGAGACGCCGCCCGCTCCGGCCGATGCGGTGGGAGCGTCGACCGGCACCGACTCCAGCACGTCGGATATTTCGGACTCGTCCGACGACCCCGCTGCCGAGTCTTCAGCCCCATCTTCGCCCTCGGAAGGCCCGGCCGCCGCCACTTCCGCAGAATCCGCCGCCGCCACCTCCGAAGCACCGGCCGCCGCCGCCACTGCCGCTGCCGAGGAGCCCGCTGAGCCCGCCGCCCCCGACGCCGACGCCGCAGCCGCTGCCGGGAGTGCGGGACCGCTCACCCGGCGGCAGAAGCGCAAGGCCCGCAAGGCCGCCCTGCCAGGCCGCGACCCCGTCTGGGCCAAACTCCTCGTCGTCGTCGGCGCGGTCCTCGTCCTGGTCTCCGCCACCGCGGTCACCGGCTCACAGGTCCTCGCCAACCGATACAGCAAGAGCGTGAACCAGGAAAACCTGCTCGGCTCCAACGCCCGCGTCGGCAACGACGACAAGAAGGAAGAGCGCCGCAGCAGCGTCACCGGCCCGCTCAACTTCCTGCTCCTCGGCTCCGACCTGCGGGCCAAGGACCCCGAGGACGGACAGCGCTCCGACTCGATCATCATCGTGCACATCCCGGTCAGCCTCGACCGGGCCTATCTCCTGTCGATCCCCCGTGACCTGCGGGTGAGGATCCCCGCGTTCGAGCCCACCGGCTTCCGTGGCAGCAGCCACGAGAAGATCAACGGCGCGTTCCAGCACGGCGGTGGCGGTGCCGGCGGCGTCCAACTCCTCGCCGAGACCCTCACCGAACTGCTCGGCATCCACTTCGACGGCGCCGCGATCGTCAACTTCGACGGCTTCAAAGCCGCCGTCGACATCCTCGGCGGCGTCGACATGTGCATCGACCAGAAGGTCACGTCGATCCACCTCGGCTACGACGCCAACGGCAACTACCTGTCACCCGAACACGGCGGCCGCCCCGCCGTGTACGAGCCCGGCTGCCACCACCTCGAGTCCTGGCAGGCCCTCGACCTCGTCCGGCAGCGCAAGAGCCTCGCCAACGGCGACTTCGACCGGCAGAAGAACCAGCAGAAGTTCATCCGCGCCATCCTCACCAAGGCGCAGCAGCAGAACCTCACCACCAACCCGATCGCGCTCGACAAGCTCATCCGGGCCCTCGGCGGCGCCCTCACCGTCGACACCAATGGCGTCGCGCTCGAAGAGCTGATGTTCGGCCTGCGCAACGTGCGCCCCAGCGGCCTCGTCGGGCTGACCGTGCCGTCCGAGACACAGGACATCAGCGGCATCTCCTACGTCGTGGCCCTGGAGGAAGCAAAAGCGCTGTACGCCGCGATGCTCAACGACTCGCTCGACGCGTGGGCCGTGGAGAACCCCACCTGGGTCAACCCCATCTGAGGCTCTTATAGGCTTGGCGGGTGTTCAGGGGATCCGCTGTGCCGACCGTCACGGTCGACGAGGTCGCTGCCGACGCCTACCTGCTCGACGTCCGCGAGGACGACGAATGGGCGGCAGGTCACGCACCTGAAGCCAACCATGTGCCGATGATGCAGATCCCGTCGAGGATCGACGAGATCCCCACCGACCGCGACGTCATCGTCGTCTGTCGCGTCGGCGGCCGGTCTGCGCAGGTCGTCGCATACCTGCAGCAGCAGGGCCTCACCCGCACCATCAATCTCGACGGTGGCATGTCGGACTGGGCGGTCGCCGGCCGGCCCATGGTGAGCGAGGACGGCGGTGCTCCGAGAGTCGCCTGAGCGGCCCTGGGTGTTCGCGCACAGGGGCTCGTCGTATCGACACGCCGAGCACACCCTCGACGCCTACCTCCTCGCCATCGAGGAAGGCGCCGACGGCCTTGAATGCGACGTCCGGCTGACCCGCGACGGCCACCTCGTCTGCCTCCACGACTCCCGCATCGACCGCACCAGTGACGGTCGCGGCCGGGTCAGCGTGCAGACCCTCGCCGACCTCGACCGCTTCGACTTCGGCTCCTGGCGCACCGACCTGCCCCAGACCGCCGACGAGCTCATCACCAGCCGCAAACTCGCCGACGACCACTGGCGCGGCCGGGTCCTCACCCTCGACCGGCTCCTCGGCCTCGCCGTCGACGCCGGCCGGCCCATGCGGCTGCTCATCGAGACCAAACACCCCACCCGCTACGGCGCCGCCGTGGAAGCCGCACTCCTGACACTGCTGCGCCGGCACGGACTGGACCGTCCCGACGACAACCGACCCGTCCACGTCACGATGATGTCGTTCTCCGCCAACGCCGTGCGCCGCGTCCGTCAGCTCGCCCCCGCACTGCCCACCGTGATGCTCATCGACGTCTGGTCGGTCCCCAGCCGCATCGGCTGGCTCCCGCCCGGCAGCAGCATCGGCGGACCCGGCGTCGCACTCCTCCGAGCGTCCCCCGAACTCGTCGAGCGCCTCCACCGCCGCGGATTCCCCGTGTACGTGTGGACCGTCAACGAACCCGACGACATCGACCTCGTCGTGAAACTGAAAGTCGACGGCATCATTTCGGACCGGCCCGCATTCGTGATCGACCGACTCCGGGAGCTCGGCCTGCGCGACTGACCGACATCCTGCGATCCGTCGCTCCTGCGGATTCCGTCGTCCCACCCACGCGCCCCGGTGGAATCCCACGTGGAGAACTTTCGTCAATGCCCTTTTAAAGCGGTGCGTGGGGAGGCAGACTCGCAGCATGGTCGATGCCCGGGGTCCGGTCGACGCCACCGCCGTGTTCGGCGGCCTGGCCGAGATCGCCGAGCAGCTCGCGACCGGCGCCGGCGGCCTTCCCGCACTGCAGCGCACCGTCGACGTCACCGTCGAGGCGACCGCCGCGGCCGGCGCCGCCTTCATCGAATACGGTCAGGACAGCGGCCGGGTCGTCGCGGCCGCCGCCGCCCTCGACTGGTCCCTCGGCCGCCCGGTCGACCTCATCCACCCGACGCTGCGGGGGCTGCTGCAGTACGGCACCAGGGTCCGCGAATTCCCGGTCGGCCTGCTCGGCACCGTCGGCGGGGAGCACCTGCGCGGCCGTGGCCTCACCCGCTTCGTCGCCGCCGAGGTCAACGCCGGCAAGACCGCGGTCGGCGTGCTCGTCGGCGGCTACCACGATGCCGACGGCACCGCGGGCGCCGACGAGCGGGCCGCCCTCGGCTTCCTCGCCGGGCTCATCGGCCTGCAGTACACCCTTGGCCGCGGACTGCCGATCCACGCCGGCGGACCCGTGTTCGACCCCGTCGCGGTGCCGTTCGCCGTGCTCGACGCCGACCATGTCGTGCGCACCTGGAACCCCGCCGCGGCGCTGCTCACCGCGCGCTCACCCGAGTCGGCGATCGGCGCGCCGTGGCCGTTTCCGCTGCCGGCCGGTGCGGAAACCGTCGAGCACCAGATGGCCTGCGGCACATGGATCCAGATCCGGGCCGCCGCGATGCCCGCCACCACCGACGTCGGCGTGTCGTTCCGCGCCCGCGGCGACCAGTCCGCCGACGGCCGCGACCTGTTCATCGCGCTCACCGGGCACGAGCTGCGCACGCCGATCACCGTCATCAGGGGGTACGCAGACACCCTCGTCGAGCACTGGGAATCCCTCGACGAGGGCTCCCGGCGCGAGGCGATCTACGTCGTCGGCCAGCGCGCCCGCGAGCTCAGCCGCCTCGTCGACCGCCTCTTGAATGCCGTCGGCGACGAGGCCGCCCCGGGCGACGCGTCCGCGCTCCTGCCGTTCGACCTGGTCGACACCCTCACGGCGGCCGTCGTCGACCTGAGCCCCGAGCAGCGCCGCACCTTGAGTGTTTCGTTGCCACAAACCCTGCCGAAAGCCCTGGGAGAACGCGCCACCCTCGCTACCATCCTTGCGGAATTTGTAACGAATGCGGGTAAATACTCCCTGAATTGGGTAGAAGCGGACTTGACCGCGGGGGCAGACGCGCAAACGGTCTGGTTCAAGGTCGCCGACCGGGGCATCGGCATCCGCCCAGAGCACGTCGAGCGGGCGTTCGAGCGCTTCTGGCAACTGGAGACCGGCGACCAGCGCACCCGCGGCGGCGTCGGACTGGGACTGTATCTGGTGCGTAGGATCGTTGAGCGTCAACATGGATGGGTATCGTTGCGTCCACGCCAAGGGGGCGGGACCGTCGCCGAGGTGCGACTGCCCCGCGCCGACGCAGATGCCCACGGGGAGGCTTGAGAGGGTGTCCACAACCGTCGCGGAACGCGCCTGGTGCGTCGTTGTCCCGCATCACGCTCGCGGTGCACACGTCGCCCGCCACCGTCTGGCCCATGAGCTCGACACCCTGGTCGCCGAGGAGCGTCTCGACGACGCCATCGCCATCGCCGCCGAACTGGTCGGCAACGCGGTCCGCCACGCCGCACCCCTGCCCGGCGACGTCATCCGGGTCGCCTGGCGCCTGCTGCCCGACGACACCCTGGAGATCAGGGTCACCGACGGCGGCTCGGCGGCGTCCATCGCCGACGGCGCGTCGGCCGGCCCGGAGCTGCGCGTCGCCGCCCCCGACGCGGTCGACGGCCGCGGCCTGACCATCGTCGCCGCCCTGGCAACCGGCTGGGGCGTCGAACGTGACGGCCTCGGCCAGTGCGTCTGGGCGACGCTGTAGTTCCCCATTCGCGGCGCTGCCACGGCGCGTGCGGCGGTATGCCGGCCAGATCTGCCGCCGGTTGCCGGCCGGCGTGGCCGCCACGGGACTCCCGACCCTGACCACCCGGTGGTGCCCTGACCCCGGCGATCCATCCCGTTGTCGGCACCGTGTTTTCCGCGAGCCGCACAACCCTCTATCCGCATATCAAGCGCCGTGCCTGTATGGGATACGAGGGGCGGGCGACATTTCGGATTTGTCGGAAACGTGCGGCGCAGGCGGGTGAGTGACGCGCCCAAGGAGGTGGGTGTTCGCCCGCACCGTAACGGGACCGCCTAGGCTGGGTCGCCGTGAGCAAGCGAGCGAAAACCCCCCGTGGCCGTTCCGCCGCCGAGGGTGAGAAGCGCCAGAAGATCCGTGACGTTTACGTGGGGCGCCCGTTCGAAGGGCTGGCCGACGAGCCGGAGTGGATCGCACTGCGCGAGCTGGTGCCGGCCGCCTCGGCACCACTGAAGCTGGCACCGGACCTGGCCGAGAAGTACGGCGACCGTCCGGTGATCCTCGCGACGGTCCTGCCGATGGCCTGGCCCGCGATGACCAAGCCCGACGGCCGTGTGTTCATCGGGCTGCAGCGGCACGTGCAGTCCGGGGACGTGTCCCGGGATCTTGCGGTGGCCCTGCAGTGCGCGCTGGACACGCCGACCGGGCAGACGGTCAACATCCCGGCGCTGCCGGGTGTCGGGCCGCGGCTGCAGGACGTGATCGTCAACGCGCCGCTGGACGTCACGGTCCACACCGGGTTCGAGTTCTGGCTCGAGGACAACGCCACCGACGACCCCAACGTGCGGGCGTCGCTGGAGCGGGCCAATGCGAGCATCTTCCCGACGGTCCGGCTGTCGGCGGCGCCCGCGACGTACTGGTGCCGCGTCACCGACCGGTCCCACGTCCGGCTCGTCCTCGGCGACAACGAGGACCGGGCGCTCGACGCGCTGTCGCGGCTGTCGGCCGGTGGCGGGCTGCTGCTGGGCGAGCACACGAAGTTCGCCGGCATGTTCCGCGCGCACGGCCTCCTGGCCCCGGTGTGGGATCTCCCGCTCGACGTGGCCGCCGAGGAGTGGGAGGCGCCGGTCGCCGAGTTCATGAAGCGCTACTCGGAGGCCCTGGCGGTCGAGGAGCCGCTGACCGCCGCCGAACGCCGCAGCAAGCAGGGCCTCCTGGGCCGCCTCCAGCCCCTGCGCTGAGCCGCCGGCCGCCCACGTCGAGACAGGCGCGGGCGCGCACCGACGGCCGGAAGCGCGCCCCGCGACCGGCGCGGGGCGTGCACCGGCTAATCGGCCGCCCGCGTGACGGGTGCGGACATGCATCGCGGACCGCCCCGGCCCGAGCCCAGCTCGGAGCCGGGGATCCGGATCACCTCGATGCCGTGCCGCTCCAGCTGGGCGTTGGTCTCCACGTTGCGCTCGTACGCCACGCAGAGCCGCGGCGCGATCGCCAGGGTGTTGTTGCCGTCGTCCCACTGCTCGCGCTCGGCGGTGACCGGGTCGAGGCCCGTGTCGATGATCCGCAGGGTGTCGATCCGCATCGCCTTCGCGGCCGCGACGATGAACGGCTCCGGCCCGGTGACGACGAGCTCGTCCAAGGCGCCCGAGTTGCCCGTTACGGTCCACGCCTGCAGGCTGCTGGCGACGTTCGGGTACATCACGACCGCGTCGACGTCGACCATCGTGCAGACGGTGTCCAGGTGCATCGTGGCCCGCTCCTGCGCGATCGGCACGACCAGGACCGTGTGGGCCAGGCCGCGCTCGAAACAGCGCCTGGCGAGCCGCTCCGCGCCCGCCGGCCGGGTGCGCTCCCCGACGCCGACCGCGATCACGCCCGGCGCCAGCAGCAGGACGTCGCCGCCCTCCAGGTGCTCCAGGCCCGGCTCGTACACCAGCGGCACCCCGGAAAATCGAGGATGGTGCCGATAGATCGCGTGCGTGAGTGCGGTCTCCCGGCGGCGGGCGTGCATCGCCAGGCTCGTCACCGCCACCTGCCCGCCGATCCAGACGGATGAATCGCGCGTGAAGAGGAGATTCGGCAGCGGGTCGATCACGAAGTCCGCGTGGTCCATCAGCGCGTGCACGAGACCGTCCCCGGCCCGCAGCTCGGCCCGGGACAGGCCGGCGACGAGCGTGGCCGCGAGCGTCGCCGGGTCGAGGTCGCCGAGGTGGGCCGCGACGTGCCGGCGCAGCGTGTCGCCGAGCCGGACGTCGTCGAGGACGGCCTGCGTGAGCTCGTGGCGGGCCGCCGGCACGGCGAGGGTCTCGGCCAGCAGCTCCGACACGTAGAGGACCTCGACGCCGTGGCTCCTCAGGGCGTGCGCGAACGTGTCATGCTCTTCTTGAGCGCGTCCGACCCACGGAATCCCGTCGAACAGCAGTGAATCGTTGTTTCGCGGGGTCAGCCGGGCCAGTTCCGCGCCCGGGCGGTGCAGCAGCACCGTGCCGAGCCGTCCGACCTCGCTGTTCACGTGATGACGGCGCACCCGCTCAGCCTAACGGCTGACCCGTTATCCACCGGTTGGGCGCTATCTGCAAATTCATGACACGTCGTGAATGTGGCATTCATCCCAGTCATTCCGAGTCTTTCATCTGTCCAAGTATGCTGGTTCGGCGTCTGAACACGTACGGTGTTTGAACACACACGCAACCGAGCGGCGACTTGGAGGTGTGCGAGATGACCGAACTGCTGCACCGCGGCGGGACGGGTTCGCAGCCCGAAGGGTTTGACGATCGCATCATTGTTGATGCCGGCCGGCCTTCCCCCATTGACTGGATGCGCGAGCGACGCGCCGAGCGCGGAGTCCGCAGGGAAGAGGCAGGGCACAACCGTCTGTATCGCAGGATGGGCAACCTCATCGGTCGCCTCGGCGAGGAGTGGCACGTCCTGGACCTGCGCGAGCTGGCCGAGCGCCGGTCGTTCCTCGCGGTCGGCCCGGGTGGCGTGTTCGCAGTGACGGTCAAGAACCACGGTCGCAGCCGTGTCTCCTTCGCCGGCGACATCGTCCAGATCGACGGCAAGCGCCCGAAGTATGTCGAGGAGACGCGCTCGGAGGCCAAGGCCGCCGCTGAGGCGCTGTCCCGAAGTGCCGGGGTGTCGATCCCGGTCATGCCGATCCTGGCGTTCGCCGGCACCGGCAAGATCAGCTTCTACGGGGTGCCGAAGGGCTGCCTCGTCACCGCGTATCACGAGCTGCCCCGGGTCCTGAACGCCCGCGGGATGCGGCTCGCCGCGGACACCGTCGACAAGGTGTTCTCGCTCGCGCTGCACCCGGCCACGTGGGCCTCGCAGTCCTATGCCGCGTTCGCGGACAGCTACCGCTGGTACAAGGACGGGGAGCATGTGGGCACTGACAAGCGGGGTGACGCGGAGTAGCCTCTGCGGCGTGGAGCCGCTCGACACGAAGCGCCGGATTGAGCAATCGCTGTGCACCGATAACCCGCGCAATGATGCCATGATGAGTTCGCTGCGCGGACGCGTCCGTCGCACCGGTGCCTGAGGAGGCGCTGTGGCGCATGTCGAGCTGTCCATCTCCGATCCACACCTTGCCCGTTCGCCAGATCCGGATCTCGCCCTCCCGCCCGAGCCGACGGAGTCGTCGCTCGACCGCTGGGCGGCGACGGTCGCCGACGCGGCGGAGCCGAGCCTGGTGATCGACGACAAGGCGGTCATCGTCGCGGTGTCCGCGTCGTTCGAGGACCTGCTCGGGCTCACCGAGTCCGCGATCGACCGTCCCCTGGTCGACGGCGTCCTGCAGCTGCTCGACTTCGGCGACGGTGGCGCGCTGGACGCCAGCGAGATCAACAAGACGCCGCCGCTGCTCGCGCTGTCCTCCGGGCGGCTCGCCCGCGGCCTGGTGCGGGTGCGCTGCGCGACCGGGGCGCGCACGTTCGACGCGATCGCGACCCCGCTGCTGCAGGACGGGCAGGTCGTCGGCTCATTGACGTTCTTCAGCACGGTCTGAAAGCGGCGGTGCGGCGGGGCACCCGACCGGGGGGACGCACGTGGCTTGGCTCACGGCTCCCGCCACGCAACGCGTTCGCACCGTACGCTCGTTGTCATGTTGGACCTCGAGGTGTTGCCAGGTGACTATGCGATCGGTCGGCTCCCGGCCGGATCGCCCCTCCCGGCGAGCCTCATCGAGGCCGCCGCGACGGGCCCCGACGTCATCTCGGTGACGTGGACGCCCGAAGAGGTCTCCATCCTGTGCCCCGCCGACCGGGTGCCCGCCGGCGCCGCGGTCGAGACGCCGTGGCGCTGCCTGCGTGTCGCCGGGCCGGTCCAGCTCGCCCTCACCGGCATCCTCGCCTCGATCGTGACCCCGCTCGCCGACGCCCGGGTCAACATCTTCGCGTTCTCCACCTTCGACACCGACTACGTCCTCGTGCCGGCCGTCCGGCTCGGTGAGGCCCTGGCCGCCCTCAACGCCGCCGGACATCGGGTCACCGCCTCCGACACCGTATGAACCTTCGGGGACTGGCGTCCTACGATGTCCTGCATGCGCACTGCGGCCGCTGTGCTCGCGATCGTCAGCCTTGGATGCCTGCTGTCCGGCTGCACCCGCTCGCACGACGACGAAGGGCCGCTGCTGCCGACGGTGTCGCCCCTGCCGGCGCGGACCCTGAGCCCGACGCCGGTCGGCACGCCCAACGTGCCGCCGGCCCGCACCACCGCCGCGCCGAGCGCCAGCCGGAGCCCGAGCACGCTGCCGTTCTCCGACGCGTACGTGTCGCAGTGCAACGGCCGCCCGACCGGCGAGCAGGTCATCGCGGCGGTCCGGAAGGCCCGACCCGGCCTGCCCACCGGCTCCGGCCTCACCGTGAAGACCGGGCCGCTGTGTGCGGGGGTCTGGCAGTACACCATCCTCACCGTGACCAACAGTGAGCCTCTGCAGATCATGTCGAAGGGCGCACCGGCCTCGCTGACGATCGTCACCGCCGGCACCGACCCGTGCAGCGTCGAGGTCAAGGCGACCGCGCCGCTGGCGCTGCTCAGGACCGCCGACTGCTGAGTGGCTGCTGCGGCCACCGGGCCTGGGGTCACCGGGCCGGGCGTCTAGGCTTGGCACATGCCTGGTGTGCCGCCGACGCGGTTTGTCTACCTGGGGCCGGAGGGCACGTTCTCGGAGCAGGCGCTCAAGACCGTCCCGGCCGCCGACCGCGGGGTGCTGACCCCGGCCCGCAGCGTCCCGGAGGCCCTCGACGCGCTGCGCGCCGGTGACGCCGACGCCGCGCTCGTCCCGCTGGAGAACTCGATCGGCGGGCAGGTCGGCGTCACGCTCGACGAGCTGGCCAACGGCGAGCCGCTGATCATCACCCGCGAGGTGGTGCTGCCGGTCCAGTTCGTCCTCGCCGCCGCGCGGGACCGGCCGCTGGACTCGGTCCGGTCGGTCGCCGCCCACCCGCAGGCCGGCGCGCAGTGCCGCAAGTGGCTGCGCGACCATGTGCCGCAGGCGACCGTCGTCGACGTGCTGTCCAACGCGACCGCCGCGATCGGCGCCGGCGCCGGCGAGTTCGACGCCGCGATCTGCGCCGCGATCGGCGCGACCCGCTACAAGCTGCACGTCCTGGCGAAGGACATCGCCGACAACGCCGAGGCGATGACCCGCTTCGCGCTGGTGTCGCGGCCCGGCCCGCCGCCGCCGCCGACCGGCGACGACCTCACCACGCTCGCGGTCTACATCTCCCACGACCGGGTCGGCGCGCTGCTGGCCGTGCTGACCGAGCTGTCGGTCCGCGGGATCAACCTGACCAGGATCGAGTCCCGGCCGACCGGCGAGCGCCTCGGCCGTTACGTGTTCTTCCTGGACTGCGCTGGTCACGTCGCCGAGCCGCCGATGGGGGAGGCGTTGCAGGGGCTGCGCCGCATCTGCGCCGACGTGCGGTTCCTCGGGTCCTATCCGCGGGCCTCACACACCGACCCGCCGCCGCGGCGGGCCCCCGGCCTCTCGGATCAGGACTTCACCGATGCCGCGGGATGGCTGGCCAGTCTGCGAAACGGCGCCGGATCCTGAGCCTGCTCAAGTTGAGCGGGCTTGAGGTCGGAGGATGGGCGGGGCCCACCCTCCGACCGTGGATGGCGGTCAGCCGCCGAGGCTGCCGAGGAGGCCGCCGCTGCTGGACTGCGCCGCGGCGGGCTTGCCCTCGCTGGGCTGGATGATGACGAAACCCTGCCCCTGCAGCACCAGCTGGAAGAGCTCACCCGAGCCGCCGCGCAGCATCGACTTGAGGCTCTGGTTCTTCTGGATGCTGGTCTGCAGGCTGCTCGACCACCCGACGACCGCGTCGGTGTCGACCAGGACCGGCGCCTGCGGGGACACCGGGATGATGATCGGGGCGCCCTCGGTGATGATCGCGAGCCTGCCCTGACCCGTGAAGACGCTGTTGAAGAGGCCGCCGCCGAACATGCCGGCGCCCTTCACCATCTGGATGTCGTACCGCAACGAGGGGTCGAAGCAGAGGACGTTCTTGCCGTTGATCGACAACGCGTCGTTCGGCTCGATCTCCAGGATGTGGCAGTCGGATGCGGCGTCGGCGAACCACACCTCGCCCTGACCGCGCACGGCCATGAGGGACAGGCCCTCACCGGTCACCGCGCGCTTGAGGAAGTTTCCGACGCCCTGGCTCTTCACCTCGAACTGGACGTTGCCGCGGAAGGCGATCATGGCGCCCTGGCGGGCCATCATCTCACCGTTCACGGCGTACTTGACGCACTTGGAGTGCTGCAGGCTCATGCCTGCCTGGGTTGGGGGCTGGGCCATGTTCTCGGCCTTGAAGATGTCACCGCGCACGCTGCGCAGCGTAACGGGTCCTCCAAGGTCGCACGGAGGACCCGTTATCAAAGCGCGACTCAACCGCCCAGAAGGTTGCCCAGGACCCCGCCCTGCTGCTGTTGTCCCTGGCCACCGGCGAGACCCTGCGGCGGCTCCTCCGACGGCTGGACGACCACGAAGCCCTGCCCGGCGAAGCTCATCGTGAAAGCCTCACCGGTGCCGCGGCCCAGCAGCGTGCCGATGCCGAGCTGGTCGGCGCGGTGGTAGCCGGTCTGCAGGCCCGCCGACCAGCAGATCGCCGCCTGCGGGTCCACATACGTCGGGGCGTCGACGGTCAGCACCACGGGGGTGCCCTTCGTCGTGATCGCGAGCCGGCCCTGACCCGTGAACACGCAGTTGAAGAGGCCCGCCGACGACATCACGCCGACCCCTTGGACCATTTTCACGTCGTACTGCAGCGACGAGTCGAACGCGAGCACGTTCGCGCCGTTGATGGAGATCGCGTCGCCCTGCTCCAGATCGATGAGGTGCACGTCGGAGGAGCGGTCGGCGAAGAACACGTCGCCCCGGCCGGAGACCTTCATCAGCGGGACACCCTCGCCGGTCAGCTTCGACTTGAGCCACTTGCCGACCCCGCCGGAGCCGAGCGCCTGGAACACCACCTGTCCTTGGTAGGCGACCATCGTGCCGGTCCGGGCCATGATCTCGCCGTTGAGCTCGGCCTTGAGCATCTTCGAGTTCTGCAGCCGCAGACCGGGCTGCTGCGACTCCTTCTCCATGTTCTCCTGGGCGAACAGCGCACTACGCATCAGGAAACCCCCTAGCCCCAGCCGAGCGCGTGCAGGCGCTGGTCGTCGATCCCGAAGTGGTGGGCGATCTCATGCACGACGGTGATCGCGACCTCGTCGACGACGTCGTCCTCATCGTCACAGATCGCGAGGATCGGGTTGCGGTAAATCGAGATCCGGTCCGGCAGCACGCCGGAGTAGTCCCAGCCGCGCTCCGTCAGCGAGAACCCCTCATACAGCCCGAGCAGGTCGGCCTCGCCGGGCGGCGGGTCGTCGACGACCAGGATCACCACGTTGTCCATGAGGTCGAGCAGCTCCTCCGGGACCTCGTCGAGGGCGTCGCCCACGAGCTCCTCGAAGCGCTCCTTGCTCATTGTCACCGGCATGCCAAAGAGGGTCCCCCAGAACGGGGGACCCTCTCAAGAGATTGAGATCGACGGCGCGTCGGAACGGCGCGGCGAAACGAGACTCAGACGAGCTTCGCGTCGAGTGTGATCTCGACGGCGGCGAGCGCCTTGGAGATCGGGCAGCCGGCCTTGGCCTCGGCGGCGATCTTGTCGAACTCGGCCGCTTCGATGCCGGGGACGTCGCCACGGGTGGTCAGGTCGATCCGGGTGATGGCGAAGCCGCCGTCGACCGGGCCGAACTGCACGGCGGCGGAGGTCTCCACCGACGTGGGCGTGAAGCCGGCCTTGGCCAGGCCGTTGGAGAACGCCATCGAGTAGCAGGCCGCGTGCGCCGCAGCCACCAGCTCCTCGGGGTTGGTCCCCTCGCCGCTCTCGAAGCGCGAAGGGAAGGAGTAGGAACCCTGGAAGGAACCCGAGCCGGTCGAGACGGTGCCGCTGCCGGACTTGAGGTCGCCCTCCCAGCGGGCGGATGAAGTGCGAGTAGGCATGAACCAGACGCTAGCCCATTGCGTGTGCTCACAGGGACGAGCTCGGCAGTTCTTGGGAGGGATCACGTTGATGCAACGCAAACTGGTGCGGATCGGCGGCCTGCTGGCCGTGATCGGCCTGCTCACCGGCATTGCCTCGATCTTCGTGCCGTGGGTGCAGCAGCTGGTGGTGACCGGGTCCGGGCGCAGAGCCCAGCAGCGCCTCGACAGCATCACCGTCCTCAACATCAAGATGGGGCTCTGGTACGTGATCCTGCTGCTCATCCTGATCGCGGTGCTCGGCGCGGCGGTGCTGGGCGCCGACCAGGGACGCAAGTTCGCGGGCCTCGCCGGCCCGATCCTGTCGCTGGTGACCGCATCGGTCGCAGTGAGTCTTATCACTACGTTCGACGGCCGGCTCGCCGGGCCCGGCCGGATCACGGAGGTCGGCACTTCGGCGGGCAGCTGGCTGGCCCTGGTGGCGATGCCGCTGCTCGGCTTCGCGTGCGGCCTGATCGCGATCGGCCGTGCAAAAGCCGGCGCGGCGAGGCATGTTTCCGCCCCCGCGGGTGTTGCCGCCGAGCATGACTGATCTCAATGTGGGGGTCCTCGGCACCGGCATGGTCGGCGACGCGATCGCGACCAGGCTGGTCGAGGTGGGGTACGACGTCGTCATGGGCTCCCGGGACGCCGCCAACCCGAAGGCCGTCGCCTGGGCCGAGCGGACCGGCGGCCGGGCCGGCACCTTCGCCGACGCGGCCGCGCACGGCTCACTGCTCTTCAACGCCACGCCGGGCAACGCGTCGCTCGACGTGCTGCGCGCCGCCGGTGACCTCACCGGCAAGGTCCTCGCCGACATCTCCAACGACCTGACGTCCGCCGCCGCGCGACCGGTCGCCGCCGGGCTCCAGGCGGCGTTCCCGGCGCTGAAGGTCGTCAAGACCCTCAATACCGTCAACGCCGACGTCATGGTCCGCCCCGACCTGCTGTCCCAGCCGCACACCATGTTCGTCGCCGGCGACGACGCGGACGCGAAAGCACTGGTCAAGGGGGTGCTGGCGAAGTTCGGCTGGCCCGAGGGCGACCTGCTGGACCTCGGCGGGATCGACAAGGCGCACGCGATGGAGCAGTACCTGCCGCTGTGGCTCGCGGTGTGGGGCGCCAAGGGCGATCTGCGGTTCAACCTGCGGATCGTTTCCTGAGCTACCCTGCGCAACATGACTGAGCCTGTTGATGCTCCTGTGGCGCAGGAGCGTGGTCCCGGCCCGGTGGCGGTCGCCCTGTTCGTCATCGGGTTCGGGCTCGCCGCGGCCGCGCAGTATCTGCCGTGGGCCTCCATCGACGTGGCGGCCGCCGCGGAAAGCAATCAGCTCTCCGGCGAGAGCCGTGGCCTGCCCTCCAGCGTCGACATCGATCTGGCCAGCCTCAACAACGGCCACGTCGTGGTCTACCTCAGCACGCTCGCGCTCGCCCTGGTCGGCATCGGCGTGCTCGTGGTGACCCAGGGCGCGGTCCGCCGGGCCGCGAGCGCCGCCGCCGTGGCGCTGCTCGCCGGCAACGCCCTGGTCCTGATCGGCTTCCAGCGGGTGCTCGAGCACCTCGGGGGTGGTCCGTACGGCGCGTACACGCTGGCGGAGGAGGCCGTGCGCATCGGTGCCGGCTATCCGCTCGCCGTGGCGGCGACCGCGATGCTGGCGGCCGGCGCGATCGTCGGCGGGCGCGGGCTGCTGCTGCCCGCCCGGCGGGCGGCGAAGGACGAGCCCCACGACGGCACCGAGCCGCTGGAGCTCACCGTCACCCCGCTGCAGTGAAGTCCTCATCAGGACGTCGTACGTTCGGTTGAGATTTACTCGCATGGTGTGACCTCGGTGGGCGGCGGAGGTACGGTTGCTCCCCCGCTGACGCGGAAGGAGCACCGAATGCGGAGTTTGCCCAAACTCATCGCGACCGACCTCGACGGCACGCTCGTGCGCAGTGACGACACCGTGAGCGCCTACACCCGTGACGTCCTCGAGCGGGTCAAGGCCGCCGGCATCCACGTCGTGGGCGCCACCGGCCGCGGCCCGCGGCTGACCGAGCTCATCCGATACGACATCCCCGCCGCCGACTTCCTCGTCATGGGCGGCGGCAGCCGGGTCCTCGACATCCGGGACACCGACCATCCCGTCCTGCTGCGCGACGAGCGCCTCGCCGGCGACGCCCTCGCCGACGTCCTCGCCCGCCTCGAGCAGGAGCTCGGCACCCTTTCGGTGCTGATCGAGGCGGGCGACCACCACGAGGCGCCGCTGTGGGGCGACGCCGATCCGCACTGGCGCTACCCCGACGTCGTCGAGGCACGGGTGCGCGCCGAGTGCCTCACCGGCCCCGTCCTCAAGGGCTTCGCCCGGCACCCCACCTGCGACGTCGACGAGGTCCTCGCCGTCGCGGAGCGGGTCATCCCGGCGAGCATGGCCACGATCACCCAGGCCGGCCTCGGTTACATCGAGATCTGCCCGCCCGGCGTCGACAAGGCCACCGGCCTGCGCTTCGTCGCCACGGCGCTCGGCGTCGACCCCGGTGACGTCCTCGTCTTCGGCGACATGCCCAACGACGTGCCGATGTTCCGCTGGGCCGGCTTCGGCAGGGTCGCCGTCGCCAACGCCCACCCCGCGCTGAAGGCCCTCGCCGACGAGACGACGCTCACCAACGACGAGGACGGGGTCGCGACCTACCTCGAAGCTATGTTGAAGCTGTGACGCAGACCCCGCGACTGGTGGCCACGGACCTCGACGGCACGCTCGTCGGCCGGGACCGCGCGGTCAGCTCCCGCACGGTCGAGGTGCTCCGGCGCCTCGACGCCGCGGGGGTCGTGATCGTGCTGGTCACCGGCCGGCCGATCCGCTGGCTGCATCCGGTGTACGAGCAGCTGACCGTCCGACCGATCGCCATCTGCGCGAACGGGGCGGCGACCTACGACCCGCGGACCGACACGATCGTCCACAGCACCCCGATCGAGCCGGCCGCGCTCGCCGAGGCCTGCGAGCGCCTCCGCGCCGCGGTGCCCGGCGTGGTCTTCGCGGTCGAACGCGACGGTGGCCGGCAGATGCGGCACGAGGAGGCGTTCCCCGTCGGGCCGTGGGAGGTCAACCACGGGTCCGTCGGTCCCGTGTCGTATGCGGAACTGCTGACCCGCCCCGCCGCGAAGCTCCTGGTCAGGGCCGGGGTCCAGCAGTCCGACGAGTTCACCGCCGTGGTCGGCAAGTGCCTCGACGGACTGGCCGAGGCGACGAACTCCTCCTCCAGCGGCATGGTGGAGGTCTCCGCCGTCGGCGTCACCAAGGCGACGGCGCTCGCCAGGGTCGCCCGCGAGCACGCCGTCACCGCGCCGGAGGTGGTCGCGTTCGGTGACATGCCCAACGACCTGGCCATGCTCACCTGGGCGGGACGCGGTGTCGCCATGGCGAACGGCCACCCGGCGGTCCTGGCCGCCGCGCACGACGTCACCCCGGCGACCAACGAGGACGACGGGGTCGCCGCCTACCTGGAGACCCTCTACCGCCACTGACCGTCGCGCCCTTGTTCTATCGCGTCCTTGCTCCGTTGCGCCTTTGTTCCGTTGCGCCTTTGTTCCGTTGTGCCTTTGTTCCGTCGCGTCATGACGACGGGCGGCCACCCCGTCGTCCCGGCCCTTGATGCACAGGCCGGGACGACGGGGTGGCCGCCTGTTTCGCCGCGCTACAGGTATTGACCGGTGCCCGTGGGCGTCGGCTGGGGGCCCTGGCCGGGAGCGCCGCCGGGACCGCCGGTCAGCGCCGGGCGACCGCGCATCTGCTCGAGCTGGACGCGGGCGGCCATCTGCTGGGCGACCAGCGCCGCCTGGATGCCGTGGAACAGGCCCTCGAGCCACCCGACCAGCTGTGCCTGGGCGATGCGCAGCTCGGCCTCGCTCGGCGTCGAGCCGTCGTCGAACGGCAGGGACAGCCGCTCCAGCTCGTCGCGCAGCTCGGGGGCGAGACCGTCCTCCAGCTCCAGGATCGAGCGGCGGTGGATCTCCTTGAGCCGGCTGCGCCCCGCCTCGTCGAGCGGGGCGGCGCGAACCTCCTCGAGCAGCTGCTTGATCATGCTGCCGATGCGCATGACCTTGGCGGGTTGCTCGATCAGCTTGCTCGGGTCCTCCGCACCCTCCTCGTCACTGGACATGGTGCCGAGCGGACGTCCGTCGGGTCCGACCACCAGCACGGTGCGCGACTCGTCCTGCGCCTCATCTGCCATGGTTCCTAGTCTTGCCTACCCGTCGTCCGGCCTACCACAAAGGGGCCCTGTTGCCACGCTTCGTGACGCGCTAACGTCGCCCCGTGACGAGTGATCCCCGCGAGGTGCTCAGCCGACCCGCCCGACCCGCGGACTTCACGCTGCGGTATGGCGAGCACCCCGACCAGCTGGCCGACGTCCGGCTCGCGGCCGTGCCCGACGCGCCACTGGTGCTCTTCATCCACGGTGGGTTCTGGCGCAGCGAGTGGGACCGCGCGCACACCGCCCCGCTCGCCGCGGACCTCGCCGAGCGGGGCTATGCCGTCGCGACGGTCGAGTTCCGCCGCACCGGCCAGCCCGGCGGCGGCTGGCCCGGCACGTTCTCCGACGTGGCGTCCGCCGCCGTCGCGGTGCCCGACCTGCTCGCCAAGGAGATCGCGCACCGCGGGCTGCGGCCCGTCGCGATCGACCGGCCGATCCTCGCCGGGCACTCCGCCGGTGGGCATCTCGCCCTCTGGTACGCCGCGGTCGCCCCCGACGCCGTCGGCGGGGTCGTCGCCCTCGCCCCGGTCGCCGACCTGGCCCGCGCACACGAGCTCGACCTCGACGACGGTGCCGTCGCCGACCTGCTCGGCGGCCCGCCCGACCAGGTGCCCGAGGCGTACACGGCGGCGGATCCGATGCGCAACCTTCCGTCGAAGGTCCGCACCGTCGTGGTGCACGGCAGCGACGACCCGATCGTGCCCGTCGAGCTGTCCAGGGCGTTCTGCCGCATGGCCCGCCGGGCCGGGGACGACACCACGCTGGTGGAGTTGGAAGGTGTGGAACACTTCGCTGTGATCGATCCGCTGTCGGCCGCCTGGCCCGCCGTCCTCGCCGCGTTCGGCACGGTGACTCTCGGTGAGTCGCAGGCTGAGGCCGACACCGACGATTGACTGTCTGCCGCGTTGGCGGTAGAACGCAGCGTGGGTGTCGAGGTTTTCTCGCCGCCGCAGGGTGCTGGGGAGGAAAAGTACGTGTCCCACCTGAACCGCCGCCAGGCGCTCCGACTCTTCGCGGCCGCGGGCGTTGCAGGCACGGCCGCACCGTTACTCTCCGCATGCAGCAGTGGCAGCAGCTCCAACACCAACGTCTCGCTGCCGACCGGGCCGCCGGTCAAGATCGGCATGATCGTGCCGCTGACCGGGAGCCGCAAGGACCTCGGCAACGAGATGGACAACGGCTTCCAGCTGTATCTCAAGACGCACGACAACAAGCTCGGCAACCGCGAGGTCCAGCTGCTCAAGGTCGACGAGGGCGAGACGCCCGACATCGGCAAGGCCGCCGCGGAGAAGCTGACCAAGGAGGACCGCGTCCTCGCGCTGACCGGCGTGGCGTCCGCCGCGACGATGCTGGCGATCAAGGACACCATCGAGGCCGCAGCCGTGCCGCTGGTCGGGTCCAACGCGTCGCCGGTCGCGCTGCAGAGCGCCAAGTACATCTGGCGCACGTCCTTCGTCGCCAATGAGCCCGGCCAGGCGCTGGGCAAGTGGGCCGCCGACAACGCGGGCGGCTCGCTCGCCATCGTCGCCGCCGACTACCCGGGCGACGACGACGAGGTCAACGCGTTCCTCGAGGCCTTCAAGTCGGCCCAGGGCGACGTCAACGGCAACGGCATCCGCTTCACGCAGTTCCAGCAGAAGGACTACTCCCAGGTCCTCCAGCAGGTCAAGCAGTCCGGCGCGACGGCGATGTTCGCCTTCTACGCGGGCACGTCCGCGGTCGACTTCGTCAAGCAGTTCAAGGCCGCGAAGTTCCCCGCCGGCTTCAAGCTCATCGCGCCCGGCAGCCTCACCGAGGGCTATGTCCTCAAGCAGCAGGGCAACGACGCGCAGGGCATCTACACCGCGATGAACTACTCGCCCGACCTCGACAACGCGGCCAACCGCCGCTTCATCGCCGACTACCAGAAGGCCTACGGCTCGATCCCGTCGACCTACGCGATGGCCTCCTACGACGCCGCCGCCGTGCTCGACAAGGCGATCGGCGACGCGAGCCGGCCGTCGCTGGACTCGTTCTCCCTCAACGCCGCGATCGGCAAGCTGGGACAGATCGACAGCCCGCGCGGCGGCTGGCAGTTCAGCCAGAACAGGACCCCGCTGCAGCGGTGGTATCTGCGCCAGGTCCGCCTCGACGGTGCCCTCCTGTCCAACGTCCTGACGGCGGAGCTGACGACGCTGGGCTAGGTGCTCCCACGCCGCAACCAGGCCGGGGTCGACAAGGACCGCCGGCCTGGCGGAGGATGTGATTCCGTTCCTCGACGTCGGCAGGCAATGTGACCAACCCCGAATCGGCCGCATCGGCGCCCCCCGCCGCCCCTTCGACTGATGCTGCTTCGAAAGCAGCGGTGGTGACCGTCCCGCCGACAGTCCCGGCCCAGCCCGGCCCACCCAGCGCCGAGACCCTGCACGACCAGCCCGCTCCGGTTGCGGCCGCCGCTGATGCACCGACCACCGCCCCGCCTCCGGCAGCCACCGCCCCCCCGGTTCCCGCGCCGGCCGCCGTCCCCGCGCCGCCGGTCGCCGCCCCGCCGCTCGCTCCGGCCACGCCGCCTGCCGCCGCGCAGCTCGCTCCTCCTGCGCCGCCCGCTCCGGCCACGCCACCTGCCGCCGCGCAGCTCGCTCCTGCCGCGCCGCCAGCGCTGGCCATGCCGCCTGTTGTCGCGCAGTCTGTCCCTGTCCCTGTCCCTGCCGCGCCGCCTGCTCCGGGCACACCGCCGGTTGCCGTGCCGCCTGCCACCGCGCCGGTCGCGGGCCTCGCGCAGTCTGCCCTTGCCGCGCCGCCCGCTCCGGGCATGCCGCCGGTTGCCGCCGCCGCGCCGGTCGTCGGCCCCGCGCCGTCTGCCTCTGCCGCGCCGCCTGTTGCCGTGCAGCCCGGTCCTGCCGCGCCGGTCGCTGTCACGGCGCCGTCCGGTGTCGTGCCGACCGCTGGTGCTGCGCCGGTTGCCGCGCCTGGAGCCGGGGCGGCGGGTGGGGTGCCGCAGCAGTACGTGCCGAATCCGGGCCTGCCGGGGCATTTCGTGCCGCAGCAGCGGATGCCGGCCGAGGGCACGCAGCTGTTCGCGCCGCAGCAATATGGCCCGCCGCAGTACGTGCCGGCACAAGGCCGGGTGGAGCAGGGGTTTTTTGGACCGTTCCAGGCGCCGCCGGTACATCAGCCGCTGCCGCAAACGTATCCAGCCGGTGCCTATGGTTGGGCGCCGCAGCTGCCGCCGCAACCGCGTCGCAGCTTCCTCTGGCCGGTCCTCACCACGCTGCTGGTGGTGAGCATGGTCCTCGCCCTCGGCGGGGCCGCTGCGGCCGCCTGGGCGCTGCGCGGGGGCGGCGGCGGCGGCGAGACCGACCTGGTCTCCTCCACGTGGGTCGACATGCGCACCGGCGTCGGTGTGAAGGCGATCGAGGAGATCCTGGAGCGGCACACGCAGGCGGTCAAGAAGAAGGATCTCGACGCCTGGATGGCGGACGTCGAGCAGAGCGACGCGGCGTTCGTGAAGCGGCAGAAGCAGCTGTTCGAGAATCTGGTCAAGATGCCGTTCGCCGACATCAGCTTCGACCGGACCAAGCTGTCCGCCCGGCAGCTGGCGAAGTTCCTGCCGACGCAGCTGTTCGACCGGTATCACGCCGCCGTGCACGTCGAGGCGGTCACCATCCGGCACAGGGTCGAGGGCGTGGACAGCAAGACCGTCGCCACGCCGTGGATGCCCGTGGTCGCGTGGACCGGCGGCAAGTGGCTCATCGTCGGCGACGCGGCCGGCAAGGACCTGCCGATCGGCGTCAACGGCCAGCCGTGGGACTCGACCGGGCCGGTCGCGGTGCTGCGCAACGACCGCATCATCGCCGTGGTCTCCGCCGACGACGCCCAGCGGGGCCGCAACCTGCTGCAGATGGCCGAGACGAGCCTCAAGCAGGTCATCGAGGTGCGCCCGGCCGGCTGGGACGGCAAGGTCCTCTTCACCGCCGTGCAGGACAAGCGGATCTTCGACACGTACTTCGCCGAGTCGCAGGAGCGGATCGCGCAGGTCGCGGCGATCGCGGTGCCGTATTACAACCAGGTCGGCGACTGGGACTCGGCCCGGGCGTACAGCTCGACGCGCGTCGTGTTCAACCCGACGCAACTGACCGCGCAGACCGAGGAGCTCGCGCACGACCTCACGCACGAGTTCGCGCACGCCGCCATGGGTCCTGTGACGACCGCGCGGACGCCGCGGTGGGTCGTGGAGGGGTTCGCGGAGTACGTCGCGTACAAGAAGGACAGGGTGCCCGCGGCCGGCATCCGGCAGGCGCTCGGCGACCTCGTCATCTCGACCTTGCCAACCGACGAGCAGTTCTACTCCGAGCCGCGCAACTACATCGCCAGCTGGCTGGCGAACCGGATGATCGCGGAGAAGTTCGGGCAGGACAAGCTGATCAAGTTCTACGAGGCGTTCCAGAACGTGGCCGAGGTCGAGTCGGCGGCGCGTGAGGTGCTGGGCATCGGCGTGGCCCAGCTCGAGCAGCAGTGGCGGGACTACGTAGCACAACAGCGCGGCTGAGGGTTTCCCCTCCGCCGCGCTGTCGCTTTGGTCCTGCTTATTGAGGCGGAGTCAGACGGTCGCCGGCGGGAGGCCGCCGTCGCCGTCGACGACCTGCTCGGGCGTGCCGTCCTCGTCGATGTCGCTCATCGTGATGTCGACCTTGCCGTCGCCGTTGGTGTCGAACTGGAACACGTCGGCCTTGCCGTCACCGTCGGTGTCGATCGCCCAGAGGTCGGGCTTGCCGTCGTTGTTCGTGTCGCCGACGAGGAGCTCGATGCGCTGATCGCCACGCGTCTCGACAATCTCGTTCTCGCTCATGCTGGGGGATCCTCTCGGTCGGTCGGAATCAGCTAGGCCGCTGGTGCCTTTATGCCCGCGGCGACCAGTGCTTTAATCACCAGCGCCGACTCGTCGAAGCCCACCAGCAGGATCGCGGTCGGCTCGAAACTCTTGATCTGGCTCGCGATCGGCGTGAAGAGCTTCGCCGCGTCGGCCTTCGGGTCGTAGTTGTCCTTCGCCTCGTACTTGGCGATCAGCAGGTTGGACTCCTTGACCCCGGCGGCCATGAGGTCGGTGCGGACCCCGGTCGACAGGCCGCTGCCATAGGTGTCGTCGCGGGCGATGATCGCGATCTTGGTGTGCCCGTCCCGCATGATGATGTCGGCGATGGCCTTGGCCTGCAGCACGTCGGGCGGCGACGTGCGGAAGAACAGGCCTTTGTCCTCGAACTTCGTCAGCTCGTCAGACGTCGCCGACGGCGAGATCATGACCCTGCCGGCCTGCACGACCTGCGGGATGACGGCCTTGCTCACACCCGACGCGCCCGCACCGATGATCACGTGGGCGCCGCCGGTGATGAACCGCGCGGCGGTCGCCTTGGCGACGTCGGGGTTGGTGCCGTCGTCGCCCTCCTCGACCACGACCTGCTGGCCGAGCACGCCACCGGCCTCGTTGATCTCCTTGATGGCCAGCTTGGCCGCGGCGAACATCGGCGGCCCCTGGAAGGCCAGCGCGCCGGTCTTCGGCAGCAGCAGGCCGAACTTCAGCGCCGGCCCCTTCCCGCCGCCCTTGTTGCCGGCGCTCGCGGATGGTGCGGCGGCCTTGTTCTCGGTCTTCTCGTCACCGGCGCCGACGAACTCGGTCTTCGCGTCGTCGATGGTGTTGTTGCGCCCGAAGTTGAGCACGCCATAGGTCGCGGACGAAGGCTCGCCCACGTCGGTGAAGCCGCTGCGTCGCAGTGAGATTCCGCGGTACTTGAAATCCTTGCCCGACCTGGCGGCCAGCAGGCATGCGGAGATCGAGTCGCACGTATTCTCACCGGTCGTCACGCTGATCAGGTGCTTGGCGATCGACGCGGACTCGACCGACTTGCCGGCCTCCGCCGCCAGCGCGGCAACGACGACGGCGTCATACGACTCGCCCGCGTAGTTGAAGTCCGTGAGATTGGGGTCGATGGTCCTGACCCGCCGCTTGAAGTCCTCACTCAGCGGCGTCAGCGGGGTCGTGCCCTTCATTCCGGCGAGCACCGCCGGTGAATCCTTGAGCGCCTCGCCGAACGAATTGGCCATGTTGCCGTCGGATCCATAGAAACGAAGCTCACTCTTTGTCTTACTGCCGCCGTCACTCTGCGCTGTGGAACCGCAGCCTGACGCGGTGAGCAACAGACCAATCGCGGTGATTGCTCCCACGATGGCTTTGGCCGACCGTGCGCGCATGAGTGTTTCTCCTCCCCAAAGGTGCCGTGCGCACCATAGCGCGGTCTGGCCGAGGACTTAAGTGGGGAGGTGGCAGCCGCGGGCGTACCACCCGGTAATCTCTATCGGCATGGAGGACACTGGCGTCACCGAGAGTGATGTCCTGCCCGACGGCATGTCGATGCAGGGCGCTCTGGCCTACCGGATGGGCATCAACCTGCTGGAGGCCGCCCCGGAGCGGGTCGTCGCCACCATGCCCGTCGCCGGCAACACCCAGCCCTATGGTCTCCTGCACGGCGGCGCCTCGGTGGTCCTCGCCGAGACCCTCGGCTCGATCGGCGCGGCGCTGCACGCCGCACGCCTGTTCAACGGCATCGCGGTCGGCGTCGAGGTCAACGCCACCCACCACAAGGGCGTCCGCGCCGGCGTCATCACCGGCGTCGCCACACCCCTCCGCCTGGGCGGGATGATCGCCTCGTACGAGATCGTCATCACCGACGAATCCGGCGACCGCGTCTGCACCGCCCGGCTGACCTGCGCACTCCGCCGCTCGTCAGGCGGGTCGTAGTCGGCGGTTCCGCGCCCACGGCTTGACTGTGCCGCATACGGTGTCGGCGTGGATGAGGCCGGAGACGAGACCTACCAGGACGCCGCCATGGTCCTGGAGTCCGCCTTGGCGGGCGACGGCGAAGGTGTGGTCCACACCTTCGACGCGGTCGTCGACCGGCGCGGAATGAGCGCCGCCTACGACGTCGCATGGCGCCTCGCCGCCGAAATGGTCGGCGAGAACCTCGCCCGCGGCCCATGGCGCCTGGAGTTCCCAGACATCGACGACGCCAACTATGACAAGCGCTGGGTCGCCCGCTTCGTCAGCGCCTACGCCAACGAGGACATCCCCAGTGGCACGGCGCTCTTCACGGTCGCGCTCGTCGACGGCAAGCTGCCGGACTGCCTGATGACCCTCGCCGGCTCCGCCGTCGCTACGCTCCGCCGCCGCGGCGCTGCCTAGTGCAATTTCGCACTTGCAGAATCGCAGTGAGTGCAGCATAGTTGTGCATACGTCGTTACCGAGCGTCGCAGCGCCCGAACCCCTGACCGTGCGTCGACTGAGGGGTCCGCGCGGTCGGGTGAACGGGCGGGCGCTCGCCTAGCCAACTGGCCTTGGCGACCCCGGGCGCCCGCCCCCTTTCTCGATCTCCTCGAGGGGCCGCGCCTTATGCCACGTGATGCTCTGTCTCCGGACGCCACCACCCGCCCTGATCCCAGCCCCGACAGCACATGTCCGGCCACCGGCGTGCGGCTGTGGCCGGGCCTGGGCGTGCCGTATCTGGGCGTGTCGTCGAGTGGTCTCGCCCCCGCCCGTGACGACCGACTTCTGCTGGTGCATGTGCCCCGCACGCACTGCCTCGTCTGCGGCACCGCCTGGCCGTGCCAAGAGGTGCGGTACGCCCGCGCGCTCACCGCCGGACACGCCGTGTGGGGAGGTCACCTCACGTGAGCGCCCTGCACTACTCGCAGATCGCCGCGGACAGGATCACCGCCGCGAACCGCACTGTCGCCGTCCACGTCGAGTCGGCCACCAGCGCCCGCTGCGCCACCTGCGACCAGCCGATGCCCTGCGCCTTCCGGCGCGCCGCCGAGGGCACCCTCCGCGCGTACGCCCGCCTGCCCCAACGCCTGCCAGGCCTCACCCTCCACGCCTCCGGCGCCGACCTCGGCCCCCGCGCCGGCCTCAGCTCCCGGGCCGACCTCAGCTCCCGGGCCGACCTCAGCCCTCGCGCCAACCTCAGCTCCCGCGCCGATGTTGGCTCGCATGTCGACGGCAGCCTGCATGCCGATGTCGGCTCGGGTGCCGATGGAGGCTCCGGCCGCGACCTCGGCCCGCATGCCGATCGCAGCCCGCATGTTTACTGCAGCCCGCGTGCTGGCCTCAAATCGCACGCCGACGGCGGTCGGCGGGCTGAGCTCGGTCCGGGGGCAGACCTTGGTCCAGAAGCTCACCTCGGGGTGCATGGCAGCCGTGGCGCGCTGCCGGCGAGGGCGGCTCGGCGGGCGCTGCGGGCAGGCGGGCGAAGGTGGTCGCTGAAGGCGGCGTTCGGCTGGTTCACCAGGGAAGGAAGTGGTGAACCAGCCGGTGGGCCGGTCAGTCCGTCATTGCCGCCCCCGGTGGTTTCGCCGGACCCACTGCCGGCGGGTGGTCCGGCTCCCAGGGCGCAGCCTGACGCATGGGACCGGTGGGCGATGGACTATCCGGCAGCGGAGTGGGGCGGGCCTCGCCGAGGGTCTGCAGGCGCTGGCGGATCGCGCCGTCCGTCCGTCCCAGCTCAACGGTCAGGGTCTTGATGGTGGCGCCCTCGCGGAAGCGGCGGATCAGCAGGTCGAGGTCCGCGGGCTCCCACGGCCGGCCGGACTTCGGCGCTGTGGGACGCGGGTCGCGAGGGTGCCGGCCATAGGGTGGCCATCCGTCCGAACGTCCGACGCCCGGCGGACGTGGGCCTGGTGGCGAACCGCCGCCGCGGAACCCGGCGAGCGCCGACGCGAGCAACTGCCCGACATCGCTCGCGTCGCCGGTCGGCAGCTCGGCGACCAGCTCGGTGAACACATAGCCGGAGTCCCACCCGACCAGCCGCAGACCGACGACACCGGAGCCGTCGTCGAAGGCGGTCACGTCATAGCTGCGATGGTCGAGCATCAGGCGGCGCCGCACATCGGTGCCGTGGGTCGGGTGGTCGTCGAAGTCCCAGTCGAATTCGCTCATCCCCGCACGCTACGACCAGGGTCTGACACTTCCCCGGCATCGTCGTCACTTCATTACGGGCAGTGACGACACGATGCGATCAGGCGATCGCGGTGATGTCGCCGTCGTCGAAGTAGATGGCTTGGTGGAGGCGGCCACCCAGAGCAATGGCGTAGCGGGCGAGGACCTCTTGACCCGAGACCTTGCCTTGCTCGATCTGGGAGACCCGGCCTTTGGTGACGCCCATGCGGTCGGCGACCTGCCGCTGTGTCAGGCCGCGACTGCGGCGTGCTTCGGCGAGTCGGTGGCCGGTGACCTCGGCCAGCAGTTCCTGTTTGCCGGCCGCGACGGCTTCCTCGCCGCCTGCCTGCTCCACGAGTTCGCCTCGGATGTCGCTCCAGCGCACGTAGCTGCTCATCGCTGGTCCCCCTCTTCCTGCGCCCGTTCTTTCAGGTAGATCGCGTAACGCTGCTCCGCCAGTGGTATCGCCTCGCGATACCAGGCTTCCCATTGCCCTGCCTTGTCGCCTGCGACGAGCAGGATGCTGGATCGCCACGGATCGAAGACGAAGAGGATGCGCATGGTGCCAGGTCGGAGCTCTTTGAGGTTCGTCAGCGACGAGTGGGTGATCGTGTCGACGAGAGGCCGACCGAGGCCCGGTCCGCTTTCGGCCAGCGCGTCGATCGCCTGCACAACCCGCGCTTTTGGCACCTGGATCCAGAGAGAAGATCCAGGTGCGGACCTCGTTGACGATGTAGATGCCCCACTCCGGGTGTGGTCACGGAGGCAGTATAGCGAAAGCTATACCGGCCTGGCGAAGGGTCCGGTGCTGTCGGCCGCCTGTACCGCCTGATCGCGGTGCACGGCGGCTGCGTCGACGTTGCATCGTCCTTTGTGGACGGTCCGGGCAGGGCCGGGTGGAACGGGTCAGCGGGGAATGACCCTGGTCACTAGACTCCCGGCCGGACGCTGCTCCGAAGCTGTTCTCCGCAATGGCATCTGCCACCTGGCTGCGGACGGGTCCATTTGCATCCTTTACGGGGAGGATCACTTTGTCACGTGTTCATGCACGTCGGCTCGTGCTCGGGGGCGTAACCCTCGCGCTCGTCGCCGGGTCCGCCACAGCGGCCGACGCGTCGCACCAGGGCGCGGTCGGAAAGATCACCTACACCACGGGCGCCGGGACCTTCACGGCCAACGAGGACGGCACCGGCGTCACCCAGATCGCCTCGGGCGCGAACACCACCACTGCTGGCGCCTGGTCGCCGGACGGCAGCCGTTACGCGTACACGGCACTGGACGGGACCGTCCGGACCGTCCGGCAGAACGGCGGCGCCGCGCTGCACCTCACCAGGCAAGAGGACGGCGCGGCCAACAACCCGGACTGGAGCGCATACGGCCAGCGGGTGTACTTCAGCCGCGCCGGCCAGCTCTGGTCGACGTCCAGTGACGGCACCTTCTACGAGGTGCCGCTCGGCGAGAACCCGGCGAACGCGTTCGAGGACGACCACCCCACGGTCTCCGACCGTAATGACGTCATCTTCCAGCGGCATTCGTCGGCGACCGGGTTCACGTCGATCTACAAGTACAACCCCGCAAGCCCCGCCGCGCCGGTCGAGCTGGTCGACAGGGGCGTCTTCCCGGACTTCGCGCCGGGTGGCGACAGGTTCGTCTACGTCGCAGAGGACAACAACCTCTGGACGGCCGACATCAGCGGTGTCAACAAGGTCCAGCTGACCACCGACGGCGGCGTCCACCCGGCGTTCTCGCCGGACGGCACCAAGGTGACCTACCTGTCCGCGGGCGCCATCAAGACCGTGAACGTGGCCACCAAGGCCGTCACCACAGTCAAGAGCAACGGGTCCAACCCGTCGTGGCAGTCCGTGCGCCGCAACGTCATCCAGCGCGTCTCGGGTGACGACGGCACCGAGACCGCCATCGCGGCGTCGCAGTGGAACTACGTCGACCACGGCAGCAGCGGCGACGGGCAGGGTCGCGTCCCGGCCGGCGCCGTGGTGCTGTCCCGCAGCGACACGTACCTCGACGCGCTCGTCGGCTCCGCGCTGGCGACCAAGGAGTCGGCGCCGCTGCTGATCACCGCGCCCGACGACACGGTCGAACTGCGGGTCCTCGCGGAGATCAAGCGGGTGCTGGGCACCTCCGGCACGATCCACCTGCTCGGCGGCACCGACGTCATGCCGCAGGGCATGCAGAACCAGTTGGCGAGCCTGGGCTACACGGTGAACCGGCTCGCCGGGGACACCCACTACGAGACCGCACTGGCGATCGACAACGAGATCACCGGCGGCGCGAAGCCCGGGGTCGCGATCGTGACGACCGGCGCGAACTACTACGACGCACTCGCCGCGGGTGCTGCCGCGGGCGCGTACCCGGGCACCGTCATCGTCCTCACCGACGGCGAGGGCATGCCGGCCAGCTCCGCGGAGTACCTCAACGGCCTCAACCCGGACTACGCCAACGGTGGCACGGCGATCGTGACCGCCGGCTCCCCCGGCGACGACGCCCTCATCAACGCGTACTACGACGGCCAGATCGACAGCTGGGGCGACCAGTGGTTCTACTTCCCGCTCGTCGGCGACAACGAGATGGACACCGCACTCGACGTGGCGAAATTCTTCTTCGCGGCGCCGACGAACGTGGCGACCTCGACCAACCGGGACTGGCAGGACGCCCTCACCGGCGGTGCGATGATCGGCGCGGCCAACGGTCCGTTGCTGCTCACCGACCCTGACCAGCTGTACGGCCCGGTCCGTGACTACCTGTCGGAGGGCGCCGGCAGCATCTTCGGCTGCGTCATCCTGGGCGGGAACGATGTCATGCCCGACGCGCTCATCGCTCCGTTCGGCAACGCGATCAGCGTGCAGGGCCAGTACGACTACACGTCGCTGACCCCGACCATCTCCGCGGGCGGCGGCAAGAACCCGCTGCGCGCCCAGACAGTCGTCCCGAAGGGCAGCTCCGAGGGCCGCACCGCCCAGGTGCCCGGCCTGCGGACGGTCAAGGCGACCGCCGGCAAGTAGGAATCTGCCAGGCCCGCCGTGCGGAAACGCACGGCGGGCCTGGCAGGGGACACAAGCCCGCTGGTCGGGGTCTGTAAAGCCCGGCGAAGAGCTTTGTGGGCAAGGGTTGGGTCCGGAATGGCTCGCCGATGTGTGAGTCGTGCGCGGCCGCTGCTACACGAGGCAGACCTGATACAGGCACACTCCTGGCACCCAGGTGATCCAGGCCTATGGTCAACTGGCGATGTGAGCCTTTCCGTCCACATATGGATCTACGACAGCGACAAGCCCGGTGGTTATCGGATCCCCGATGTGCCCGACGATGTGTCGGAAGCTGCCGGGCCGGAGGTCGCCCGGACGATTCTGTGGGGTTCCGAAGCCGCTCATGGCCTCGGCGCGACGTTCTTGCCGCAGCTTGCGGAGCGCGATCTTCGGGTCCAGCCGGACGACGTCGAGGCGTTCGCCCAGGAGTGTGCGGTGCTGACGGCCAACCTCGCCGTCTTGTCGGCGGCCTCAGGCTTCGACGAGGACCGCATCCAGGCGTATCTGGGGAACTTCGTCGGGGCGGCGGGTCGCGCCCGTCAGGCCGGCGGAGGTGTCCTGATCTGGTGACGTCGACCGTCCGCTGCCCGAAGCCAGTCGTTGCTGAATAATGATCTTCGCAGCAGATAGCGGACAACAAAGACCCCGACCTGCGTTTCCGCTGGTCGGGGTCTGTAAAGCCCGGCGAAGAGCTTTGTGGGCAGGGGCGGGGTCGAACCGCCGACCTTCCGCTTTTCAGGCGGACGCTCGTACCGACTGAGCTACCTGCCCAAGATGGGCCTTGCGGTCCTGACGGGACTTGAACCCGCGACCTCCGCCTTGACAGGGCGGCGAGCACTCCAACTGCTCCACAGGACCTTGCTCTTCAGTGCTCCGGGCGAACCCGGCCTAACTCGTACCCCCAACGGGATTCGAACCCGTGCTACCGCCTTGAAAGGGCGGCGTCCTGGGCCGCTAGACGATGAGGGCGGCCCCGCAATCATCGCATACTCTACGACTTGTGCGGTGTTGCTCCCATCCGGCCCCGCCGGAGGCTTTCAGAGCATACGTGACCCCGTCAGCGAAAACCAAATGGGTATCCATCGTGGCGTGGCCGGGTGGTCAGACAGGCAGCGCGACCAGGGAGTATTGCTGCTTGAGCTCCGGCAGGAGGGTCTTGTAGGCGGCGAGTGTGGCGCTGCGGTCGCCGCCGCCGTCGTGGGACAGGATGACGGCGCCGGGCTTCGTGTTGTTCCTCACGGTGGTGATGATGTGCTGGGTCATCTGGGCGCCCGACCACTTCTTGACGTTCCAGTCGGAGGGGTCGACGGTCCAGCCCAGCGAGACCATGCCCAGCTCGGACGCGACCTTCACCGCCGTGGGGGTGAAGTTGCCGGCCGGGTGGCGGAAGTACTTGATCTGCGCGCCGGGGACGACCTTCAGGATCTCGTCGTTGGTGCGCTGGAGGTCGGCGCGGATGGTGTCGGCGGACTTCTTGCCGAGCTTCTCGTCGTGCTTCCAGGTGTGGTTGCACAGGGTGTGCCCGTCCTTGACGATCTCCTTCAGGTACTGCGGGAACTCCTGGACGGCGACGCCGACGACGCAGAACGTGGCCTTGATGTTGTGCTCCCGCAGCATGGCGAGCAGGCGAGGGGTGTCGGCCGAAGGGCCGTCGTCGAAGGTCAGCGCGACCCCGGGACCGCCGGTCTGCCGCATGATGCCGTCAGAGGAAGCGGGGGCAGAAGCAGCAGCAGACGCCGACGTGGAGGGCGAGGCCGAAGCGGAGGCGGAAGGCTTGCCGGTGGCCGCCTGGGCGGTCGAGTCGGAGATGGGCCGGGCCTGTCCGCCGCCGTCGGAGGAAGCAGCAGGCGAGGCGGCAGACGAAGCAGCCCCGTGCCACGACGCCGTGGAGGCGCCTGTGGTGCCGCAGCCGGCAAGGGTCAGGACGACGGCGCTCATCAGCGCTCCTAGGGCGACACGGGTGCGGGTCATCATCAGCTCCGGGGGTCGGTGGTCAGCACGGTGGCGTGAGCACACGCTAATGACAAGACGCACCCGGCAACCTCCCGCGTTCAGCCCATGGCACGAACCCGGGAGTACCTCGACAAGACACTTTTACACAGATGAACGAAGGTGAAAGTCAACCCACCGCGGAGGTGAGCAGCACCAATGCCTCGGTCAGCGAGGACGGCGCCGAGACCCCTTCCGGGAGGTCCGTGAGGTCCCAGCCGGGACCGCCGACGGCGACGACGAGCGGCCGCCACGGCGCGGTGAGCACCACCGAGAGCTGCGCGGGGTCGCCGGTCGTGCGCAGCTGCGACCAGATCAGCACGGCCGCCGGGCCGGTCCGGCGGATGGCGGTCGCGAGGGCCGTCGGCGGGACCCGGGCGCCGAGCATGCGGGTCGCCACACCGGAGGCGGCGAGGCCCGCGCCGAGCGCCTCAAGGGGAAGGCTGTGCTGCTCCTCGTCGGCGCAGGCGAGGAGGATCCGCGCCGGGACGGTCGGGTCGGGGCGCGGCACCGCGCCGAAGACGGCCGAGACGCACCCGGAAACCAGGTGCTCGACCTCGACAAGGGCGCCGGTGACCGAGTGCCGCTCGCCGATGGCCGCGAGCACCGGCCGGAGCACCTGGTCCCAGGCGACGACGACGCCGAGGTCGTGGACGGCCGCGGCGACCCGCTGCCGGACGGCCGGCGCGTCGAGCCGCAGGGCGGCCCGGTGCAGGCCACGCGCGGCAGCGGCGAAGTCACCAGAGCCAGAGGGCGGGGAGCCGGACGAAGAAGCCGGAGCGCGCAACGCCCACCGCGCGGCCTCGTGCGGAGCCACCCCCTGGACGATGAGCCGCTGCATCACCTCGAGGCGTTCGATGTCCTGCTCGGTGTACCGGCGATGATGCCCGGGCTCGTGCAGCGACGGTCCCATCCCGTACCGCTGGTGCCACGTTCGCAGCGTGGTCACGGCGACGCCGAGCCGCCGGGCCACCGCGCCCGCCGAATACGCCGCCGCGGCCGTCATGCCGTGGAGCCCCGCCAGGCCGACACGACCCCGGACAGCCAGGGTGCGTACAGGTCGGGAAAGCGCGCCATCTGCGCCGCGAGGCTGTCGGGCGTGACCCACTCGACCGCGGCGACCTCCGAGGGGTCGGCCGAGAAGGCGCCCGAGTAGGACCCGACAAGGACGTGGTCGTATTCGTGCTCGACCCGCCCGCTGTCCGGGTCGGAGGCCTGATAGACATACACGCCGACCTCCCGCAACGGCACGGTGGCGACGCCCAGCTCCTCCGCCAGCCGCCGGGTCGCGGCGGCGGTGACGGCCTCGCCGGGGGCGGGGTGGCCGCAGCACGAGTTGGCCCAGCGCAGCGCGAACCGGGTTTTCACGGCCGCCCGCTGCTGCAACAGCAGTCGTCCGTCGCCATCCACGAGCAGCACGGAAAAGGCACGGTGCAAAAGGCCAGGCTCCCGGTGCGCCTCGTCCACGGTGGCCGCACCGACCGCGTCTCCGGACGCGTCGACCAGTTCGACAAGATGAGATTCACGAATCAAGACACCACTCCCGTAATACGTTCCGCCGCCAGCCGACCCGAGATCAGGACCATCGGCACGCCGACACCCGGCTGGGTCCCCGATCCGACGAAGACCACATTGGACAGTGTGGGGTGGAGGTTGCCAGGTCGGAAGGGCCCGGTCTGCCGCAGGGTGTGCGCGGACGCGAACGGCGTCCCCGCCGCCATCCCCTGATCCGCCCAGTCGGCCGGGGTGATGAAGCGGGACACCTCGATGCCGTCGCCGAAGCCGACATAGCCGCGCTGTTCGAGCGTGTCGATGATTTCGCTGCGGTACGTCCCTGCGAGCGACCCCCGCCAGTCCAGCAGCGGTGCGGTGAGGTTGGGCGTCGGTGCGAGCACGTAGTAGGTCTGCCGGCCGTCCGGGGCGAGCGACGGGTCGGTGTGCGTGGGGTTGGTGACCAGGATGGACGGGTCGCTCATCAGCCGCCCCTGGTTGATGACCTCGTCGAAGGTCTCCCGCCACGCCCGGCCGAAGTGGATGTTGTGGTGGGCGATCGCCCCGTACGACTGCCGCGACCCCACGTGCAGCACCACGCACGACGGCGAATACCGCAGCCTGCCCAGCAACGGGTTGCGCCATCGGGTGGGCGGCAGCAGGTCCCGGTAGGCCACCGGCAGGTCGGGATTGAGCACGACGGTGTCGGCGGAGAAGCGGCGGCCGTCGGCGCACACCACGCCGGTGGCCCGGCCGGCGACGACGGAGACCGACGCGACAGTGGTGCCGTAGTGGATGGTCACGCCATGTTTGGTCGCGACGTCGGCGAGGGCGCGCGAGACCGCGTGGATGCCGCCCTTGGGGAAGTAGACCCCCGCGACGGAGTCGAGATAGGCGATCACCGCATACAGGGCCAGGGCCTGGTGCGGCGCGACCCCCGCATACATCGCCTGGAAGGAGAAGATCCGCCTGGTCCGCGGGTCCTTGAAATAGCTGTCGACCTTCGACTGGAGCCGGCCGAAGCCGCCGCGCGCGACCAGCCGCCACAGGTTGGCGGTGACGAGGTCCTGCGGGCGGTCGAGGTTGCGGTCGATGAAGTCGTCGCGCTCCAGCCGCCACAGCTCCCGCGCGTCGTCCACGAAGCGCAGGTAGCCGTCGGCCTCGCGGGACCCGCAGACCCTGGCGACCTCGCCGGCCATCCGCGCGGTGTCGGCGATGACGTCGAGCGTCGAGCCGTCGGGGAAGTGCGCCCGGTAGGCCGGGTCGAGCCGCGTCATCGGCAGCCAGTCCGCGAGGTCCTCGCCGACGGTGCCGACCAGGTCCTCCAGCAGCGACGGCATCGTCAGCACGGTCGGACCCGTGTCGAACTCGTAACCGTCGATGCCCAGTTTCCCCGCCCTGCCGCCTGGGTAGTCCTCGCGCTCCAGGACGGTGACCTCGCGCCCCGCGGCGGCGAGCCGGATCGCCGCGGCGAGTCCGCCCAGCCCCGCACCGACGACGACCACCCGATCGGTCGGTCCTTTCACTACCCGCATGACGGAAGCGTAGCGTAGGCTCGAAATTGCGTCGATTGGTGCGTCGATTACTCGGAGGTCAGCATGGAGTCAGCGTCCCTGACCGGCGCCTATGAGCGGTGCCGCGCGCTGCACCGCCACCACGGCCGCACGTACTACCTGGCCACCCGCCTGCTGCCCGCCTGGAAGCGCCGGCACGTCCACGCGCTCTACGGGTTCACCCGCTACGCCGACGAGATCGTCGACCGCACCGAGGCGCTGACCCCGCAGGAGCGGTCCAAGGAGCTCGCCGCCTGGAGCCACGAGTTCGTGAAGGGCCTCGGCGGCGCGCCGACCGGTGACCCGCTGCTGCCCGCGGTGCTGCACACCATCCAGGTGTTCGACATCGACCTGGAGGACTTCCGCAAGTTCCTCGACAGCATGGCGATGGACCTGACCGTCACCGACTACGAGACCTACGACGACCTGCTCGGCTACATGGAGGGCTCGGCGGCCGTCATCGGCACGATGATGCTGCCGATCCTCGAGTCCAGCGACCGCGCCGCCGCCTACGAGCCGGCCCGCCAGCTCGGCCTCGCGTTCCAGCTCACCAACTTCATCCGGGACGTGGCCGAGGACCTGGAGCGCGGCCGGATCTATCTGCCGGCCGAGGACCTGCGCCGGTTCGGGGTCACCCGCGAGGACCTGGAGAGGGCCGCCCGCGAGGGGCGCGGCAGCGAGAAGATCAAGAGCCTCATCACGTACGAGGTGCAGCGCGCCCGCGCCCACTACATCGCGGCCGCGCCGGGCATCCAGATGCTGGTGCCCAGCTCGCAGGCGTGCATGCGGGCCGCCTTCCGGCTGTACGGTGGCATCCTCGACGCGGTCGAGGCGCAGGGTCACGACGTCTTCGCCGGCCGCGCCACCGTGCCGAAGCTGCGCCGGATCGCCGTCGCGCTGCGCTGCCTGATGACCCGGCCGGGCACGCCCGTGCCGATCCCGGGCACGCCGTCGGCCGTGTTCGACGAGATCCCGCAGGGCGACGCCGCCGTCGGCAGCCAGCGCGATGTCGCCGTGCCGCTGCCCCGCGAGCCGGTGGCCGAGCTGCCCGTCCCGGCGGTGCTGGACCTGCGGGGCACCGCCGCATGAAGGTCGCGGTCGTCCTGTTCACCCGCGACCTGCGGGTGCACGACAACCCGGCGCTCGCGGCGGCCGCCCGCGCCGCCGAGCGGGTCGTCCCGCTGTTCGTGCACGACCCGTCACTGTCCGCGGGCGCCAACCGGCGCGGGTTCCTCGACGAATGCCTCACCGACCTGAAAGCGTCGTTGCGGCAGCGCGGCGCCGATCTCGTCGAGCTCCGCGGAGATCCGGTCGCGGAGTCGGTACGCGTGGCGAAGGCCGTAGGCGCGGAAGGCATCGGTGTCGCCGCCGACGTGAGCGGCTACGCCCGCGACCGGGAGCGCCGCCTGGAAGAGGCCTGCGCGGCGGAGCGGATCGCGCTGAAGACGTTCGCCGGTGTCACGATCGTGCCGCCCGGAGCGGTCCGGCCCGGGGGCGGTGGCGGGCACTACAAGGTCTTCACCCCGTTCTGGCGGGCGTGGCAGGCGCACCAGTGGCGCGACGTCGAAGGCGCGCCCCGCACGCTCCGGCTCCCCGACGACCTGCCCGCCTCCTGGTTCCGCGACCGGCCCGACGCGAAGGACGGCGGCGAGTCCGCGGCCCGCAAGCGGCTCACGCGATGGCTGCCGAACCTTTCGGGGTACGACGACGACCACGACGCCATGGCGGCCGACCGGACGTCCCGGATCAGCCCGTTCCTGCACTTCGGCTGCCTGTCGCCGCGTGACGTGGCGGCCCGCGTCCACGACCGCCCCGGCGCCGGGCCGTTTCTGCGGCAACTGTGCTGGCGCGACTTCTACCACCAGGTGCTGTTCGCGTTTCCCGACCTGCGCCGCAAGGCCTACCGGGCGTCGGCGGAGGACCGCTGGCGCGACGAGTCCGACGCCCTGCAGGCGTGGCGGGAGGGGCACACCGGCGTCCCGATCGTCGACGCCGGCATGCGGCAGCTGCTCGCCGAGGGCTGGATGCACAACCGGGCCCGCCTGATCACCGCGTCCTACCTGACCAAGCACCTGGGCGTCGACTGGCGGGCCGGCGGCGACCACTTCTTCGACCTCCTGCTCGACGGCGACGTCGCCAACAACTACGGCAACTGGCAGTGGGTCGCCGGCACGGGCAACGACACGAAGCCCTACCGGCGGTTCAACCCGATCCGGCAGGCGCACCGCTTCGACCCCGCCGGCGACTACGTGCGCCGCTACGTGCCGGAGCTGGCGGACATCCCGGGCAAGGCCGTCCACGAGCCGTGGAACCTGCCCGGCCCTCCGCGCGGCTATCCCGCACCCCTCAAGCTCTAGGCATTGGTCAGCGCCACCCGGAACGCCGTGGTCAGGGCCTCGTCGAGGTTCTCGAGGAGGCCCTGCGGGTCGGCGTAGACGGCCGCGGCGCCGTGGTCGAGCAGCTCGGCCGCGCTCAGCCCGCCGCAGGTCAGGCCGATGCACGGGATCGACAGCCGACCGGCCGCCTGCACGTCCCAGACCGAGTCGCCGACGAACACGACCTCCCCGGCGTCCAGGTTCGAGCGCCGCAGGGCCACCTCGACGATGTCCGGCGCCGGCTTGCTCTCCCCGGCGTCGCCGGCGCTGGTCACCGTGTCGATGACCGAGTCGGCGTCCAGGCACCGCAGCAGCGCCCCCAGCTCCGGCTTCGCCGCCGACGTGGCGAGCACGTTGCGCAGCCCCCGGTCGGCGCAGGTCCGCAGCAACCGTTGCGCCCCCGGCAGCCGGCGCAGCGACGTCCAGTTGGCGGCGTACAGGCTGGCGTGCGCGGCCCGCATGGCGTCGTCGTCGCTCGTGTCGTGACCGGCCCCCAGCAGATGGTCCAGGATCTTGTCCGACCCCATCCCGATCGCCCGGTGGATCCGCGCCGCGGGCACATCGTGCCCGAACTGCCGAAATGCCTGCCACCAGGCCGTCGTATGCAGATAGACACTGTCGATGAGGGTCCCGTCGACATCAAAGAGCACACCGGTCACTGGTTTGGTCATGAGACCGTTCTACCCACCAACGGGGGGTTTCACTGGAGTTATGACCGAGCAGCAGGTACGTGCCCTGGAGCCGTTCCCCGGGTTCGACGTCGACGACCTCGGTGACTTCGCCGTGGAGCACTGCAGCGTCACCCTCGCCGACCAGCTGGCGGGCGGGCCGGAGCACGCCCGTGAGGCGGAGAGCCCGAAGGGGCTGGCAGGCATGGACGATTAGCTTCGCCGATGGATGGGCACCCGTCACGGCATGGTCCGTGATGCCCTCGGCGACGTCGTCCGCTTCGTGCCGTCACTGTTGCTGTTCATCGTCATCCTGCTCGTCGGCTGGGGCCTCGCGTTCCTGGCCCGGGCGGGTGTGCGCAAGCTGCTGGCCAAGGCCGGCTTCGACCGGCTGGTCGACCGTGGCGGCGTCGGCCGGGCGTTGTCGCGCACGAGCTTCGACGCCGGCGACCTGATCGCCAAACTCGTCTACTACGCGATCCTGCTCTTCACACTGCAGATCGCGTTCGGTGTGTGGGGGCCCAACCCGGTCTCGGACCTCATCGACACCGTGGTGTCCTGGCTGCCGAAGGCGGCGGTCGCGATCGTGATCGTGGTCGTGGCGGCGGCGCTCGCCAGCGGGCTGCGCGACATCGTCACCGGAGCGCTGGGCGGCCTGCCGTACGGACGCCTCCTCGCCAACGTCGGCTACTGCTTCGTCCTGGGCCTGGGCGTCATCGCGGCGCTGAACCAGATCGGCATCGCCACGTCGGTGACCATGCCGGTGCTGATCGCGGTCCTCGCCACGATCGCCGGGATCCTCATCGTCGGCGTCGGCGGCGGCCTGGTCCGCCCGATGCAGCAGCGGTGGGAGGGCTGGCTGACCCGCGTCGAGCAGGAGGCGCCGGCCGTGTCGGAGCGGGTGAAGGCCGCCGCCCAGACCCGCCGCGAGGAAGTGGAGGCGCGCCGGGCCGCGGAGGCCGAAACGGCCCGCCAGGCGGAAGCGGCCAGGCAGGCGGAGGCAGCGGCGGAAGCGGCCCGCCGGGCCGCCGAAAGGCAGGCCGCCGAGCAGGCCGAGGAGGCGCGGCGCGCGGAAGCGGCGCGGCAGGCGGAGCTGGCCCAGACCCGGATCGAGCCCACGGGACCGGTCGACGGACCCACGATGGTGGTGCCGACCGTGCCGACCGCCCCGCCGAGCGGGCAGGTTCAGGTGCCCACGCAGCGGCCGGTCTCCCAGCCGCCGAAGGCCCCTGCGAAAGACCCCGACCAGACCCAGGTCATCAACCCGCCGCCCCGCGACGACGGCTGAGCGCCAGTTCCGACGACCCGCCCGAAAGGGCGGGTTTTGTCGTTTCAGGCGGAACCAATACAAAACGCCGCCCGCGCGTATTTCCCCTCAGTACGGATGACTAGGACATTGCAATTTGTTGATATGCGGCAATGACTGCCCCCTATAACCCTCGACATAGCCCTACATCCCCTGTTCGGCGGGTTTCTGCGGAGTGATTGCCCCTGTTCCGCCACGTCGAAAACTGGCATGTTGTGACGGCGTATATCGAGCATTCGGGATATGCGGCGACGGCGTGCGCGTAGGCCGAGGGTGGGCCACGCCGGAGCAGCACCACGGGGGAAGCAGTCACAAACCCTTCGGACACAGCCCGTCCATGAGAGGGGGCATGATGAGCCGACGGACATGGGTGCGCGCCGCAATGGCGTCCGCACTCGTTCCGCCACTGCTCGTGATCGTCTCGGCAAGCCCGAGTCAGGCAGCGCCGGTGCCGAGTGGCAGTTTGACATCGGTGCCGGGTGCCTCGCTGGCCAAGCAGAGCTCGGCCGCGAAGTCGCCCACGAGTCGCATGGCAAAGACCGACCCGTCCCTGCTCAACCGCACCGACAGCACCCGGCTGCCGATCGCGGTGAAGCTCGACTACGACTCGACCGCGACATACTCCGGCGGCATCGCCGGATATGAGGCGACGAGCCCGTCAGTCACCGGCAAAGCGCTTTCCGGCGGTAATGCGGAACAGCGTTACGAAAGCCGCATCAAGGCAATTGAGGACAAGTTCGTCGCTCAGCTGCAGAAGCAGGTCCCCGACGCCAAGGTCGGCCAGAAGCTGCGGACGGTCTACGGCGGTATCGCACTCTCGGTGCCGGCCAACAAGATCGGCGCGATCCTGACGCTCGACAACGTCGTCGCGGTCCAGTCCGACGCGGCCCGGGCCCCGCAGACCGACTCCAGTACCAGCTTCATCGGCGCGGACCAGGTCTACCCGTCGCTCGGCGGCAAGCCGAACGCCGGCAAGGGCGTCATCTTCGGCTCGCTCGACAGTGGCGCGTGGCCGGAGCACCCGTCGTTCGCCGACAACGGCAACCTCGGTGCCCCGCCCGCGAAGGCCGACGGGACCCCGCGGTCCTGCGACTTCGGCGACAACCCGCTCACCCCGGCGGCCGACCCGTTCGTCTGCCAGAACAAGCTCATCGGTGGCAAGGGCTTCCTTGACACCTACAACGCGCTGCAGCCGATGGAGCTGTACGGGTACACCGCCCGCGACTCCGACGGCCACGGCACCCACACCGCGTCGACCGCCGCCGGTAACCCGGTCGCGTCGGCGAACGTCCTCGGCGTCGAGCGGGGGCCGATCAACGGCGTCGCGCCCGGTGCCTGGGTCTCGGTGTACAAGGTCTGTGGCGCCACCGGCTGCTACGGCACCGACTCGGCCGCCGCGGTCGCCCAGGCGATCAAGGACGGCGTCAAGGTCATCAACTTCTCGATCTCGGGTGGCGCGAGCCCGTACACCGACATCGTGGAGCTGGCGTTCTTCGACGCCTACAAGGCCGGCGTCTTCGTGGCCGCCTCCGCCGGCAACTCCGGTCCGGGCGCGTCCACGGCCGACCACCTGTCGGGCTGGGTCACCACGGTGGGCGCCTCGACCCAGAAGCGCTCCTTCGAGTCCACGCTGACCGTCAGCTCCACCGACGGCACCCAGACGGTCCTGAAGGGCATCTCGATCACCCAGGGCATCAGCACCCCGACCAACGTCGTGCTGGCGTCGGCTCCGCCGTACAACAACCCGACGTGCACGGCCCCGGCCGCGCCCGGCATCTTCATCGGCAAGATCGTGGCGTGCCAGCGCAGCCCCGGCCGCATCATGAAGGGCTTCAACGTCAAGCAGGGTGGTGCCGCTGGCATGATCCTGTACAACAACCCGGCGGCTGACGCGCTGAGCGACAACCACTGGCTGCCGACGGTGCACCTGGCCGACGGCACGGCGTTCCTGAACTACGTCTCGGCCCACCCGGGCATCACGGCGAAGTTCACCCAGGGCGAGAAGGTCATCGGCACCGGCGACGTGATGACGAGCTTCTCGTCGCGCGGCCCCGGCGGCCAGTTCATCAAGCCCGACATCACCGCACCCGGTGCGCAGATCCTGGCCGGCCAGACGCCGACCCCGGACGACGCCGCCGGTGGCCCGCCCGGCCAGTACTTCATGGCCATCGCGGGCACCTCGATGTCCTCGCCGCACATCGCCGGCTCGGCCATCCTGGAGAAGGCGGCGCACCCGGACTTCACCCCGGGTCAGATCAAGTCCTCGCTGATGACCACCGCGACGACCAACGTGAAGAAGGAGAACGGGACGACGCCTGCCGACCCGTTCGATCTCGGCGCCGGTCGCGTCCAGGTCAACCTCGCCGCCAACCCCGGCCTCACGTTCGACGAGACGGCCGACCGGTTGTACGCGCTGGGCAACGACCCGGTCAACGCGGTGCAGATCAACCTGCCCTCGGTGAACGCCCCGGTCATGCCGGGCAAGCTCACCGCGGTGCGCACGGCGAAGAACGTCTCGGGCAAGACGCAGACCTACCGCGTCGAGACCACCTCGCCGGCCGGCTCCTCCATCACGGCCTCGCCGGCCATCTTCACCGTGGCGGCGGGCGCGACCGCGACCATCAACATCACCATCAAGTCCAGCGCCCCCAAGGCGCAGTACTTCGGTGAGGTCCGGTTGAAGCCCGTCAGCTCGAGCGTGCCGGCGCTGCACCTGCCGGTCGCGTTCATCCCGCAGCAGGGCGACGTCAAGGTGACCCAGTCCTGCAGCCCGGCGTCGCTGACGCTGCTGCAGAACAGCACCTGCACCGTCACGGCCACCAACGGCACCTTCAACGACACCACGGCGGACTTCGTCACCACGCCCACGCTCAACCTGCCGATCGTCGGCGCGAGCGGTGCCACGGTGGTCAACCTGTTCAAGGCGGAGAAGAAGAACGCGCCGCTGGCCGGTGCCATCGCGGGCACGCCGTCGATCGCCCCGGGCACCATCGCCGGGTACATCCCGCTCGACCTGTTCGGGGGCACTTTGGTGACCCCGGTCGGCGACGAGGACCTGACGACGTTCAACGTGCCGTCGTTCAAGTACAACGGTGTCGAGTACAGCTCGCTCACCGTGGACTCGAACGGCTACCTGTACCCGGGCAGCGACGACAGCAACGAGAACAACAACTGCTGTGACATCAGCCCGATCCCGAACCCCGCGAAGCCGAACAACGTGCTCGCGCCGTTCTGGACCGACCTCGACGGCACGGGCGCTCAGGGTCTCCTGATCAACGTCCTCACCGACGGCGTCGGCACCTGGACGGTCGTCGAGTGGCGGGTGCGGGACTTCGGCACCAACAACACCCGGCGGTTCCAGGTCTGGCTCGGCTCGGGTGGCCCGCAGGACATCGCGTTCTCCTACGACTTCGGCACCGTCGCGAGCCTGCCCGCCGGGCAGAACCTCATCGTCGGCGCCGAGAACGAGGCGGGCACCGGTGGCCAGGGTCTGCCGCTGAACACGCTGCCGACCACGGACCTCTACGTCACCAGCACCGACCCGGTGCCGGGTGCGTCGACGTCCTACACCGTCACGGTGAAGGGTCTGCTCCCAGGTTCGGGCAAGGTCACCACCTCGGTGGTCACCCCGGCCGTCCCGGGCACGACCGTCGTCTCCACCGACATCGGTGTGACGCTGAAGTTCAACCGCATCGGCACGTAAGCACGACGCGCGAACGGCGGCCGGTCCCGATCCACGGGGCCGGCCGCCGGTCGTTGACGGATGTTGCACTGTTTGTGCAAGATCGGGGGTATGCGGACGTTTGCAAATGCCGGAGAGCTGCTGGCGGCAGTCGGTGAGGTCCTTGGCCACAGCGAGTGGCGGGAGATCACCCAGGAACAGATCAACCTGTTCGCCGAGGCGACCGGCGACCACCAGTGGATCCACGTCGACGCCGAAAGGGCCGCGGCCGGACCGTTCGGCACCACCATCGCGCACGGCTTCATGAGCCTGTCGCTGCTCCCGGTGCTGGTTTCCGGCGTGTACCGCGTCGAGGGCTCCCGGATGGGCATCAACTACGGCCTGGACAAGGTGCGCTTCCCCGCGCCGCTGCCCGTCGGGTCGAAGGTGCGGGCCACCGTGCAGCTGCTCACCGCCGACGACATCGGCGAGGGCTGGCTGCAGCTGAAGAACAAGGTGACGGTGGAGCGCGAGGGCCAGGAGAAGCCGGTCTGCGTCGCCGAGTCGCTGACCCGGCTCCTCCTGTAACGCTCAGCCCGCGGGGAGGGCCACCAGTTCAGCGAGGGCCGCGCGGTGGGCCGAGGCCGATCCGAGGCTCGCCGCGTTGGAGCGGGCGCGCTTGAGATACAGGTGCGCCGGGTGCTCCCAGGTGAAGCCGATCCCGCCGTGCAGCTGCACGCACTCCTCCGCGGCCTTGACCGCCACGGGGGAGCAGAACGCCTGGGCCAGGGCCGCCGCGACCGGCAGGTCGGCGTCGCCGGTCGCGAGGCAGTCCGCCGCGTAGCGGGCCACCGCGCGGGCCTGGGTGACGCTCACCCACAGGTCCGCGAGCCGGTGCTTGATCGCCTGGTACGAGCCGACCTGGCGGGCGAACTGCCGCCGCGTCTTCACGTAGTCGACCGTCGTCGTCAGGCACCACTCGGCGACGCCGAGCTGCTCGGAGGCGAGCAGCGCCGCCCCGGCCAGCAGCGCCCGATCCACGGCGGCGGTGGCGTCCGCGCTGACCAGCCGCCCTCGCACGGTGCGGAGCGTGACGTCGGTGAGCGGCCGGGTCAGGTCGAAGCTGACGACCGGCACCCGTCCGGCGTGGGTCGCGTCCACCGCGTACAGGCCGGCGGCCGTCGGCACCAGCAGCACCTCGGCGACCCCGGCGTCCACCACGCTGGTCACCGTGCCGTCGAGCCGGTCGCCGTCGGCGGTGACGGTCCACGGTTGAGCGCCGCGTGAGGACAGCGGCACCGCGAGGGTCACCGTCCGGCTGCCGGCCGCCACCGCGTCCAGCAGCGGGTCGCCGGTCCCGGACAGGGCCGCCACCGCGAGGACGGAGTGGCCGAGGAACGGCACCGGCGCGACCGAGCGACCCAGCTCCTCCATCACCACGGCCGTCTCCCGCCACGACGCGCCCGCGCCGCCGTCCGCCTCGGGCACCGGCAGGCCGGCCACCCCGAGGTCCACGGCGAGGGCCCGCCACAGCTTCAGGTCGACGGGCTCGGCCGTCTCGATCCTGGCGAGGACCGTCTCGAACCCGGCGCGGTCGGCCAGCAGGGAGCGCACGCTGGCGCGCAGCTCCTCCTCGACCTCGCTGTACAGCAGATCGGTCATGCGTCCTCACTCCGTTCCGGGCGCCTGCCCCATGGCTGTCCTGCTGATGACCGGCCCGAGCCGCTTCGCTGGCCGGTCATGCGTCCTCACTTCGTTCCGGGCGCCTGCCCCATGGCTGTCCTGCTGATGACCGGCCCGAGCCGCTTCGCTGGCCGGTCATGCGTCCTCTA
>NZ_JBEXDG010000002.1:275883-275983 GCF_040605635.1 Dactylosporangium sp. NPDC005555
ACTTCGTTCCGGGCGCCTGCCCCATGGCTGTCCTGCTGATGACCGGCCCGAGCCGCTTCGCTGGCCGGTCATGCGTCCTCACTTCGTTCCGGGCGCCTGC
>NZ_JBEXDG010000002.1:276081-352379 GCF_040605635.1 Dactylosporangium sp. NPDC005555
GCCCCATGGCTGTCCTCCTGATGACCGGCCCGAGCCGCTTCGCTGGCCGGTCATTTGGGCAGGTCCTTCCACGCGACGTCCTTGTCGAGGCGGTGCTCCGGCGGCAGCCCCAGGACCCGTTCGGCGACGATGTTGCGCAGGATCTCCGAGGTGCCGCCCTCGATCGAGTTGCCTTTGGCGCGCAGGTACCGGTAGCCGGCCGTCCTGCCCGCGAAGTCGACGACGGTCGGCCGGCGCATCGTCCACTCGTCGTGCCGCAGCCCCTCCTCGCCGAGCAGGTCCAGCTCCAGAGCGGAGATCTCCTGGTTGAGCCGGGCGAAGAGCAGCTTCGCCGCCGACCCCTCCGGTCCCGGCTGGCCCACGGCCAGCTGCTGGCGCAGCCGCGTGCCGGTGAGCCTGGCCGCCTCGGCCTCGACCCACAGCCGCAGCAGCGCGTCGTGCAGCGCCGGGGTGCGCAGCTCGGGGCGGTCGCGCCACAGGTCGGCCACGACGCCGATGACGCCGCCCTCGCGGGGTGCGGCGCCGCCGCCGATCGCGACCCGCTCGTTCATCAGCGTGGTCTGCGCGACGGCCCAGCCCTCGCCGACGGCGCCGAGCCGGTCGGTGTCCGGGACGCGGACGCCGGTCAGGAACACCTCGTTGAACTCGGCCTCGCCGGTCGCCTGCCGCAGCGGCCGCACCTCGACCCCGGGCGCGGTCATGTCGAGCACGAAATACGTGATGCCCTGGTGCTTCGGCACCGCCGGGTCGGTGCGGGCGATGAGGATCGCCCACCGCGCCTCGTGCGCCATCGACGTCCACACCTTCTGACCGTCGACGACCCAGCCGTCACCGTCACGGACCGCGCGGGTGGCGAGGCCGGCGAGGTCGGACCCGGCGCCGGGCTCGCTGAAGAGCTGGCACCACACCTCCTCGCCGGTCCACAGCGGCCGCAGCCAGCGCCGCCGCTGCTCCTCGGTGCCGTGCCGCAGGATCGTCGGCGCGGCCATGCCGAGCCCGATCCCGATGCGCCGGGGGTTGTTGTCGGGCGCACCGGCCGCGACGAACGCCTCCTCGACGCCCGCCTGCTCCTCCCGTGGCAGCCCGAGCCCGCCGAGCCCCTCCGGGAACTGCACCCAGGCGAGGCCGGCGTCGAAGCGGGCCCGCAGGAAGTCGAGCGGCTCGAGCGCGTTGGGGTCGTGTGCGGCGAGGAACTCCTCCGCCAGCTCTGCCGGCCTCAATTGAGGGGACCTCCGGCCACGTAGATGACCTGGCCGGACACGAAGCCCGCGCCCTCGCTCGCGAGGAACGAGATGGTGTGCGCGACGTCGGCGGGGACGCCCACCCGGCGGACCGGGATGCGCTCGGCCGCCGCCTGCTGGAACGCCTCGAAGTCCACCTTGACCCGCGCGGCGGTCGCGGCGGTCATGTCGGTCGCGATGAAGCCGGGCGCCACCGCGTTGACCGTGACGCCGAACGGGCCGAGCTCGATCGCCAGGGTCTTCGTGAAGCCCTGCAGCCCGGCCTTGGCGGCGGAGTAGTTGGCCTGGCCACGGTTGCCGAGCGCGGAGGACGACGACAGGTTGACGATCCGGCCGTACTTCGCCGCGGTCATGTGCACCTGAGCGGCCCGGCTCATCAGGAAGGCACCCCGCAGGTGCACCCCCATCACCGTGTCCCAGTCGTCGTCGCTCATCTTGAACAGCAGGTTGTCGCGCAGCACCCCGGCGTTGTTGACGAGGACCACCGGCGGCCCGAGCTCCTCGGCGACCCTCGCCACGGCCGCGGTCACGGCGCCCGAGTCGGCGACGTCCGCCCCGACGGCGACGGCCGTGCCGCCCGCGGCGCGGATCTGCTCGACGGTGTCCTTGCAGGCGCCCTCATCCAGGTCGAGCACCGCCACGGCGTGCCCGTCGGCGGCCAGACGGAGGGCGGTCGCGGCCCCGATGCCGCGGGCCGCGCCGGTCACGATCGCCACGCGGGCCTGTGTATCAGTCATGCCTCCGATACTCACCCCTGAGACACGGTCCTGAAAAGGCACTGCGAGTGCAAATTGTTTGACGCAGCGCACCGAATGTCCGTTTGGCGGAATTTACCCGAGTTTCCGGCGGGGAACCGTTCAGGTGCGGCACGGTTGCGCCGATGGTCTCTGCGTCACACGGAAGAGACGGAAACACGGGGGGCACGGATGAACGGCAACGCGATCACCAAGGCAGTCACGCTGGCCGGTTTCGCCGCTCTGGCGGGCCTCGGCACGATGATCGGTTCGTCCGCCGCCACCGCCGCGACCGCCGGTGCGACCGACGGCAAGACAGTCGCCTACGTCCGCGCCGGGGTCATCTACAGCAGCAACGGCACGACCGAGACCCGGCTCACCGAGGACGAGGTCAACGCCCGCCCGCGCTTCAGCCCGGACGGCGCGAAGCTGGCCTACCTGCACAACGACACGGTCTGGGTGATGAACGCCGACGGCAGCGACAAGCACCAGGTCAGTGACCGGGCCGCCGGCGGGCCCTCGTGGTCGCCGGACGGGAAGTGGATCGCCTACTCGGCGCTGTCCTGCACCGGCGGCCCCGGCGTCTTCCGCGTCGGCACCGCGGGCGGCACCGCCTCCGAGCCGCTCTTCCCCGCCTCCTGCCGCGACCAGGCCGCCCCCGAGGTCGCCTATGTCATGGAGCAGCCCGAGGAGAGCGTGCAGGCTCCGGCCGTGAAGCTGGTCGACCGGCTGCGCACCGACGACGCGGTGGCCTGGTCGCCCGACGGCACCAAGATCGCGTTCCGTGGCGGCGAGTGCGAGTCGATCGCCGACAACTGCCTGAGCATCGGCAACGTCGTCGCCGGCACCGAGCGCGCGATCGACTACTACGGCGGTGGCGGCAGCGGCACCAGCGGCTTCGGCGTCGTGCCGGCGTGGCGGGCCGACAGCCAGAAGGTCACCTGGACGACCTACACCGAGGACGGCACCGCGGTGCGCGTCACCGAGGCCGACGCCGACGGTGCGAACCGCCGCCAGGTCGGTGCCGCCGACGACCGCGAGATGGTCTACGCGAGCGCCCGCACCGGCGTGCTGACCGCGTCGCACCAGGGCCACTCGTGGGTGACCGCGGTCAACCTGGCCACCGGCGCGCGGACCCCGCTGCGCCAGGGCTCCCAGCCGACCGTCAGTGCCTGATCAACGGCCCCGATGCGCGGCTACCTGATCGGCTTCGCCCTGGCCCTCACGCTGGCGTCATGTGACTCCGGTTCGACACCCGTCGAGCCGGAGTCTTCGCGTGTGGGAGCCGGGAGCCCGATGCTCGCCGTCGAGGACCTGCCCGACGGCTACGTGACCAGCCCGCCGCAGGCGGAGCCCGAGGTCAGCGGGGTCAGCTCGGTGAGTGTGGCCGGCTGCGACGCCCTGCTCAACAGGTTCCGCGACGGCGGCACCGGCGTCCGGTTCGAGGGCGGTGCGTCCGGGCCCTTCCTCGCCGAGGAGCTGACCGATGCCGCGGATGCGGTGGATGTACTGCGGGAGCTCGGCACCCGGTGCGGGACCTTCACCGACACCGACGCCGCCGGCGACACGACCAGCGTGACGGTGGCCGATGCCGGCCTGCCGGGCCTCGGCGAGGACTCCGCGGCGCTCAGGATGGCGGCCTCCGGCGGGACGGGCGACGACGCGTACACGCTCAGCGGCTACCTGGTCGCGGTCCGCGTCGGCGGCACGACCTGCACACTCGTGCACTTCGGCCAGCCGGAGGTCGACCCGGGGGAGACCGAGGCGATCGCCAAGACAGCGGTGCGCAAGCTTCAGCGGCGACAATGAGGCATGCGGCTGGGCACGTTCAACCTCATGCACGGACGGTCCCTCACGGACGGCCTGGTGGACGCCGACCGCGTGCACGCCGCGATCAAGAGCCTCGACACCGACGTGCTCGGCCTGCAGGAGGTCGACCGGGGCCAGCACCGCAGCGGCCACGCCGACCTGGCCGGGATCGCCGCCGACGCGCTGGGCGCGAAGCACGCGATGTTCGTGCCGGCGGTCGTGGGCACGCCGGGGGAGGGCTTCCGGGTGGCGACCGACGAGGATCAGGACGGCGGCGAGCCGCACTACGGCGTGGCCCTGGTGAGCCGGTATCCGGTGGTCGAGTGGCGGGTGACCCGGCTGCCGGCCGCCCCGCTGCGCTCGCCGATCCTCGCCGGTTGGACCGCCGGCCCGAAGCTCATGCTGCTCGACGACGAGCCGCGCGTCCTGATCGCCGCGGTGCTCGAGACCCCCGCCGGACGTGTGACGGTCGCCACCACGCACCTGTCGTTCATGCCCGGCTGGAACATCCGGCAGCTCCACCTGGTCCGCCGCGCGCTGCGGGTGCTGCCGGCGCCGCGCGTGCTCCTCGGCGACCTCAACCTGCCCGGCGGGCTGCCCCGGCTCGTCTCCGGCTGGCACCGGCTCGCGGCCCTGCCGACCTACCCGTCACCGGCGCCACGTGTGCAGTTCGACCACGTGCTCGTCGATCGGCGGGGGCAGGAACGCCTCCCGCGGGTCCTGCGGGTGGCCGCCCCGGCGGTGCCGTTCTCCGACCATCGGCCACTCGTTGTGACCCTGCGTGATCGGCCGGGCACACTGAAAATCGATTAGGGCAGATTTAAGTGCGAGCGGAATGCCTGCTTGCGGCGGTTTGTCCGCGCACGATTGCGAGCCGTGTTCGTTTAACTACGATTCTTCGGCGCCTTGTAGATTGGGCGTTCGTTTGTTGGGATTCGTACCGTCAGTGATTTCCAACCGAAGGTACAAGGCCGCAGAGGCCGCCGGTCCGGAGGATAAGAGCCGTGAAAGGTCGCCACCGCTCAGCGGGGTCGTCAGGCGCAGCGCTCAAGATGGGCGCCGCCGCCGTCGCCGTGCTCGTTGTCCTCGCCGGCAGCTGGTATGCGTTCCGGAAGTTCTCCCAGCCGTCGTGCGGCGCGTCGACGAAACTCACGATCAGTGCGCCGCCGGACATCGCGCCGGCCCTGAAGCTCCAGGCGACGGCCTGGGCCGAGGAGGCCAAGTCCGGTAATAGCTGTGTCGACGTCGAGGTCATCGAGGCGGCGTCCGCCGACGTGGCCGCCGCGATCGCCGCGACCTCGAAGAAGTCGCTGACCGGCGTCGGTCAGGCCAACGGCAAGACCCGCATCCCCGACGTGTGGGTGCCGGACTCGTCGCTGTGGCTCCAGCGCCTGCGCGCGGCGAACCCGCAGAGCGTGCCGGCCAGCGCCAAGTCGATCGCCCGCAGCCCGATCGTGGTGGCCGTGCCCGAGCCGATCGCGACGACGTCCTTCGGCTGGCCGCAGACGAAGATCAAGTACACCGACCTGATCGCCAAGGTGTCCGGCGACCAGAAGGTCAAGATCGGCATCGTCGAGCCCAGCCGTGACTCGACCGGCCTCGCCGGGCTGATGACCCTCGCCGGGGCGGCGACCGCCGCGGGCGGCGGCAACGCGACCCAGGCCACCCAGATCGCCACCGCCGCGCTGCGCTCGCTCGCCGCCGGCCGGTCCTCGATCAAGGACGACCTGATCCAGAAGTTCCCGCGCGGCTCCGACCCGCAGGCGCTCAGCGCCGGTCTGACGGTCGCGCCGCTGTCGGAGCAGTCGGTCATCCAGTACAACGCCCAGCAGCCGCCGGTCCGCATCGCCGCGATCTACGCGGACCCCGCGCCGGTCGCCCTGGACTACCCGTTCGTCATCCTCGGCAACGAGCGCGCCGCGGTCGCCGAGCAGCTGCTCAAGTCGCTCGAGGGCGACGCGTTCCGCGACCGGCTCGGCGCGATCGGCCTGCGCGGCTCCGACGGCGCCGCCGGCAAGGGCTTCCAGACCCCGACCGGCGCGCCGTCCGCGCTCACCGCGAGCCAGGTGCCCGAGGCGGCCGCGATCGAGGGCCTGCTGGTCAAGTGGCAGGCGATCACGCTGCCGGCCCGCATGCTCGCCGTCATCGACGTCTCCGGCTCGATGCTCACCAAGGTGCCGACCGCCGGCGGTGTGGACCGCATGACGGTGACCCTGGAAGCGGCCCGCCGCGGCATGCAGCTCTTCGACGACTCGTGGGCGCTCGGCGTGTGGACCTTCTCGACCCAGCTCGACGGGGCGAAGGACTACAAGCAGCTGGTGCCGATCGGCCCGCTGGTCAGCCAGCGCAACCAGTGCCTCCAGGCGCTGCAGACGATCCGGCCGAAGCAGAACGGCGACACCGCGCTCTACGACACCATCCTCGCCGGCTACAAGGCCGTGCAGAGCGGATGGGACAACGGCCGGATCAACTCGCTCATCGTCATGACCGACGGCGAGAACGACGACCCCGCCGGCGGTCTGTCGCTCGACCAGCTGATCGCCGAGCTCAAGGCGACCGCCGACCCGGCCAAGCCGATCCAGGTGATCCTGATCGGCATCGGCGACAAGGTCGGCGAGGCGGCCATGCGCCAGATCACCGACGCGGTCGGCGGCGGCACCTTCGTCGCGCCCGACCCGGCCAAGATCGGCGACATCTTCCTGCAGGCCATCTCCCTGCGCGGCCAGGCCGCCCAGCCCAAGTAGCCGCCGATTGACCTTGGAAGATCTGACTACCTACGACCAGTCGGATCTTCCAAGGTCAACTCACCAGCCGGATTTCCGGGCCCTTGCCTCATACAGCAGGACCGAGGCGGAGACCGAGACGTTGAGCGAGTCGCCGGACCCCAGCATGGGGACGGCGACCCGCTGGTATCCGTGGCCGTACCACTGCTTGCCGATGCCGTAGCGCTCGCTGCCGACGACCAGGGCCGTGCGGCCCGAGTAGTCCGCCTGGCGGTAGTTGACGGCCTCGTCGGTGTCGGCGAGCAGGACGGTGAAGCGGTGCCGGTCGAGCCAGGCCACGGCGTCGGCGGTGTCCTCGAACTCCACCGTCGGCACGGTCAGGATCGTGCCCTGGCTGGCGCGGATCACCTTCGGATGGGTCAGCCGGGTCTTGCGGTTGGTGAGCACCAGGCAGTCGGCGCCGCAGGCGTCGAGGGACCGGATCAGCGTGCCGAGGTTGCCCGGGATCTCCAGGCCGTCAGCGACCAGGACCAGCGACGTCCTGCCGAACCGGAGATCCTCGGGGCTCCACCGGGGCAGCGCCGCCAGGGACAACAGGCCGTCGGGCTTGTCGCGTTCGGAGATCTTCTCCATGGTCCGCAGCGAGACGCGGAACGACCGCTCGGCCCGCTCAGCGATCTCCTCGGCCCGCCGGTGCGCCTCGTCGGCGTAGATGGCCTCCGGGCACCAGAAGAAGGTGTCGATGGGGGCGTTGGCCTCCAGGAGCATGTTGTGCGCCCAGAGGCCCTCGGCCACGAAGAGCTTGTAGCGGTTGGGTGCGGTGTTGTTCTGGATGTGCTGCACCTGCCGCACGGCGGGGTGCTGGACCCCGATGGCCTGGAGTTCCATCACAACGTGACGGTAACGGACAGCTCCCCGGCATCGGTGACGGCCCACTCGCGCACGTTGCCGGCCGCGGTGAGGTCCGCCTTGACCTGCTCCACGACCGCCGCCGGCCCGGCCACCGTCAGCAGTGCCACCTCGGCCTTCATCGACTGCTGGGCGGCGGACTTGGCCTTGCGCACGGCAGCGAGGATCGCCGTCGCGACCGATAGAGGCAACATGTCAGATTCTTCGGACATGTCAGGCCAGGGTGCGCGGTGGACCGAGCCGGACCGCCACCACGACCAGACCTCTTCGGTCACGTACGGCAGGAACGGCGCGAACAGCCGCAGCAGCGTCGACAGCGCCGTGGTCAGCGCGGCCCGCGCCGAGTCGCCGCCCGGCACCTCGCCGTAGGCGCGCGCCTTCACCAGCTCCAGGTAGTCGTCGCAGAACGACCAGAAGAACTGCTCGGTGCGCTCCAGGGCGCGTGCGTAGTCGTACGCCTCGAAGGCCGCCGTCGCCTCGGCCACCACCGCGGACAGCGCGGCCAGCATCGCCCGGTCCACCGGCTCGGTGACGGCACCGTCGCCGGCGGCGGGGAAGCCGAGCACGAACCGGCTCGCGTTGAGCAGCTTCGTCGCCAGCCGGCGGCCGATCTTCATCTGGTTGACGTCCAGCGCGGTGTCCACCCCGGGCCGGGCGCTGGTCGCCCAGTAGCGCAGGGCGTCGGCGCCGAAGCGCTCCAGCATCGCCTCCGGCGAGTCGCCCGCGTTGTCCTTCGACTTGCCGATCTTCTTGCGGTCCGGGTCGACGATCCAGCCGGCGATCGACGCCCGCTTCCATGGCAGCACGTCGTGCTCCACGTGCGCGCGCAGCACCGTGGAGAACAGCCAGGTGCGGATGATCTCGTGCGCCTGCGGGCGCAGGTCCATCGGGAACACCCGGCCGAAGAGGTCCTGGTCGTCGAGCCAGCCGCCGATGATCTGCGGCGACAGCGACGACGTCGCCCAGGTGTCCATCACGTCCGGGTCGCCGACGAACCCACCGGGCTGCCCGCGCTGCGCCTCCTCGAAGCCGGGCGGGGTGTCGCTGCTCGGGTCCATCGGCAGGGTCGCGGGCACGATCGGGTCGTCGTAGACCGGGTGGGCGTCGTCGTCCAGGCGATACCACAGCGGGATCGGCACCCCGAAGAACCGCTGCCGGCTGATCACCCAGTCGCCCGTGAGCCCTTCCACCCAGTGCTCATAGCGGGTCCGCATGTGCGCCGGCGTCCACTGCAGCTCGCGCCCCCGTGCCAGCAGCGCCGCCCGAAGCTCGGGCGAGCGGCCGCCGTTGCGGATGTACCACTGGCGCGTGCCCACGATCTCCAGGGGCTTCTCGCCCTTCTCGTAGAACTTCACCGCGTGCGTGATCGGCCGCGGCTCGCCCTCGAGATCTCCGGAGGCCCGCAGCGCGGTGACCACCTTCTCCCGCGCCTGGTGCACGGTGAGCCCGGCGACCAGGGCGTAGAGGTCCTCCTCGACACCGGCCGGGGGCTGCAGGCCGAAGCGACCGTTGCGCTGGATCACCGTCCGGGACGGCAGGTCGAGCTCCCGCCACCAGGTCACGTCGGTCAGGTCGCCGAACGTGCACACCATGACCAGCCCGCTGCCCTTCGCCGGGTCCGCGAGGGGGTGCGCCAGCAGCGGCACCTCCACGTGGAAAAGCGGCGTGCGCACGGTGGTGCCGAAGTGCGGCCGGAAGCGCTCGTCATCGGGGTGCGCGACCAGCGCTACGCACGCCGGCAGCAGCTCCGGCCGGGTCGTCTCCACCGCGAAGTCGCCGAAGCGGACCCGGTGGTAGGCGCCGGGCCGCTCACGGTCCTCCAGCTCGGCCTGCGCCACGGCGGTGCCGAAGGTCACGTCCCACAGCGTCGGGCCGTCCACCGCGTACGCGTCGCCGCGGGCGAGGCTGTTGAGGAAGCCCTGCTGCGCCGCGGTCCGCGCCCGGTCGCCGATCGTCGTGTAGAGCAGCGACCAGTCCACCGACAGGCCGAGATTGCGCCACAGCTGCTCATAGGCCTGCTCGTCGACCTCGGTCTGCCGCTCGCACAGGTCGATGAAGTTGCGCCGGCTGATCTTCTGCGGCGGGCCGCCCGCCGTCTTCGTGATCACCAGATGCTCGTCGTAGGGCAGCGAGGGGTCGCACTGCACGCCGTACGTCAGCTGCACGCGCCGCTCGGTCGGCAGGCCGTTGTCGTCCCACCCCATCGGGTAGAACACGACCCGGCCGCGCATGCGCTGATAGCGGGCGATCGCGTCGGTCTGCGTGTAGGAGAACACGTGACCGATGTGCAGCGCCCCGCTCACCGTCGGCGGCGGCGTGTCGATCGAGAAGATGTCCTCGCGCGTCGCGGTCCGGTCGAACCTGTAGGTCCCCTCGACGTCCCATACCTTTACCCAGCGCGCCTCGAGTCCATCGAGGGTGGGCTTGGCGGGTATGCGCGTCGAATCGGACATGTGCCCCATGCTAGAGCCGTGACTGCCGCGACACCCCTCAATAACCGCATCGCCGCCGGCCTGGTGTTCCTGACCAGCGGCGCCGTGCTCGTCCTGGAGATCGTCGGGCTGCGGCTCGTCGGCCCGTACGTCGGCGTGACGCTGTCGAGCAGCACCGCCATCATCGGTGTGGCCCTCGCCGCGATCGCCTACGGCGCCTGGACCGGCGGCTGGCTCGCCGACCGCCGAATCGACCAGCGCAAGCTCCTGTCGCCGCTGCTACTGCTCGGCGCGGCCGCGACCGCCGCCACCCTGCCGATCATCCGGGTCGCCGGCGAGTGGCTGCGTGGCACCGAGCCCACCAGCGTGCTGCTCCTGGCGGCGATGGCCCTGTTCGCGCCGGCCGCACTGCTCTCGGCGGTCACCCCGCTGGTGGTCAAGCTGCAGCTGCTCGAGCTGTCCCATACCGGGCGGGTGGTGGGCCGGCTGTCCAGCATCGGCACCCTCGGCGCGATCACGGCGACGTTCGCGACCGGGTTCGTGCTGGTGGCCACCGTGCCGACCAGCGTCATCCTGCTCGGCCTGTCCGGTGTGCTGGCCCTTGCCGGGTTCGCGTTCGGCGGGTACTGGCGGCGCCGCGGCAACCTGTCGGCGGCCTTCGCGTTCGTCGCCATCGGCGTGCCCATCGGGATCGTCACGCCCAACCCGTGCGACGTCGAGACCGCCTACACCTGCGCCTCGGTGCAGGACGGCACCCTGTTCCTCAACGGCGCCCAGCACTCCTATGTGGACGTCGACGACCCGACCCACCTGGAGTACTCCTACACCCAGTGGATCGGGTCCTACCTGGACGGTCTGCCGCCGGGACCCCTGGAGGTGCTGCACCTGGGCGGCGGCGGGTTCACGCTGCCGCGGTATGTCGCCGCGACCCGGCCCGGCAGCGACAACCTCGTCCTGGAGCTCGACCCGGCGCTCGTCGACCTCGACCGCCGCAGCCTCGGCCTGCGGACGGGGCCGCTGCTGCGGGTCGAGACCGGCGACGCCCGCGCCAACCTGCGCCGCCGGCCGTCCGCGTCGCGGGACGTGGTCATCGGCGACGCCTTCGGGCACCTCGCGGTGCCATGGCACCTGACGACCCGCGAGCTGGTCACCGACGTCCGCCGGGTGCTGCGCCCGGGCGGCGTCTACGCGCTCAACGTCATCGACGGGCCGGCCCGCCGCTTCGTCCGCGCCGAGGTCGCCACGATCGCCGCCGTATTCCCGTTCGTGACGCTCGTGGCTCCGGCGGCGGCGTTGCGCGGCGAGACCGGCAGCAACTTCGTCGTATTCGCCTCCACGGCGCCCCTGCGTCCCGCGCCGGACTCGCTGACCGGCGACGACCTGCGCGCCTTCACCGGTGACGCGACGGTGCTCACCGACGACCACGCGCCGGTCGACCAGTTGCTCACCTGGGACTGAGCGGCTCGGCGGGGCGGCCCGTCAGGCGCGGCACGCCGGTCGACCAGTTGCTCACCTGGGACTGAGCGTGCGGCGGGGCGGCCCGTCAGGCGCGGGTGGTTCTCATCGGGCACTGAGGGGCTTCGCGGCCCGACCTGTCAGGCGCGGGTGGTTCTCATCGGGCACTGAGGGGCTTCGCGGCCCGACCTGTCAGGCGCGGCACGTCGTCGCTCACGGCCGCGAGCTCGCCGTTGGCGATCGCCTCGTAGGAGCTGACCCACCCGGCGACCTCGAACGCCGGCGCGCCGTAGTGGGCGCGCGACGCGTACGCCTCCTCGACGGTCTCCGGCTCGTAGCGGACCCCGAGCCGCTCGGCGACCTCGTGCATGCTCAGCGCCTCGGGCCCGGTCAGCTCGTAGGTCTTCCCGTCGTGGCCGTCGCCGGTGAGCGCGGCGACGGCGCAGGCGGCGACGTCGTCGTAGCTGACCGCGGCGAGCCGGCCGTCGCCCGCGGGCCCGCGGATCACGCCGTCGGCGCCGGCCAGCATCGGCAGCATCTCCTGGTAGAGGTTGTCCCGCAGGAACGTCCAGCGCAGGCCGGTCAGCCGGATGTGCTGCTCGGTGTGCCAGTGGTCCCGGCCGAACGTGAACGTGCACTCCGGTGCCGCGCCCGCGAACGACAGGTACACGATCCGCTCGACGCCCGCGTCGACCGCGGCGTCGACCGCGCTGCGGTGCTCGGTGAGCCGGTCCGCGGACTCCCTCGCCGAGACCAGGAACAGGGTGCCGGCCCCGTCGAGCGCCCGGCGCATCCGGTCCGTGTCGCCGTATTCGGCGTCCTTGCGCGTCAGCCGCCGCGCGTCCGGCAGCGCCGCCGCCACCCTGCCGCCGACCTGCCCGGACGACCCCGTCACCGCGATCATGTCACCAGTATGCGACCCCGTGCGCGGATCAGAGGGACTTCAGGTGCCGGGCCGCCTCGGGCAGCGGCTCGCCGACGGTCTGGCGCAGTGACCGCCACAGGCTTTCCACTGCGCCGACCGGCTCGCCCCGGGCCGCGAACAGGGCCGTCAGCCAGTCGCTCGCCTCCCGCAGCAGCCTCGGGTCGTCGGTGAGCAGCGCCGCGGACAGCGAATGCAGGGCGTGGTCGACGGCGTCGTCGGCCAGGCCGTGCCGGTCCGACGGGTCGCCGGGCGCGTCGAGCCAGCGGTGCCGGGCGGCGGCGCGGAACTCGGCGAAGCGGATCACCATCTCGGCGTGCTCGTCCGCGCCGGCGTGCCGGGCGCGGTCCGTGGTCCAGGTCGCCGCCTCGCTCGCGGCGACGAGCTCGGCGAGCACGGTCGCCGCGCCGCGGGCGTCCCTGGCCCAGCCGGACGCGCCCAGTGTCCTGGCCCTGGTGTCGTCGGGGCCGAACGCGCCGCCGCCGACCAGCACCGGCAGGCCCGCCTCGCGGGCGGCGTCGATGAGGCGGCGGGCGGCGGGCAGCGACGCGGCGACGGAGCAGCTGATCGCGACCGCGTCGGCGTCGACGTCGTCGAGGAAGCGGGCGAACTGCCGGGCCGGCATCGACGCGCCGAGGAACGTGGTCCGCCAGTCGGCCGCCTGCAGGCAATGGCCGACCAGGCGGGCGGGCAGCCCGTGCCACTCGCGCTCCGCGCAGGCGAGGATCACGTGCCCGAGCGGGGCGGCCGGGACGGGGATGCGGGCGCCGACGGCCGCGGCGACGGACTCGCTGATCGCGGTCGCGGCGTGCTCATGCGCGACGGTCCACGAGCCCTCCGCCCAGCGCAGGCCGACCTGCTCCTGCGCGGGGGCGACGACGTCGAGCAGGACGCCGACCGGGTCGGCGCCGCCGTCGATCAGGTCGAGCGCGTGCCGCACGGCGCCGTTCGCGTCGCGGCGCTCGAGGTGGTCGAAATACGGCCGGAAGTCGAGCGCCTGGGTCACGAGCCGGCCATCCGCAGCGTCTGCGTCACGGGCCGGCCGCCACCCGGAACTCCCTCGGTCGCGAGCCGCCCGCCCGCGGCGCCCTTGGCCGCGAGCCGCCCGCCCGCGGCGCCCTTGGCCGCGAGCCGCCCGCCCGGAGCGCCCTTGGTCGCGAGGCGGCCATTCGGAGCTTCCTTGGTCACGAGCCGGTCGCTTGCGGCGCCCTTGGTCGCGAGGCGACCGTTCGGAGCGCTCCTGGTCGCGATCCGCCCGCCCGCGGTGCCCTTGGGGCCCTTGGCCGCGAGGCTGCGGTTCGGAGCTTCCTTGGTCATGGGCCGGTCGCCTGCGGCGCCCTTGGTCATGAGCCAGCCGCTCGGAGTGCCAGCACGGCCAGGTCGTCGCGCTGCATGCCGTCGGAGCCTTCGAGAGCCGCGATCTCGATCGCCTCGACCATTGCGGCGAGGCCGGCCTGCGCGTATTGCGCCAGCAGGTCGGCGAGCCGCCGGGTGCCGTCGCGGACGCTGTGGTGCCCGGCCTCGGTGACGCCGTCGGTGTAGAGCACGAGGGTGTCGCCGGGCGCGAGGATCACCTGGGCCGGGGTGTATTCGACCCCGGCGACGAGACCGGCGGCGAGGCCGCGCACCCGCACCTCCTCGACGTCGCCGGACGCGCGGACCAGCAGCGGCGGTGGATGGCCGGCGGAGGCGACCGTCACGTGCAGCCCACCGCCGGCGGACCGGCGGACGCGGCCGTAGAGGGCCGTGACATAGCGGCCGGAGGTGGTGCCGTCGAGCATCGTGTTGAGGGCGCGGAGCACGGCGGCCGGGTCCCGGTCGACCGCGGAGGCGCCGCGGACGGTGTGCCGGGCCTGACCGGTGACGACGGCCGCCTCGACGCCCTTGCCGGAGACGTCGCCGAGGACGAACGCCCAGTCGTCGTCCTCGCCCCACGCGTCATAGAAGTCGCCGCCGATCTCGGCGTCGCCGGAGGCCGGGCGGTAGCGGGCGGCGAGCAGGCTGCCGTCGAGCTTCGGCAGCTCCGGCGGGCGGAGGCTGGCCTGCAGGACGGTCGCGACGCCTGCGCGCTCCGCGTAGCGCCGGGCGGCGTCGATCGCCAGCGCGATGCGCACCGCCAGCTCCTCGGCGACGGAGATGTCCTCGGCGACGAACCCGTAGCCGGTGCGCCGGGCGAGGGTCAGCGTGCCGAAGGTGGTGCCGCGGGCGGTCAGCGGCAGGCCCAGCACGTCGGCCGGGCGCAGCGCCGCGACCTGCGCGCGCATCTGCTCGTCGGGCACGAGGGCGACCAGGCCGTCGGGCTCCAGCGGGTCCTGGTCCAGCGAGACGTGCAGCAGCTCGGGCCGGCCGGTGACCAGCAGCCTGCCCTGCCCGTTGACCCCGTCGAGGTCCGGGTGGCGCCGGATGGTCGACGTCGTGCCCGACCTGCCGACGACGAGGCCGGTGTACGCCGCGCCGTCCTTCCCGATGAGCATGATCTGCGCGAAGTCGGCGAGGTGCGGCACGCACGCGGCGAGCGAACGCCGCACGGTGTGCGGCAGGTTGAGAGAACCGGAGACCTGGAGGCTGGCGTCGGCGAGGAACTGGGCCCGGCGCTGCGCGACGACCAGCATCGCAGCGTCGTCGAGCGGGTTCGGGGCTCGCCCCACGAACTCGAGATCGCTGCTCACCCTCCGAGTCTGCGTCGTCTCCCGGACCGGGTCAAACGGTGTGAGCGTTTGAAGTCCGCCCAATGGGTACCACACACTGTTGACCAGCGATCAGTAGCGGGTCCGCAGCTCGGTTCGCGAAGGGACAAGGCGCAAACGTGGTCAACGACGAGACGGTCTGGGAGCTGTCGGTCCATCGCGAGGGTGGGCGCGCACGACTCGACGCGGTGGGTGACCTGGATCTGGACACCGCACCGAAGCTGCTCACGGAGGTGGTCGGGCAGCTGGACAGCGGCGCGACGGAGCTGGTCATCGACCTGACCGCGCTGGCCTTCATCGACTCGAGCGGGCTCGGCACGCTGGTCGGCTGCTGGCGCCGGGCACAGCAGAAGGGCGCGACCCTGATCGTCGCCAACCCCAACGACGACGTGTCGATGACGCTGGAGATCACCGGTCTGGACCAGATCCTGCCGATCCGGGACGAACGACAGGCCGCCTAGGAAAGGCCACCGGACGAGTCCGGGTGAGACGACCTTGCCCGTAGGCAGGGGTGGTCAGCTAGACGAGTTCGGCCCACACGACTTCGCCGGTCGGCAGGGGCGGTTCTCGGTCAGACGAGTTCGGCCCAGACGACTTTGCCCGTGGGCATGGCTCGCACGCCCCACGAGCGGGCCAGCCGCGACACGATGAACATGCCCCGGCCCGACATGCTGGTCTCGTTGTCGATCTCGGCGATCCGTGGCATCGCGGGACTGCCGTCGCCGACCTCGATGAGCACCGCGCCGTCGCGGCACAGGAGGCGCAGCGCAGCCGGCGGCATGCCGTGGCGCAGCGCATTGGCGACGAGTTCGTGGCCGACCATCACCGCGGCCCGGGTGAGATGCGGCAGGCCCCAGGAGCTCAGCGCACCCGTGATGACCCGCCTGGCCTGACGGGCCTCCCCGGCCGGCACCTCGACGGTGACCGCTCCGGTGTCGGGCTCCACGGTGAACACGTTATTCATGGTGCCCGCTCCGGGCGGTGTTGAACAGTGACGCGGCGGGCAGAGTCGGCCAAGAGACAGGTTTGCGGCACGTCACGGAAGGGCAAACCGGAACCCAGTCGAACGCGGTGACAGCGCGATTACAGGGGGCCCACGATGCTCGTCCAGCCAGAAATGACGATTGCCGGCGGCGCGCAGCGCTCCTCGGACCTCCGTGCCGCACTGGCCGCGCGCCACCAGGAGCTCTCCGGCGAATACGCCGAGGCGGTCGCCGAGATGACGATCGCCGGGGTGGCCGACGCCGGTGACGACGTCGCCGACCTGGGCACCAAGGCATTCAGCCGGGACCAGGAGTTCGCGCTCTCGCTGACCATCCGGGGCCGGATGGACCAGGTGGAGCGGGCGCTGGAGCGGCTCGACGAGGGCACCTACGGCCGGTGCGAGCGCTGCGCCGAGGACATCCCGGTCGCCCGGCTGACCGCCTTCCCGTCGGTCACCCTGTGCGTGCGCTGCAAGAGCCTGTCCGAGCGCCGCTGACCCGCCGCAACGAAGCGCCGCTGACGGTGACCCGCCGCAACGAAGCGCCGCCGGCGGTGACCCGCCTCAACGAGCGCCGCTGGCGCTGAGGCGCTCGACGACGCCGAGCGCCCGGTGCGCGGCGCTGGTCAGGTGTGGCAGGTAGTCCGCGGCCACCGGATTGTCGCCGAGGTCCTCGGACAGAAACGCCACATAGTTGAGAATCGCGCCCAAAGCGTTGGAAAGGTCGTGGGCGCCGTCGGCGATCTCGGCCCGGAGCAGGGCGAGCTCGTCGGCCGGTTCTGTCTCGCCCATCCGTCCCCCTGGCTAGAGTGAGTCCCGTTCAAGTCGTAACGGGGCGTAGTCGGATGATAACTCTAGTAACAGCTGTGTTGGTAATCGCGGTGTTCCTGCGCGCGCTCGGTGGATACCTCGCCAGCCGGGACCCGATGCAACGGGACATCACGCTCATCTTCCTGCCGCAGGCGGTGGTGGGCGTCAACGGGCTGGTCCGCGAGATCGCCGACCGGCCGCTGCCGATCGCCGTGAACGCCACCGCGACGGCGTTGCTGATGCTGCAGCCGTACCTGACGCTGCGGCTGACCGCCCGGCTGCGGCACGTGCCGACCTGGCTGGACCGGCTCCTGCTGGTCTCGCTGCTGGTGAGCGTCGTGGCCGTCGCGGCGGCACCCCGCCCGCTCGGCATCGGGTATCTGCTGCTGGCCTCCGGCACGTTCACCGTGACCGAGCTGATCGCCGGCACCTTCCTGCTGCTCGGCGCGCAGTCCCGCTCCGGCGCGGCCAGGGCCAGGCTCCGGCTCGCGGCGGCCGCGACCTACGCGTTCGTCGTGATGATGCTGATCCTTTACACGGGCGCGGCGCTCTACCCCAACGAGACCAGCTGGCTCGCACCGGCCGGGCGGGTCGTCGCACTCGTCTCCGCGGTCGGCTATCTCATCGCGTTCATGCCACCGGCCTGGCTGCGCCGGATGATGTCGGCGACCGTCTGGTACGAGGCGACCGAAGACCTCCAGCGGCTGCCGGCCACCGTGAGCACCGGCCAGGTGTGGCGGCGGTTCGTCCAGGTGGTGCACGAGACGTCCGGCACCGATGTGGTGGTGCTGCTGCGCGCCACCCGCAGCGGACGGGTCGAGCAGGTCGCCGCGGTCTGCCGGTCCGGCGCGACCTTGCCGCACGATCCGATGCCCGACCTGCCGGCCACGGAGCTCGACCCGCTCCTGGCCGCCCGGCAGCCGATCGCCGTCATGACCCGCAGGCCGCCGCCCGAGCTCGCCGGATATTACGCGCGGACGACCGGCGCGAAGCTGGTCACGGCGCTGGAGGTGCCGCTGGGCCCGGACGAGCGCGGCATCGTGCTGCTGCTGGACCGCTACCGTGCCCTGTTCACCGGCGACGACCTGCGCCTCACCGCGGTGCTCGGCGGGCAGGCGCAGGTGCTCGCGGAGCGCAGCGAGGTCCTGGCCGAGCAGCGGCGGATGGCCGAGCAGCTGGCCGGGTCGGTCGACGCGCTGACCCACGCCAGTCAGGCCAAGAGCGACTTCCTCGCCGGGATGAGCCACGAGCTGCGGACCCCGCTGAACGCGATCATCGGCTTCAGCGACCTGATGCGGGCCGAGCAGCCGGACGGCGACCGGCGCATGGTGCCCGCCGACTGGGTCGAGCACATCCACAACAGCGGACGGCACCTGCTCGGCCTGATCAACGACATCCTCGACCTGGCCAAGGTCGAGGCGGGGCGGCTGGAGCTCAACCCGGAGCCGCTCGCCCTCGACGTCGCGGTCAACGAGGTGATCACCGGGTTGCGGCCGCTCACCGACCGCAAGCGCCTCGAGGTGCTGATCGCCGTGCCGCAGGTCGCGGTCCGCGCCGACCCGCTGCGCTTCCGGCAGATCCTGGACAACCTGCTGTCCAACGCGATCAAGTTCACCCCCGAGGGCGGCCGGATCACGCTGAGCGCCGCCCCGCACACCGGCGAGGTCGCGCTGACCGTCGCCGACAGCGGCATCGGCATCGCCCCGGAGAACCACGCCCGGGTGTTCGAGGAGTTCCAGCAGGTGGGCAGCGCCGCCCAGCGACAGGCCGGCACCGGGCTGGGGCTGGCGCTGACCCGCCGGCTGGTCGAGGCGCACGGCGGGTCCATCGCGCTGCAGTCCGCGCTCGGCGAGGGCAGCCGGTTCACCGTACGACTGCCGGACGCGACCGCCGAGATGCCCGCCGACCTGCCCGCCACCTCGCCGGTCGCGGATCCGGTCGGCATCGCCCGCGGCCGGGTCCTGATCATCGACGACGACGCCCGCGCCGCCGAACTGCTGAAGACCTACCTCGCCGCGGCCGGCTACCAGGTGCGGGTCGCGCCCAGCGGCGAGGAGGGACTGGCGGCGGCGCGGACCTGGATGCCCGACGCGATCCTCCTCGACGTCGTCATGCCCGGCCTGGACGGCTGGGACGTGATCCGGGAGCTGAAGCATGAGGAGTCGCTGCGCGGGATTCCGGTCTTCTTCGCCACGATCATCGACGACAGGAAGATCGGCATGTCGCTCGGCGCCACCGACTTCTTCGTCAAGCCCGTCGACCATGACCTGCTGCTCGCGCAGCTCGCCCGGCACGTCGTGCCGTCCGGCGGCGCGGAGACCGCTTCGGTGCTCGTGGTCGACCGTGACGACCAGACCCGGCACGTGGTCGAGCAGCACCTCCGCGACGGCGGCATCGACGTCGTCACCTGCGACGACGGGCCGGAGGGGCTGCGGTTGTCCCGCGACCGGCGCTTCGACCTGATCATCTGCGACCTGCAGATGGCCGACGTCGACGGGTTCGCGCTCCTCGCCGGGCTGCAGGGTGACCCGGCGACCCGGGGGATCCCGGTGCTGGCGCTGACCGAGCCCGACCTGTCCGATGCCGACCGGGTCCGCCTGACCGGCAAGGTCATCGGCACCATGCCCCGTAGCGCCGCCGCGTCCGACGGCGTCCGCGAATGGGTCGACCTGGCCGCCGTGGCCAGCACACTGTCCGACGCACGCGGAAACGGAGGCCGGCAGACATGAGCAAGGTGCTCCTCGTCGAGGACGAGGAACTGAACCGGGTGCTGGTCCGGGCGATCCTGGCCCGGGCCACCGACGACGCGATCCGCGAGGTCGAGCTGGTCGAGGCGGGCAGCCTCGAGGTGGCCCGCGACGCGCTCGCGGCGAACGACGTCGACGTGATCCTCCTGGACGTCAACCTGCCCGACGGCAACGGGCTCAGCCTCGCCGCCGACCTCAGCACCCAGGCGAGCCGCCCGCAGGTCATCGCGCTGACCGCGAGCGTCCTGCCGCACGAGCGGGCCGCCGCGATGAGCGCGGGCTGCGACGCGTTCCTCGACAAGCCCTACGGTGCGCAGGACCTATTGAAGATTCTCGCTACGCATCTCCCCTCCTGACCGGGTTTGAGCGCCATCTTCCGCGGGGTAGGTGGATGGACGCTCACTCGTCGTCACTGGGGAGGAACGGGTGGAGACGCTCGCCGAAGGTCTACGCCTGCAGATGGACGCGCTGGACTACGTCCTGCTGTCGCTCTACTTCATCACCGTCCTGGGCGTGGGCCTCGCCGCCCGCCGCTCCATCAAGAACAGCGCCGACTTCTTCCTCTCGGGCCGTTCGCTGCCCGCCTGGGTGACCGGCCTCGCGTTCGTCTCCGCCAACCTGGGCGCCCTGGAGATCCTGGGCATGGCCGCCAACGGCGCCAAGTACGGCATGATGACCGTCCACTACTACTGGATCGGCGCCGTGCCGGCCATGGTGTTCCTCGGCATCGTGATGATGCCCTTCTACTACGGCTCCAAGGTCCGCAGCGTCCCCGAATACATGCGGCGCCGCTTCAACCGCCCGGCCCACCTGCTCAACGCCCTGTCGTTCGCGCTCGCCCAGGTCCTCATCGCCGGCGTGAACCTCTACGCCCTGGCCCTGATCATGCAGGCGCTGCTCGGCTGGCCGCTGTGGACCGCCATCGTGGTCGGCGCGGCGATCGTCCTGACGTACATCACCCTCGGCGGTCTCTCGAGCGCGATCTACAACGAGGTCCTCCAGTTCTTCGTGATCATCGCCGGCCTGCTGCCGATCGCGATCATCGGCCTGGTGAAGATGGGCGGGATCGACGGGCTCTTCGCCGCGGTCCGCGACACGAAGCTCGGCGAGGCCGGCCTGCACACCTGGGCCGACACCGGCGGCAGCGACAACCCGCTCGGCGCGTCGTGGTGGGGCATCGTCTTCGGCCTCGGGTTCGTGCTGTCGTTCGGCTACTGGACGACGAACTTCGCCGAGGTCCAGCGCGGTCTGTCGGCCCGCAACATGAGCGCCGCCCGGCGCACGCCGATCATCGCGGCCTACCCGAAGCTCCTCATCCCGTTCGTCACCGTCATCCCCGGCCTGGTCGCCCTCGTCACGGTCAAGGGCCTCGGGGCGGACAAGGGGGACCTGCAGTACAACAACGCCATCCCCCTGCTGATGCGCGACTTCCTGCCCAACGGGGTCCTCGGGATCGCCGTGACCGGTCTGCTCGCGTCGTTCATGGCGGGCATGGCGGCCAACGTGTCCGGGTTCAACACCGTCTTCACGTACGACATCTGGCAGGAGTACATTAAAAAGGACAAACCGGACGGTTACTATCTGAGCATCGGCCGGTGGATCACCGTCGTCGGCGTCGTGGTCGGCATCGGCACCGCGTTCATCGCGTCCGGCTACAGCAACATCATGGACTACATCCAGGCACTGTTCTCGCTGTTCAACGCCCCGCTGTTCGCGGCGTTCATCATCGGCATGTTCTGGAAGCGGATGACCGCCTGGGCGGGCTTCTGGGGGCTGCTCAGCGGCACGCTCGCGGCGTTCATCGTCTATGCGGGCTACAAGTGGTGGGGCATCTTCACGTTCGGCTCCGACCTCGACGAGTCCTTCTGGGGCGCGGGCATCGCGTTCGTGACCGTCGCGATCGTCTCCGTCGTCGTCACGCTCTTCACCACCAGCAAGACCGACGAAGAGCTCAGCGGCCTCGTGTACGGCATCGGCAGGCACGACCTGAAGGCCGGCGCGATCGCGGGCGACCGGGCCTGGTACCGGTCCCCGGTCCTGCTCGGTGTCGGCGCGCTGGTCCTGGCCGCCGCGTTCTACCTGCCGTTCCTGTAGTGGAGAGGGTGTCTGCACATGTCTGACCAGACGACGAAAGCGGAGACCGCCAGGGCGGCCCGGCTATTCGACGTGCGCCGCGTGATCGGCGGGCTCTTCACCGTGTACGGGGTGATCGTCACGATCCTCGGCATCTTCGACTCGCAGGAGGAGATCGACAAGGCCGCCGGGGTCCGGATCAACCTCTGGATCGGGCTCGGCATGCTCGCGCTCGGGCTGCTGTTCCTGCTCTGGCAGTGGTGGCGCCCGGCCGAGGCGCCCCCGGAGAGCGACATCCCCCCGGCGGACGAGATTCGGGACTAACTCCTGCTGTTGCGTTCCGGCGCGGCGAGGCACACTGCGCGACATGAAGATCGTGCTTGCCGACGCCGCGCCGGAGCCGTCGTTTCTGGCCGGGACGGCGATCGTCGTCGCGCTGGTGTGCGTGCTGTTCGTCGCCGCCCTGACCGTGCTCGTCGTCTGGCTGGTCCGCCGGACGAAGAACAGCCGCTACTAGAGCAGCAGCAGGCCGATGAGCAGCGACGCGGCATTCGCCCCGAGACTCGTGACCAGCAGCAGCACCGGGTCGCGGCGGCTGATGGTGTACAGCACCGCGGCCTCGACCAGCACGACCACGACCTCGGCGCTCCAGAACCGTGCGGCACCCGGCCTCGGCGCGAGGAACCACCACAGCACCGGGTGCGTCAGCAGGTTCACGAGCACGCCCAGCAACACGGCCCTCTTGAGTGGGGCGAGCCGCAATGTGGTCAGGGCCAGGGCGTACAACGGCACCTCCACGGCGAGGGTCAGCAGCAGCGCCGGGATCACCCGATGAAGGTAACCCTGCCGTTCGTGCTCGCCGCCGCCGCGGCACTGGCCGTCGCGCTCGGCGCGCCCCTCGCCACGACCGTGCTGGGACTGATCGCGTTCGGGGTGCTGCACAACGTCCTGGAGCTGCGGTACGTCGCCGGACGCTTCGCGCCGGTGCTCGGCGGCCGGCTCCTGGCGGTGCTGCTCGGGCTGATCAGCGTGATCGTGCTGTGCCGCATCGCCGCCATGTTCGTCGGTCAGCCCGCCCGGATCGCGGAGATCCTCGTCGGCTACGCGGTCCTCGCCGCCGGATGCGCGTACGCGCTGCGCGGCCGGCTCCTCGGGCTGTCCGGTGCGGCGCTCGCGGTCGCCTGCGCGGTGTCGCTGACCTGGCCGGCGTACCACTTCGTGGTCCTCGCGCACCTGCACAACGTCGTGCCGCTGTTCTTCCTGTGGGAATGGGCCGCGGCGCTGCCGGTGCTACAACGACGGTGGTTCCGATCTGTCCAGGTCGGCTGGGTCTTCGTGCTGCCGGTCGCCGTCCTGCTCGGCGTATTCGACGTCTCCTCGGTCTCCCCTTCGACCGTGGCGGCCTTCGCCGGCGACCCCGGGAGGATCGTGGCGCTCAGCGCGCCGCCCGGATCCTCCGTGGAGATCGGCGCCCGGTTCCTGGTCGTGTTCGCGTTCCTGCAGACCATGCACTACTTCGTGTGGGTCTATTTCCTGCCCCGGCACGCCCCTGATGCGGCCCGGGCGTTCGAGGCGCGGGTGCCGTGGCTGCGGGGTGTCCGGGCCTGGGCGCTCGGGCTCGGGCTCGGTGCCTTCCTCGGGGTCCTGTTCGCCGTGGACTACGCCTCCGGGCGGGCGCTCTACAGTGCATTTGCCTCATATCATGCGTACCTGGAGTTTCCCGTGGTGCTGGCGATGCTGCTCGGAGCGGGCGCAGCGCGTTCACAGCTGGTTTTCAGGGAATCCGCAACCAGTGGCCAGCAAACGGCGGCAGTCTCGATGGTGACAAGGGAATCCTGAAGGAACCGGGAGCGAATCATGACGCGGCTGCTTGTGGTCGACGACGAGCCGGACATCGTCGAGCTGCTGTCCGCGAGCCTGAAGTACCACGGCTACGACGTGTCGAGCGCCACCAGCGGCCGGCAGGCGATGGAGGAGGCGCGCCGCTTCCGGCCCGACATGATCCTCCTCGACGTCATGATGCCCGAGCTCGACGGCTTCGAGGTGCTGCGCAAGCTGCGCGGGGAGGGCACCCGTGTGCCCGTCCTCTTCCTCACCGCCCGCGACGCCACCGAGGACAAGATCAAGGGTCTGACCCTCGGCGGCGACGACTACGTCACCAAGCCCTTCAGCCTGTCGGAGATCCTCGCCCGCATCCAGGCCGTCCTGCGCCGGGTCGCCGACCCCGCCGGCGGCGCCGCCGCCCCTGCGTCGCGGCTGACCTTCGCCGACATCGAGCTCGACGAGGACACCCATGAGGTGTTCAAGGCGGGCCAGGAGGTCCAGCTGTCGCCGACGGAGTTCAAGCTGCTGCGGTACTTCATGACCAACCCGGGCCGCGTGCTGTCCAAGGCGCAGATCCTCGACCACGTGTGGCAGTACGACTTCGGCGGCGACGCCGGTGTCGTCGAGTCCTACGTCTCCTACCTCCGCAAGAAGATCGACACTTCCGAGCCGCGCCTGCTGCAGACCCTGCGCGGCGTCGGCTACTCCCTGCGCCTCCCGCGGACATGAGAGCCTGGCCCCTGCGGGTCAAGCTGGTCGCCCTGATGCTGGTGCTGCTCACCGCGGCACTCGTCCTGACCGGCGGCGTCAGCCTCTACAGCACCCGCTCCTTCGCCTACCAGCGCGTCGACGACCAGCTGCACAACAGCGTCCGCGGCCCGAAGAGCGACGCCTGCCGGGTGACCGCCGAGGGGAACCCGTACGGTCCGGCCCAGCGCAGCGCCTACTGGGTCGCCTGCGCGATGAACCCGGACGATCCGCTCGTCCAGAAGACCTTCCTGCCGAGCCCGAGCAACGACAGCCAGGGCGCGCCGGACCTGCCGGCCACCACCGTCGTCGACCTGGTGGCCACGGCCGAGCTCACCCCACAGAACGAATACCTGATCACGGTCCCGCCGAAGGGTGGCGTGGGCCATGACTGGCGCGTCCTCGTGACGCAGCAGCCGACCCCCAACGGCTGGCGGTGGGTCGTGGCCGGCCTCAGCCTCGACGAGGTCGACGAGACCGTCAACCGGCAGCTCTGGGTCACCGTCGGCGTCGGCGTCGGCGTCCTGCTGGTGCTCGCCGTCGTCGCGTACCTGCTCGTGCGGTCCAGCCTCAGGCCGCTCGTCGAGGTCGAGCAGACCGCCGAGGCCATCGCCGCCGGGGACCTGACGCGGCGCGTACCGGAGGCGGATCCCCGGACCGAGGTCGGTGGACTGTCGATGGCGCTGAACACGATGCTGGGGCAGATCGAGACGGCGTTCGAGGAGCGTCGCGCGTCGGAGGAGGCGGCCCTCGCGTCGGAGGAGCGGATGCGCCGGTTCGTCGCCGACGCCAGTCACGAGCTGCGCACCCCGCTGACCTCGATCCGCGGCTTCGCCGAGCTGCACCGCCAGTCGGGCCGTGAGGACGAGACCGTCGGCCGGATCGAGCACCACGCCACCCGCATGGGCCTGCTCGTCGACGACCTGCTGCTGCTCGCCCGGATGGACCAGCAGCGCCCGCTGGAGAAGAAGCCCGTCGACCTGCTGGCGCTGGCCACCGACGCGATGATCGACGCCCGGGTCACCGCCCATCACCACAAGCTGCGCCTGCGCACGCTCGGGGGCGGCGACGACGACGTGGACCTGGAGGAGCCGGTCGTCCTCGGCGACGAGACCCGGCTGCGGCAGGTGCTGCAGAACCTGATCACCAACGCGATGACCCACACCCCGCCGGACACCGAGATCACCGTCTTCGTCGGCACCGAGGGCCGCGACGCGGTCCTCGAGGTCGCCGACAACGGCCCCGGCATGACCGAGGAGGACGCCGGCCGCGTCTTCGAGCGCTTCTACCGGCTCGAGCGGAGCCGGACCCGCTTCGTCGGCGGGTCCGGCTCAGGCCTGGGCCTGTCGATCGTGAGCGCCCTGGTGGCCGCGCACGGCGGCAAGGTGACCCTGCGCACGGCGCCCGGGGAGGGCGCCGCGTTCAAGGTCACGCTGCCGCTGATGTGACTAGGGGTGGGTCCAGGTCTGGGCGCCTGTGCCGTTGCAGTCGTAGATCTGCAACTGGGTGCCGTTGGTGGTGGTGGAGCCCGGGATGTCCAGGCACTTGTTCGCCTGCGGGTTGCGGATCGCGTTGTTCGACTCGATCACCCACTGCTGGGCGGCGGTGCCGTTGCAGGTGTACAGCTGCACCAGCGTCCCGTTGGTCGTCCCGCTGGCCTTCACGTCGAGGCACTTGCCGGCCAGGCCGGTGATCGTGCCGTTGGCGTTGACCGTCCACTGCTGCGCGCCCGTGCCGTTGCAGTCGTAGATCTGGACCTTCGTCCCGTCGGCGGTCTGGCTCGCGTTGATGTCGGCGCACTTGCCGAGCGCCGTCAGCGTGCCGGTCCGCGTGCCGCCGGGGGAGCCGATGCCGGGGCCGGTGAAGGTATAGCTGTCCAGGTCCAGGATCGCCCCCGAGCCGCCGGTGAACACGATGTACAGGTCGTGCGTCCCGTCGTCGGGCTTGGTGACCGGGCCGCTGACCTCGGCGTAGGTCTCCCAGCCGCCGGTGTTCGGCACGGTGAGGCGGGCGACCTCGGTGCCGGTGGGGGAGTCGTAGCGGAAGGAGACCGTGCCGCCGCCGCCACCGGAGGAGACCCGGGCCTTGACGCCCGTGATGTTCTTCAGCGAGACCGCGTGGTGCCGGACGCTCTCCCCGGACTGGATGTCGCCGAGCCGCTTGCCGCCGTCGGCCGCCGCGGCCGTGATGACCTGCGGGCCGGACAGCGACACGTAGTGCTCGGCCTGCCAGTACTTGGGCCAGAGCGTGAACTCCGAGGAGCCGGTCAGCGGCACCGAGCCCGCCGCGCCGTTGTCCGTGTACGTGGCGCGCACGACGAAGAACAGCACCGAGTCGGGTCCGGCGTGCACCGGTCCGGTGTTGAAGGTCGCCGAGCAGCCGGTGCCGGAGCCCTCGTCGTGGGCGTGCTCCTGGTGGCCGAGAGCGACCGCGATCACGATCTTCGAGCAGTCGACCGGGCCGTCCTGCGGGTCGGTGGCCGAGGCCGTGACCGTGAAGTTGTCGTTCCAGTCGAACATGCCGCCGGCCGGCACACCGGAGATCGTGACGGAAGGACGGTTGTTGCCGACCGTGATCGGCACCAGCGTGGTCCCGGTGTGGCCCGCGGGGTCGCGCACCGTCAGCCGGGCCTGCTTCGCGCCGTTCGTGGTGTACGTGTACGACGGGTTCGCGGCCGTCGAGTCCGTCGTGCCGTTGTTGTCGAAGTCCCAGGCGTAGGTGATGGTGTCGCCGTCGGGGTCGCTCGACCCGGCGCTGGAGAAGGTCACGGCCAGCGGCGCGAGCCCGTTGTCCTTGTTGACGGTGGCCTTGGCGACCGGTGACCGTCCACCCTGGACATAGTTGATTTTGTACAGGCCGGCGTCGGCGGCACCGGAGAAGTAGCCGCTGCCGTACTCCAGCATGTACATCGAGCCGTCGGGGCCGAACTGCCAGTCGATCGGGTGCACGAAGGGCGCGCCCGCGTTGACCGGCTCGATCCCGCCCGAGACCGGGTTGCCGGTGGCCGGGTTGCCGTTGTCGAAGTTGACCATCTTCACCCAGTTGCGGCAGTACTCCGAGATGATCCACTTGTTGTCGTAGTACTGCGGCCACTTCACCGACGAGTTGAGGTTGGGGTCGTAGTGGTAAACCTCGGTGTGGTTCGGTGAGCCGCAGCCGCCGGGGCTGTCCAGCTGGGGCCACTGCACGCTGCCGCCGTGCTGCTCCCAGACCAGCGCCGGCTTGGTCGCCGGGAGCTGCTGCAGGCCGGTGTTGCGCGGGGAGTTGTTGACCGGGCCGGTGCTGCCACCGCACGGGAACCAGCCGCGGGGCGCGTTGGCCGCGAAGTCCCAGTCGTTGTAGGCCACGTTCGGCCCGCCGCAGTAGGGCCAGCCGTAGTTGCCCGGCCCGCTCGCCCGGTTGAACTCGTCGAACGCCGCCGGGCCGCGGTTGGCGACCGTGGCACCGGCGTCGGGGCCGACCTCGCCCCAGTAGAGGGTGTTGTTGGCCTTGGTGTCGACCCAGATCCGGTACGGGTTCCGGGTGCCCATGATGTAGATCTCGCCACGGGTCTGCGCGCTCTGCGCGAAGAGGTTCCCGGACGGGATCGTGTAGGTGCCGTTGCTCTCCGGGTGGATCCGGTTGATCTTCCCGCGCAGGTCGTTGGTGTTGCCGGAGGTGCGCTGGGCGTCGTACTGCGGGTCCCGGTTGGTCCGCTCGTCGATCGGCGCCATGCCGGCCGAGTCGCCACCGGAGTTGGTGTTGTCACCGACCGCGAAGTACAGGTTGTTGTTGCTGTCCCAGGTCATCGACCCGGCCGAGTGGCAGCAGAGGTTCCGTTCTGTCGGCCACTCGATGATCATGTCCTCACTGGCGGGGTCGAGGACGTTCGTCGAGGCGTTGAACGTGAACCGGGAGATCCGGTTGACCAGCGGGGTCACCTTCGGGGAGTAGAAGATGAAGACCCACCGGTTGGTGGCGAACTGCGGGTGCAGCGTGATGCCGATCAGGCCGTCCTCGAAGCGCGCGTCCAGCTGGAGCGTCAGCGCCACGGTCGTGGACTGGGTCGTGGGGTTGTACAGCCGGACCTGGCCGCCGCCGGCGGTCGTGCCCCGGTTGATGTACATGACCTTGCCGTCGGGCAGGACGGCCAGCTCGATCGGCTCGCCCATGGTGAGCCCGCCGTCCAGCTTGACCTTCTCGAAGTCGCTGGCGGGCGGCGGTGCCGCGACGGCCGGTGCGGGTGCGGCGACCTCGACTGCCGCGAACGTCGCGACACTCACGAGACTGGATGCGATCAGGGCCAGGGCAGACGTGCCGACGGTCCATCGTCGGCGGTGGGGGTGTTTCACCGGACCTCCTGTTAGCGGACAGGTCGATGGCCTCCCGCCGACTGGAGGACATCGATGTGCGCCAGACAGTAGCGTCTTTCGTTCAAAAACAACAGACTTTCTTCTATGTCTGCAAAAGTTGCGTCCCTCTTGCGGGGGTGATCTGCAGCGGTCTCGCGACAGTTTGGGTATGAAATGAGGGTGTTCGATGAACGGGTCGACCTCTGGGACGTGACCCTCCGGGTCCGCCGCGAAGGCACCGGGACGCCGGTGCTGCTCCTGCACGGCCACGCCGGCACCCTGGAGGCCTGGGACCCCCTCGCCCCGCTCCTCGCCGCCCGGCACACCGTGGTCCGCCCTGACCTGCGCGGTTACGGCGGATCCAGCCGTGAGACCGACGAGGGCTGGCCGGCGCTGGAGCACGAGATGGTGCTGGACTGCCTGGCGCTCATGCACTCGCTCGGCCACGACAGCTTCGCCGTCGTCGGGCGGGACCTCGGCGGGCACGTGGCGGCCCGGCTGGCAGCGGAACATCCGACGAAGATCGACCGCCTGGTCGTCATCGACGCAGTCCCGCTGCCCCCTCCCACCCGCCCGACCCTCACGCTGTGGTCGGGCGGGCCCCCGTTCACCGAATCGCTGATCGCCTTCCTGGGTGCTCAGGCCCGGTAGTAGGCGACCGCGCCGGTGTCATGCGCCGGCAGCTGGTAGGTGTGCACGACCTTCCACGCCGTGTCGAGCACCTTCACCTGGGTCGCGGTGACCAGCACCGCTCCGTCCGCGCGGAAGAACACGTGCTGGAACGTGCCCAGCTGCGTCAGGCGCTTCTTGGCGACGGTGTCGTAGACCAGCACCGCCTGGTACACGTGGCTCGGGTCGCTGTTGACGTTGCCCAGTGCCAGGTAGCGGCCGTCGTCGGAGACGGCCTGGACCGACGTCGGGCAGCCGGCGGTGCGGTCGCACTCGTCCTGCCCGGCGACGGACACCGTCCGCGGCGAGCTGCCGTCCACCTTCGAGATCTTGAGGGCGTCGACCTGCGTCGGGTGCACGTAGGCGATCGTCGTGCCGTTCGGCGAGTAGGCCAGGTACTGCGGCTTGTCGCGGAAGGGCTTGCTCGTGCCGGTCGTCGCGTCGTACTGGACGCCGTCCGCGATCAGCGCGGTGCCGTCCGGGGTCCAGACGACGGTGCTGCCGCTGTCCCAGTTGACGTCGTGCGCGATCGTCTTGCGCGCCCCGCCGCTGCTCACGACGACCAGGTCGCCCGGGAGGACCTGCGTCCAGTTCGGCGACGTGTTGATCGCGAGGCGGGTCCCGTCCGGTGACGGCGTCGCGTATACGTCCTTGCTGGTGGCGGTGCCGAAGGTGACCTTCTGGGGAGTACCGCCGACGATCCGCAGGAGTTCGATCGGCTTGCCCGCTTTCAGTGTGAGGAACGACAGCTCGCCCGGGATCGCGTCCACTGTGGACGCGGGTGTGGACGGCGGCTTCGACACCGGCGGCGCGGCCGGCGAGGACGGCGGCGCGGTGGAGGCGCCCGGCACCAGGTCCGGGCGCTTGTCCTCGGACTGGAACTGCAGCAGGGTCGCGCCGCCGGTCAGGGCCGCCACCACCGCGACCGCGGCGGCGGACGTGGCGATCATCCGGCGGGTCCGCAGCCGCCGTGAGGTGCCGTCGACCCGGTTGCGGAGGTCGGTGAGGTCGGTGCCGGTCATCTCGCCGGCCAGATCGTCGAACTGCTCGTGCAGGTTCATCGGAACATCCCCTCCGTCGCCAGGTCCGGCAGCGCCTTGCGCAGCGCCGCCAGGCCGCGGGACAAGTGGCTCTTCAGGGTGCCGACCCGGCAGCCCAGCAGCTCGGCGGCGGCCGCCTCGCTGTAGTCCTCGAAGTAGCGCAGCACCAGGGCCGCGCGTTGCCGGGTCGGCAGGGTCAGCAGCGCCCTTCGCAGCGCCAGCCGGTTTGCCGCGTCTCCGGCCTGGTCGCGACCGTCGCGGCGCTCCGGCAGGTCGCCGGGGAGCGACTCCGGGACGCGTTTGCGGCGCCACCGGCTGACCTGCAGGTTGTACATGACCTGGCGGGCGTATGCCTCAGGATTGCCCCCGTCACGCAACTTCTTCCACGCGCGGTGCGTGCGGGCCAGGGCGTCCTGCACCAGGTCCTCGGCGAGGTGCCGGTCACCGGTCAGCAGGTAGGCCGTGCGCAGCAGCGCGGGGGTACGGGCCCGGTAGAAGGCCTCGAAATCGTGCTCGTGCTGGTTCATCGCCGCGCGAACTTACGCGGTGTAGGAGAGCTCGCCGGCGGCGGGCGCCGGGTATGTGCCGGTCACGTGCCAGGAGGAGGCGACGACGTGCGGCCCCTTGGCGCCGGCCGACGCGGGCGGGGCGTTGTCCTGGACCGTGGAGTTCGGTGCGGTGCTCGGCTGCTGGGCCCGGCAGGCGGCGAGCCCGGCGGCGAAGGCGAAGGTGCGAGCGGTGCGGCTCATGGGTGGCATTCCTTCCGTGGTGTGTGCCAGTGACCGCTATAAACGCCACCTCCGCGGGATCGGGTTACACGGGATCCGGAAATCTTTTGGAAAAGCCGGGTGCCCGGGATCCGCGAGGGATCCCGGGCACCCGACCCTGTGGGAGTCAGGCCTTGGAGATGGTGTCGCCGTCGACCTTGATAGCGACGGCCTTGAGCGCCTTGCCGGCCGGACCGTTCGCGACCGAACCGTCCGCGACCTTGAACTTGCTGCCGTGGCACGGGCAGTTGATGGTGCCGCCGGACACGTCTCCCACGACGCAGCCGGCGTGCGTGCACACGGCGGTGAAGCACTTGAACTGGCCGGCGGTCGGCTGGGTCACCACGATCTTCTGGTCCTCGAAGATCTTGCCGCCGCCGACGGGGATGTCGGACGTCTTGGCAAAGCCGGCGGCAGGGGCACCGCCCTCAGCGGCGGTGGTGGTGCCGCCCGCGGGCGGCGGTGCGCCCGCGCCCGCATCGGAAGAGGTCCCTGTGTCGCCGTAGGCCGCGCAGCCCGCGAGGGCCGCGGTGAGCCCCACCGCGCCGGCGCCGGTCAGCAGGGTCCGTCGAGTCGTGTTGCTCATGGTGCTGCGATCCCCTTTCAGATCTTGACGCCGAATGTGGTGAAGAACCACAGCGCGGAGGTGACGAACAGGCCGGACAGTGCGGTGAAGACCAGGCCGCCGAACAGCGGCAGGGCCCAGTTCGGCACGCCCTTCTTCGCCAGGATCAACATCTTCGCGGCGAAGACGCCGTAGAAGAAGCAGCCGAACAGCGAGTGCATGAGCGTACGGGTGTCGAAGTCCGCGAAGCCCAGCGCGTACAGGCAGTGCAGGGCGACCGGGATCGACGCGATGAACGCCAGGCGGCCGGACCAGCGGTGCACCCCGCCGAGCCAGGACGCGTTGCGCAGCGGGATCTTGCCGTACATGACGAGCGCGGTGAACAGCTGCACGACGGCGAGCACGAAGGCCAGCGTGGCGAGCCACACCTTGACCGTCTGCGGGCTGGAGAAGCCCGCGACGTTCACCGCGATGCCGGTCGGCTCGTGCAGCTTGCCGTAAACGCCGAGGGCGCCGGCGACGAAGCAGGCGACCAGCACCGGCACGATGAGGGTCGCGGCCGTCTTGGGGTTGGTGGGCTGGACGACCGGAGCGGTCTGGGTCTCATCCGGGGACATGGTGACGGCTCTCCTCTCAGTAACCGGAGCCGGCGGCGGGGTTGCCCGCCTCGATCGGGATCTGCGTGCCGTCGACCGTGGCGGTCCTGCTGTTCACGTCGAACGGCGGCGCCTCGCTGGTCTCACCGTTCCTGGTCTGCACGCCGACCTGGCGGCCGTCGGGCAGCACGACCCAGCTGGCGTCGAGCTTGCCGCGCAGCGACGCGGCCGAGCGGTACAGCCCGGACGGAGCGGTCGCGGTCTTGATCGTGAAGCCCCACGACCTGGTGCCGGCGCTGACGTTGCCCTTGGCCTGGCCGCTGCCGTAGGTGCCTTTCAGGCTGCCCTTGGCGCCGGTCAGCTCGATCTGACCGTTGGCCATCGTGCCGTTGAGCCACGCCTCGACCTTCTTGCCGTCGCAGACGTAGGCGATCGCCTTGCCGTTGTTGACGACGATGGCGAGTGACGCCGCACCGCCGTCGACGGCGCCGGCGTAGGTGACCGTGCCCTGCTGAGCGGCGTTGCCGCCGCCGTCGCCGACCGCCGCGCTGGACGCCGGGGCGGCGGCGCTTCCGGGTGGGTCCGCGGCCGGCTGTGAAGACGCCGGCGCGGCTGCCGTCGTGGCGGCCTGGTTCGCCGCCGCGTTGTTCTTCTCGACATCGTTGCTGAGGTCGACATTGAGCGTGTACAGGACGCCGGCCACTACAAGTCCGGCGCCGAGCGTGATGAGCGGTGCCTTGAACTTCATCGGTAACTCCCACAGTTGATCGCACCCGACAGGTGCTTCGCTGAATATGAGACCGAGGTTGGCGTACGGTGTCTGCGTCCAAAGACGCACAACGCAACTGCTGCAATGTCGCCGAAGTGACCAGCCTCGAGAATGGTGCGTTCGATGCCTCGTGTCGTCGTGTGGGCAACCCACCTCGCCCTGCCGCTCGCCGGGTTGTGGCTGCTGCTGACCAGGCCCGGGGCGGACCTGATCTGGCAGCATCACGACACGCACTTCTGGCTGGTCCTCACCGTCGCCGCGGTCAACATCGCGGTCGGCGCGGCGATGAGCGTGGCCGCCCGCCGGCGGCAGGACGGGCGGCTGTTCCTGGTCTCGCTGGTGTTCCTGTCCGGTGCCGGTTTTCTTTTCGCACACGCGCTCGCCACGCCGAAGGTCCTCATCGCGCACCCGAATGCCGGATTCGACATGGCAATGGCCGTCGGATTGATCATCGGCTCCGTTCTCGCGGTGGTGTCGTCGGTACGACTGCCGCCCGGCATCACGAAATGGCAGCTCGTCCTCCGCCCGCTGCTGGCGCTGGTGCTGTTCGCGTGGATCGTCGTCTCGGTGCTCGACCTGCCGCCGCTGAACCGGCAGACCCAGGTGCGTGACGTCGAGGGCCCGATGGTGTTCGCCTCCTACGCCGCGGTCGCGCTCTACCTGGTCGCCGCGGTGCGTTTCTACCTGCGGTACCGGCGCACCCCCGGCGTGGTGCTGATGTCCGTGGTGACCGCGTTCGTGCTGCTCGCCGAGGCGATGCTGACGGTGACCCTGGCGGACAAGTGGCGGTTGTCATGGTGGGAGTGGCACCTGATCCTCACCGCCGCGTTCCTGTTCGTCGGCTACTCCGCCTACGTGCAGTACCGGCGCGAGGGCAGCGCGGCCGGGCTCTTCGACGGCATCGCGGTCGCCGAGACCACCCGCCGGATCCGCGCGCAGTACGAGACCGCGCTCGAGGAGCTGGTCACCGCCCTGCAGGAGTCCGAGGCGGGCGGCCGGCCGGAGCGGCTCGCGGCGCGGATGGCGGAGCGCTTCGGCCTCACCGAGAAGCAGGCGGAGGTCCTCGACCGGGCCGCCGCCGCGCTGCTCGCCGAGCGCGACCTGTCCGGCCGGCTCGGCGCCCTCGTCACCGTCGGCGAGCAGGCCCGCGTCGGCGCCGGCGAGCAGGAGTTCCTGCGCTCGGCGGTGGAGGCGGTCCGCCCGTCCTTCGGCGACGTCGAGGTCGGCCTGGTCCACGACGGCGTGCCGGGTGTGACCGGGCAGGACGTGCTGCCGCTGACGGTCAAGGGCCAGGTCGCCGGCGGGGTGCGCATCCCCGCCACCGGCCGCCCCGAGCTGCGCGCGACCCTGGCCAACCAACTGTCCATCGGCCTGGAGAACTCGCGCCTGTACGGGGAACTGTCGACGCTCTTCCGGCAGTACATGTCGCCGGACGTCGCGGCCGCGCTGCTCGCCGACCCCGACCAGGCCGCGCTCGGCGGTCAGCTGGTCGACGTGACCGCGCTCTTCGCCGACCTGCGCGGCTTCACGACCTTCTCCGAGGCCGTCGAGCCCGGTGAGATCGTCGAGATGCTCAACCGGTACCACGGGGTCGCGGTGCCCTGCATCCTCGACAACGGCGGCACGATCGTGCAGTTCGTCGGCGACGCGCTGCTGGCGCTGTTCAACGCGCCCGCCCGGCAGCACGACCACGAGACCCGCGCGGTCAGGGCCGCCCTCGAAATGCAGGAGGCGGTCCGCGGGATCGCCGCCGGTCACCCGGACTGGCCGAAGTTCCGGGTCGGCGCCAACACCGGCCCGGCGCTCGTCGGCAACATCGGCAGCGAGCTGCTGCGCGGCTTCAACGCGATGGGCGACGCCGTCAACGTCGCCGCCCGGCTGCAGACGATCGCCGAGCCGGGCCAGGTCGTCATCGGTGGCGTCACCTACGACGCGCTGCGCGGCGCGGTCGCCACCCCGCTCGGCGAGCTGGAAGTGAAAGGTCGCCGACAGACAGTCCGGGCATATGTGGTGCAGAGTTTGCAATCGTGACCGAGTTCTTCGACCTGCTGAATTCGAGTTGGTGACGAGCGGAGCGAGGAGGCAGCTTGACCGAGTTCTTCGACCTTCTGAACACAGCCGAGCAGGCCGCCCTGGAGGCGGCCGGGCACCGGCGGCAGTGGAAGCGCGGCGCGGTCATCTTCCGCGAGGCGAGCCGCTCCGAGTCGGTGATCATCCTCAAGGACGGCCGGGTCAAGGTCTCCTCCGACACGGCCTCGGGCACCGAGGTGGTCCTCGCCGTGCGCGGGCCCGGTGCGCTGGTCGGCGAGTTCTCCGCCATGGACGGCGGACCCATGTCGGCGACCGTCACCGCGCTGGAGCCGGTCGCCGCACTGACCGTCCCGACGCCGGAGTTCGAGCGGTACCTGCTGAGCCACGGCCGGGTCACGATGCTGCTCATGCGCCAGCTGATCGGCCGGGTGCGGGACGCGGACCGCAAGCGGATCGAGTTCGGCGCCTACGACACCACCGGACGGGTCGCGGCGCGCCTCGTCGAGCTCGCCGAGCGCTTCGGCGAGCAGACCGGGGAAGGGCTGCGCATCAGCCTGCCGCTGTCGCAGGACGAGCTCGCCGGCTGGACCGGATCGTCCCGTGAGGCGGTCACGAAGGCGCTGCGCACGCTGCGTGAGGAGGGCTGGATCCAGACCGGCCGCCTGCACGTGATTGTCCGGGACCTCGCCGCGTTGAGAGACCGCGCTCAATAGACGCGGGTTCACCCTTGCTTTGACCCTTCGAAGTATGCGCATACCCCGCTGTTGATCTTCACGCGTCACAAGGACCACCTAGTCTCTCGCGACAGGTGCATCGAGGCATCGACATCATGCCTGGGTGCTTTCGCCCCACCAGGGAGGTACCTGTGCGTAAGTTGACCGTGGGACTTCTGAGTCTCACGCTTGCGTCGGGTATGGGGGTGTTCGTCGGTGGTGGTGCCGCATTCGCGGTGCCGTCAGCCGGGGGACCGTCCGTAGCCGACGCCGCGTCACCCTCCGACGAGCTGCCTAACCCGTTGGAGGACAAGCGGCGCGAAAGTCGTGAGGTCGCGATCTCGCAGATTCTGAGCGGCCAGGCGACGCCGGAGAAGCGCGGATCGAGCACGGTCGTCAAGATCGGCAAGAAGGGTCAGAGCGGTAAGGGTGGCGACACCAAGACCAAGCAGGCCCGCGTCGACCAGTACGTCGAGCTGAGCCGCGAGAAGACCGACAAGATCTTCGTCGTCCTCGCCGAGTTCGGCAACCAGCGGCACCCGAGCTACCCGGACCAGGACACGAGCCCCGCCACCCCGGGGCCGACGGTGTTCGACGGGCCGCTGCACAACGCGATCCCCGCCCCGGACCGGTCGGTCGACAACTCGACCGTCTGGGAGCAGGACTTCAGCCAGCAGTACTTCTACAACAAGTACTTCGCCACCGGCAGCGGTGCGGAGTCGCTGAAGACGTACTACGAGAAGCAGTCCTCGGGTCGCTACAGCGTCGAGGGTCTCGTCACCGACTGGGTGAAGGTGCCGTACAACGAGGCCCGGTACGGCCGCAGCAACGGCTACCCGTGCGCCAGCAACGTCTGCAGCAACACCTGGTACCTGCTCCAGGACGCGATCACCGCATGGGTGGCCGGCCAGCAGGCCCAGGGCAAGACCGACGCGCAGATCAAGGCCGCCCTCGCCTCCTACGACCAGTGGGACCGGTTCGACTACGACGGCGACGGCGACTTCAACGAGCCCGACGGCTACATCGACCACTTCCAGATCGTCCACTCCGGCGGCGACCAGGCCGACGGCGACCCGTACCAGGGCGAGGACGCGATCTGGAGCCACCGCTGGGCGGCGTTCCAGAACTTCACCAGCGGCCCCGCGTTCAACAAGATGGGCGGCACGCAGATCGGCACCACCGGTCTGTGGGTGCGTGACTACACGATCCAGCCCGAGAACGGCGGCCTGAGCGTGTTCGCGCACGAGTACGGCCACGACCTCGGTCTGCCGGACCACTACGACACCTCGGGCGCCGGCGGCAACGCCGAGAACCCGGTCAACTGGTGGACCATCATGGCGCAGAGCCGGGTCAGCAAGGCCGGCGACCAGAACATCGCGGACCGCGCCGCGGACCTCGGTGCCTGGGACAAGCTGCAGCTCGGCTGGCTCGACTACGAGATCGTCGTGGCCGGGCAGAACAAGACGCTGGACCTCGGGCCGCACGAGTACAACAGCAACAAGCCCCAGGCCGTCGTCGTGGTCCTGCCGAAGAAGCAGATCGTGACCCAGCTCCCGGCCCCGCCGGAAGGCACCAAGTCGTGGTGGAGCGGATCCGGCGACGACCTGAACAACTCGCTGGCCCGCACCGTGGCGATCCCCGCCGGCACGACGACGCTGAGCTTCAAGGCGGCGTGGGACATCGAGGACTGCGGCCCCGACGCGTGTGACTACGCCTACGTCGAGGTGGACGACGGCACCGGGTACAAGTCGATCCCGGGCAACATCACCACCGCGGCCGAGGGCAACGGCATCGACGGGACCAGCGCGGGCTTCGTGCCGGCGACGTTCGACCTGTCCGCCTACGCGGGCAAGACGGTCGGCCTGCGGTTCCACTACTTCACCGACGGTGCCGCCGGCGGCCAGGGCTTCTTCGCCGACGACATCAAGGTGACCAACGGCGCGACCACCGTCTTCGCCGACGGTGCCGAGGCCGGCGCCAACGGCTGGACCGCGGTCGGCTTCACCGCCGTGGGCAGCACGATGACCACCGCTTACGACAACTTCTACATCGCCTCGAACCGCCAGTACGTGTCCTGGGACCAGTACCTGAAGACGGGCCCGTACAACTTCGGCTTCGCGGCCAAGCCGGACCTGGTGGAGCACTTCCCGTACGAGCAGGGCCTCCTGGTGACCTACTGGGACACGTCCTACTCGGACAACAACACCAGCCAGCACCACGGCGGTGGCCTGATCCTGCCGGTCGACGCGCACCCTGACCTGATCTACAAGCTGGACGGCACCCCGTGGCGTCCGCGCATCCAGGGCTACGACGCGACGTTCGGCTCGACCAAGGCCAGCTCGTTCACCCTGCACTACGGCCCGAACGCCACCGCGAGCTACATCCGCGGCCAGAACGGTGTCGCGACGTTCGACGACAGCAAGAACTACTACCGCGAGGACCCGGCCACCAGCACGTACTACGGTGTCAAGGTCCCCAACAACGGTGTGAAGATCAAGGTCGTGTCGACCAGCGGCACCACCGTGAAGGTCAAGATCTCCGGCTGAGCGGATAGTCGCTAGTCGGAACCAAGTACGGCGGGAGGAGGTCCAAGTGCCATGAAACGCACACTGGGCCTCCTCCTCGCCGTATCGGTCCTTGCCGGGTGTGCCGCGAAGTCAGTGGACAACGCGGCCGCACCTGCCGGCTCCGCTCCGGCTCCCACCGTGGCGCCCTCGGCGCCCTCTGCGTCGAAGCCCAGCTCCGACCCCTCGGTGCTCACCACCCTGCCGAGCGGGGTGCCGAAGACCACCGCGCCGCACGAGCCGACCGACGACTTCACCGTGGTCACCATGACCGGCCAGGTCCGCCGTGACGGCGCCTGCGTCGAGCTGGTCACGTCCTCGATGGTGTGGGTGCTGATCGGCCCGCCCGCCGTCGGCCTCAACGCCGGCCAGCGGGTCACGGTCACCGGCCTGCCCGACCCGGGCTTCGAGTCGCGGTGCACCGGTAGCCCGCTCAAGGTCACCACGGTCACCCCGGCCTAGTGACCCGCCCCGCCGCGCCGCGGCGAACCGTTGAGGCATGAGCGGTTCTGTATCCCAGTCGGTGCTCCACGCCGGACAGCGGGCGCCCGACTTCGAGTTGCCCGTCGCACCGGACCACAAGGTCGGCACGAGCCAGTTCCGTGGCCGCCCGGCGGTGCTCGCGTTCTACCCTGCCGACTGGAGCCCGGTCTGCGGCGACCAGATGGCGCTGTATCAGGCGGTCATGCCGGAGTTCGAGCGCTACAACGCCGGCGTGGCGGGCATCTCCGTGGACAACGTCTGGTCGCACCGGGCGTTCGCGGAGGACCGGGGGATCACGTTCCCATTGCTGGCCGACTTCGAGCCCAAGGGCGACGTCGCCCGGCGCTTCGGCGTCTACAACGAGCAGACCGGGGTCTGCGAGCGGGCCCTCTTCGTGCTCGACGGCGACGGCGTGGTGGCCTGGAGCCAGGTCTCGCCGCCCGGGGTCAACCCCGGTGCCGACGGGATCCTCAACGCTCTGGAGGGCATGGCGAGCGAACGGCGGCCGGTGCTGTGACCACGACTCCGTTCCAGGTGACGGTGGCCCGGCTGGTCGTGCCGGTCGGGGCCGAGGAGCACACCCTGTCCGACGGCGCGGTGTCGCTGGTGGAGTACGGCGACTACCAGTGCCCGTACTGCGGCATGGCCCACGCGATCGTGCAGGACCTGCTGCGGCTGCGGCACGAGACGGTCCGGTACACGTACCGGCACTTCCCGCTCACCAACGTGCACCCCTACGCCGACCTGGCCGCGGAGGTCGCGGAGGCGGCCGCGGTCAGGGGGAAGTTCTGGCCGGCGCACGACTGGCTCTTCGAGCACCAGCGCAGCATCAACCCGCGCCAGCTGATGGTCGGCGTCGAGCGGCTGGGCCTGCCGTCGGAGGAGATCGCCGACGAGGTCGGCGCGCACGTCCACCTCGACCGGGTCCGTCGAGACTTCGTCGGTGGGGTCCGCAGCGGGGTCAACGGCACGCCGACGTTCTTCATCAACGGCGTCCGCCACGACGGCGGCTACGGCCTCGAGGAGCTCCTCGAGGCCGTCGACGAGGCGGCCGAGGCGGCGGTCTGACCTTTCCCGCAATGTTCTGACCTTTCCCGCAACGTGAGGCCGGCTCCCATTACGCGCCGTGTGGGAGCCGGCCTCCACGGGTGTCCGCCGACGGTTACCCTGCGCAATATCGATGACTGACTTCTGTACCGCAATCAGCAGCGAACAAGGCCCAACAATGCCCTCTCGGTACGGATCAGAATGTTACCCAGGGTTGGGCCGGGTGACGTTTGGACCCGAATTAGGAATCATCACGCTCGGTAGCTTTTGCTGGCTGAGCCGGGCGTCAATGTTGCTACAGGGGATGGCCAATTATTCAAATCTCTATTACATAAGTTGCGGAGCCCTGTCCCGCAGTGCATGCTTTCGCGTTGGGTCCGTGAGATCTTTCGGATCCAAACTGAGCTGAAGATGGAAGTGCGGTGACAGTGCGCGCCAGGCTGGGGTTCGTGGCGCTCTTCACCCTGCCCTCTTCGAGGAGTGCGGGCGGATGCTGCTTGCAGATGACTTCTTCCTGATCGCGCACGACGACCGGGACGGACGGTCCCGCCTGTCACAGCGCGCGGTCGACCTCGGCCTCGCGGGAGCGATGCTCGGCGAGCTCGTGCTGGAGCAGCGGATCGTCTGCGAGGGCGACCGGCTCCGCGTGATCAGCAGGGAGCCTCCCTCCGACCCGCTGGCGCACACCAACCTCGCCACCATGATCGCCGAGACGCAGCACCGCGAGATCCGCACCTGGCTGCTCTTCCTAGGCCAGACCGCGGTCGACGCGGTCGGCCAGCGCCTCGCCCGCGTCGGCCTGGTCGAACAGACCCAGGTCCGGCGGCTGCTGCGCACCACGACCCGATGGGTGTCCACCGACATCAACCTCCCGGCCGGGCGGGTGGTGCGGCTGCGCCGCCTGCTCACCGGCCAGGAGCCGATGCGGGTCGCGGACACCACCCTCGCCGGGCTGGCGGATGCGACCGGCCTGACCGGTCACGTCCTCTGGGACACCGACCAGACCAGCGTGCGACGACTGCAACAGGCGGTCAGTGCCCTGCCTCCACCGCTGCGCGACCTGATCCTCCAGGTCGAGTCGGCGGTCGGCGACGCGGTGCTGTCGCAGCGCGGCTAGCGGACTTTCCTCTCCCCTTCCCCCCTTTAACCCCCTGGAGGACCGATGTCCGCAACGTCGCCCACGCGACCGAGCGTGGTATCCCAGGCACTGGCCCGAGACCGTCTCGGCGTGCCTTCCGTCATCATGTTCGCCCTCACGGCGGCCGCCCCCCTCATGGTGGTCGGCGCACTCGTCTCGTCGGCCTGGGCCTGGGTCGGCGTGACCGGCTTCCCGCTCGCGTTCATCATCATCGCGGCCGTCCTGGCGCTGTTCAGCTTCGGCTACGTCGCGATGTCCCGGCACATCACCAACGCCGGCGCGTTCTACAGCTACATCTCCCAGGGCCTCGGCCGGCCGCTGGGCGTCGGCGGCTCGCTGGTCGCGCTGCTCGCCTACAACCTGCTGCAGATCGGGCTCTACGGCGCCTTCGGCTTCTTCGCCTCGGTGATCCTCGCCGAGAAGAACATCGCCACGGTCGACTGGTGGATCCTGGCGCTCGGGCTGTGGCTGGTCATCGCGGTGCTCGGCCTGCTGCGGGTCGACGTCAACAGCAAGGTCCTCATGGTCCTGCTCGGCGCCGAGCTGATCGCCGTGACGGTCTTCGACTTCATCTTCCTGAGCAACCCGGCGGAGGGCGGCATCACCCTCGAGCCGTTCGCCTGGGGCTCGCTGAAGGACGCGGCCGGCCCGGCCTTCGCCGTCTGCATCACGGCGTTCGTCGGCTTCGAGGCCGCGCCGGTCTTCGCCGAGGAGGCCCGTGGCAAGAACCGGACCGTCGCGGTCGCGACCTTCCTCGGTCTCGCCGTCATGGTCGTGTCGTACGCCGTCACCAGCTGGGCCGCCGCGGTCAGCATCGGCGTCGACAAGACCGTGCCGCTCGCGCAGGAGACGGCCGCCGGTGGCGGTCCCTTCTTCCCGACCCTCGCCGAGAAGGGTGGCACCTGGGCCGCCGACCTCGGTCTCATCCTGCTGACCACCAGCATCGCGGCCGCGGCCCTGAGCTACCACAACACGACCGCGCGCTACGCGTTCGCGCTCGGCCGCGAGCGGGTCCTCCCGGCGTTCTTCGGCCGCACCCGGGCCCGCTCCGGCGCCCCGGCGGCCGGCTCGATCTTCCAGACCGTGGTCGCGCTCGTCGTCCTGGTGCTCTTCGCGGTCCAGGGCTGGGACCCGATGCTCAACCTGTTCTTCTGGCTGGGCACCTCCGGCGGCGTCGGCGTGCTGTTCCTGGTCTTCGCCACCTCGCTGTCGGTCATCGGGTACTTCCTGAAGGACGCTCGCGGCGAGGGCGCCTGGTCGCGGCTCATCGCCCCGATCCTGTCGTCGGTCGCGCTGGCCTACATCATCTGGCTCGTCGTCGACAACTTCGGTGGTCTGCTCGGCTTCGCCCCCGGCACCGAGAACGCCGCCGTCTGGGCGTTCCCGACGGCGTACGGCGCGGTCGCCCTCATCGGCATCATCTGGGCGCTGATCCTGCGGGCCACCAGCCGGCAGGACTACGACTCGATCGGCCTCGGCGCCCGCGCCAACACCGCCCGGTCGGACAACCCGGACTTCGCCTCGTCGCAGCGGTAACCGGTTCGGACACACGAAAGCGCCCGGGGCGGTTGCCCCGGGCGCTTCTCGTTGAGCCGCCCGCGATTACCCGTAGGTGAGGGCCGGCGTGGGCTCGACCCGGTCTGCCGCGCGGCGCAGCGTGCGAGCGGTGAAGTTGCGCATCTTGCCCATGGTCACCGACTCACGGCGACGGTCGTCGATGACGGGGGCGTTGGGCAGCGCCGAGGTGGCCTCCAGGCGGACGGCCTCCAGCGACATGATCAGGGCGATCGGGGTCATGGCTTCTCCTTGGCAGTGTTGGGTCCGGTGGTCGACCTGACCACCAGGGATACGGGCAGCGTCAGGCGACGCAGCGCCGGGTCCTCGGGCGGGTCGAGCAGCAGCTCGCCCGCGAGCCGCCCGCGCTCGACGCTGGGCTGGCGGATCGTGGTGAGCCCGGCGGCGCCGGCCTCGGGGATGTCGTCGAAGCCGGTGACCGAGACGTCCCGGCCGGCCTGCAGGCCCCGCACCCGCAGCGCGTCGAGGACGCCGAGGGCGAGGACGTCGGAGGTGCAGAGGATCGCGGTCGCCCGGTCGAGCCGGTCGAGCGCGTGGGCCGCCGCTTCGGCGCCCTCCTCGCGCTGGTTGCCCGCCGCGTTGATCAGCGCGACCTTCTCCCACGGCACCCCCGCGGCCAGCAGCGCGTCGCGGAAGCCGCGGACCCGCTCGCCGGTCACGTAGTAGCGCAGGTCGTCGGGGTCGGCGTGCACCTGTGCGGTGACGCCGTCGTCGACGATCCAGTGCGCCACCACCGCGATGTCGCGGTGGCCGAGGTTGACGACGTGCTCGCCCAGCCGCCGGGCCGCCGCGCGCTCGTCGATGCCGACGTAGCTCGCCTCCGGCCCGAACGCCAGCGGGTCCTCGCCGATCACGACAGGCACCCCGCGGGAGCGGACGAGGTCGAGTGCGGAGTGCCAGTCGGGCACGCAGTACAGGCAGAAGGCGTCGACGGCTGCGTTGCTGATGACGCGCCGGCCCGCCTCCTCGTCCTTGGGCAGGTTGAGCAGCAGCAGCGAGGTCTCCCGCGCCGAGGCCGCTTCCGCGAGCCCGCGCAGGTAGGCCACCGCGTAGGGGTCGGTGAACGCCATCGACAGGTTGTCGGTCAGCAGCACACCGATCGCGTTGACCTTGCCGCTGCGCAGCGAACGCGCCGTCGGGTTGGGACCCGAATAGCCCAGCCGCTGCGCCGCCGAGAGGATCCTGGCGCGCAGCTCAGGGGAGAGCTGATCCGGCCGGCTGTAGGCGTTGGACACCGTGCTGCGTGACACGCCGAGCTCGTCGGCGATGGTCTGCAACGTCGCTTTCATGGCTCAGGTCCCTCCCTTCTCTGCATCGATCCAGCATTGTCTGTATCGATACAGTACGTCGAGAGGGCCTGTCATCGCCAGTGGTTTGCCGGGTCCTGGCGTGTGTGTCCCGACACGTGCTCTGAGCTGCGCATGTAACCCTTACGCAATAGCGCGCCACCACGGTTCAACTGCCGGCAACGCGTCGATGTTGATCCGGTCACCCGGGCGCGGGATCGCGAGCGTGATGTCGCGGGCCGCGGCCTCGTCGAGCAGCCGCTCGACCGGCTCCGACCACGCGTGCACGGCCAGGTTGAACGTGCACCAGTGCAGCGGGATCAGCACCCCGGCCCGCACGTCCAGGTGCGCGCTCGCCCCGTCCTCGGGCTTCATGTGGATGTCCGGCCACGCGTCGCCATACGCGCCGACCTGGATCAGCGACACGTCGAACGGCCCGTGCAGCTCGCCGATCTCCTTGTAACCACCCCAGTAGCCGGAGTCACCGGTGTAGAACAGGCTGCGCCGCTCGCCCTTGACCGCCCACGACGCCCACAGCGTGCCGTCACGGCTGAACCGCCGGCCGGAGAAGTGCCGCGCCGCCGTCGCGGTCAGCGTGACGTGCCGGACGTCGAACGACTCGTCCCAGTCCAGCTCGATGATCCGGTCCAGTGGCACACCCCAGCGCTCCAGGTGCGCCCCGACGCCCAGCGGCACCAGGAACGGCGCCTGCTGGGTGCGCGCGAGGGCCTTGATGGACGCGAGGTCCAGGTGGTCGTAGTGGTCGTGCGAGATCACGATCGCGTCGATCCTCGGCAGCTCCTCGAGCCCGAGCGGCATCGGGTGCAGCCGCTTCGGCCCGACGAACGACGTCGGCGAGCACCGGTCGCTCCACACCGGGTCGAACAGCACCCGCACGCCCTCGACCTCCGCCAGGGCCGTCGAGTGTCCCAGCCAGGTGACGTGCAGGTCGCCTTCCTGCTTCGCGGGGAACGCCGGCCTCACCACCGGAATCACCCCCTTCGGGCGCCGGGGCTGCTGGCCCAGGAGCAGTTCGCGGAACGCGGCCGCCATCGCGCCGTCGGGCAGCACCTCACGCGGCACAGGGTTCACGAACCTGCCGTCCCCATACTGCGGGGACCGCCGCATCCGCTCCGCACGCGCACCGGAGGCCACCGCGCCCAACTGCGCCGGAAGATCACGCAGCGCCCACGCCACCCCACCTGCCGCGGCGGCGATCGCCGCCAACGTCAGGACCCGTGTCGTCTTGCCCATGCTCCGTCGACCTCCAGTTCACCAGCCATGTCGTGAGCTTGCGCACCAAGCTTTCCATCGGCGCGACAACCACGGTTGCACGGATTTTCCGACGGACCGGCCGTCACGGCCCGTCACATGCCCTCTCATCAGCGCAAATGCTTCCGAGGGTGAGACACGGGCCCGGCACCCGCGTGAGCGAACAGACAGAACCGGCAGGTCGTGCCGTCTTTCCGGCTCTGTTGCCAAGCATCGAGGTATGGAAGGCTGCCCGCAAACTTCCCCCAATCACGCGTCGGTCACTTTCCCCCGGAGGCCCGTCGTGACCTGGTTCATCAACCAGTCACTGCTGTTCATCGTCATTGCCTTCCTACTCGGCCTGCTCGTCGGTTACCTCTGGTGGGGCCGTCAGGTGCGCCGGGTCCGCTCCCAGGAAACCACCACCTCACCTGCCGTGCCGGCCATTCAGCCGCTGGTCGCGCCGACCGCCGCGTCGGCCGAGCCGGTCGCGTCGTCCGAGCCGGCCAAGGACGAGGCGGACTCCGTGTCGGCCGCCGAGCCGCTGCCGGCCGAGCCCGCCGCCACCGACCCGATCGTCGAGGACCCGGCCCCCGTCGCGGTCGCCGAACCCGAGCCCGCCGCGGAACCCGAGCCGGTCGCCGAGCCCGAGCCGGTCGCCGAACCCGAACTTGTTGTCGAGCCCGAACCTACTCCCGAACCCGAGCCGGTCGCCGAGGTCGAGGCGCCCGCTGTGGACAACCCGGTCCATGTGGACGACGAACTGGTCGCCGACGTCGAGTCCGCGTTCGCGGCGACCCCGGTTGTCGAGGACGCGCCCAAGGCCGAGGACGACCTCGCCAGGATCGAGGGCATCGGCCCGAAGATCGCCGCAGCGCTCAAGGCGGCGGGCATCACCACGTTCGCGGCGCTGGCCGACGCCGAGCGGTCCACTTTGGAGGACGCGCTCGCCGACGCCAACCTGCGGTTCGCCCCGAGCATCGGCTCGTGGGGGCGGCAGGCGCGTCTCCTTGCCGACGGCAAGGAGGAGGAGTTCAAGGCGCTCACGGACTACCTGATCGCCGGTCGCGAACCCACCCAGAAGAAGCCCGTCGCCGCCGAGCCCGTCGTGGCGCCGGTCGCAGAGGTCGAGCCGGTGGTGGAGCCCGAGCCCGAGGTCGCCCTGGCCGCCGAGCCCGTCGCCGAGCCCGTCGCCGAGCCCGAGCCCGTCCTGGAGCCCGAGCCCGAGCCCGAGCCCGTTGCCGTCGCGGAGCCCATCGCCGAGCCGGTTGTGGTGGCCAAGGCGCCGGCCGCGGTCGAGCCGGTCGTCGCGGCGGTCGCCGTGGATGACGGGCCGCCGGACGACCTGCAGCGGATCGAGGGGATCGGCCCGAAGATGTCGGGCGCGCTGCTCGCCGCGGGGATCCGGACCTACACGAAGCTTGCCGACTCCGACGTCGACACGCTGCGCACCGCGATCGAGGACGCGAACCTCCACTTCGCCCCGAGCATCGTCACCTGGGCCCGGCAGGCGCGCCTGCTCGCCGAGGGCAAGGAAGAGGAGTTCAAGGCGCTGACCGACTGGCTGATCGCCGGCCGCGAGCCCACGGACAAGCCCTTCGTCAGCACCGAAGCCGGCACCGGTGCCGGCTCCGAAGCCGGCTCCGAAGCGAGCAGCAAAGCCAGCACCGAAGCCGGCGGCGAAGCCTGATGGCGGGCACGACGACGACCAGGACCGTGCGGCACGAGCTGCGCAGGGTCAACCCGTTCGTGCCGATCGTGGTCGGCGTGGTCGGGCTGGCGGCGCTCGTCGGCGGCATGGAGGTGCCGTTCCGGCACCACGTCGAGAACCTCCTGACCGACCACACGAAGGTTGCGCTGAGCAACGCCGGGATCGACGCCGACGTGTCGTTCACGGGGCGCGACGGCACGGTCAAGGTGGACTCCGCCGACGAAAAGCAGAAGGCCGAGGAGGTCTCCCGCGGCGTCGAGGGCGTCCGCGTCGTCACGGTCATCGCGCCGCCGAAGGTCGAGGTGCCCCCGTCACCGGTCGCGGTGAAGCTGCTCGTCGACGCGGGCAAGGTCACGCTGACCGGTACCGTCGCCGACGACGCCGCCAAGTCGGGGCTCGCCGACGCGGCGAAGACGGCGTTCGGCGCGGAGAATGTCCTCGACGAGGTGACCGTCGACGCGAAACGCAGCAGCGACGGCGTCAAGGTCGCGGCACTCGCGCCGGTGCTGGCCGCGCTCGGCAAGGACACCAAGGCCGGGGTCGTCGACCTGCAGGGCGGCACCGTGACGCTGACCGGCACGGTCGCCTCGCAGGAGGTGAAGGACAAAGCGGAGCTGGCGGCCCGCGAGGTCACCGGCATCGTGCGCAACGAGCTCGCGGTCGGCGAGGCCAAGGCCGAGCAGGTGCAGACGCAGCTGGTGGCGCTGCCGACGGTCGAGTTCGAGAACAACAGCGCGACGCTGACCCAGCAGGGCCAGGCGGTCGTCGCCAACGTCACGTCGATCCTCAAGGCCAACCCGAGCATCCGGATCAGCATCGAGGGCCACACCGACAGCACCGGCACCGAGGCGAAGAACCAGACGCTCAGCGAGGCCCGCGCGAGGACGGTCCTCGACACGCTGATCGCCCAGGGCATCGCCGCGGATCGGCTGACCTCCAAGGGCTTCGGCGAGTCCCGCCCGAAGGTCCCCGACACCAGCGACGCCGCCAAGGCGATCAACCGCCGGGTCGAGTTCATCGTCCAGCAGTAGGTAGGACAGCAGAAGCCCAGCAGCGGCAAAGCATGGCGGCACACGAAGGCGGGGCCCCGGAAAACCGGAGGCCCCGCCTTTGTTGCCGGAAAACTCAGTGGTGCACCGGGTACAGCGGCTCACGAACCGAGGGCACCGCGGCACTGTCCGCCCGCAGCGACTTCGCCTGCAGCGAGGCCGCCGTCGGGTCGGGCTGCGGCAGCGCGTCGCAGGTCGCGTCCGGCTTGTCGCCCGCCTTGCGCTTCGGCAGCTTGCCCGTCGCGAGGTAGTCGGCGATCACGTTGTCCACGCACTCGTTGCCGTTGAGCGAGTTGGCGTGCGTGGTCTGGCCGACCTCCGCCAGCAGTGCGCTGTGCGGGAAGCGCCGGCGCGCCTCGAGGCTGCCCTCGAACGGCGTGGCCGCGTCCAGCGTCGTGCCGACGAAGAGCACGCTCTGGACCTTCGAGCCGTCGACCTTGACCGGCTTGGAGACCTTGCCGGGCCAGTACAGGCAGGCCGCGTTGTACCAGGCGTTGTCCCACGTCATGAACGGCGCCTTGAGGAACGTCTTCCAGTTGTCGCGCTCCCAGGTGTTCCAGCTCTGCGGCCACTGGACGTCGGTGCACTGCACCGCGTTGTAGACCGCGAAGCCGTTGTCGTCGCCGGGGCCGACGTAGTTCTCGTACGCCGCGACGATCAGGTCGGTGTTCTTGTCGTTGGCCCAGCCGGCGAACGCCTCGGCCAGCTCCAGCCACGTCGACTGGTAGTAGCCGGAGTACAGGAAGATGTCGGTGAACTCGTCGGGGCCGACGACACCGCCGGCCGGCTTGGCGCGCAGCTTGTTCTGCTCCGCGTACCAGCGCAGCTGCACCTCGGTGCCGGTCTTGCCCAGGTGGTAGACCGAGTCGTACTTGGCGACCCAGTCGAACCAGATGCGCACGTTGCGCTCGAAGTTCACGTCCTGGTCGAGGTTGGCCTGGTACCAGACCTTCCGCACGTCGACGTTCCCGTCCAGGACCATGCGGCGGACCTGCTTCGGGTACAGCGTGCCGTACACCTGGCCGAGGTACGTGCCGTAGGAGAAGCCGTAGAAGTTGATCTGGCTGGCGCCCAGCGACTTACGGATCGACTCCATGTCGTTGACCGAGTCGACCGTCGTCATGTGGTCCAGCAGCGCGCCGCCCGCCTTGCCACAGGCCTTGGCGTAGTCCTTGGACCGGTTGAGCCAGGTCTTCTCGATGCTCTGGTTCCAGGGGATGTACTCCGGACGCGGCCCGTTGAAGTAGTCGTTGTCGCACGACAGCGCGGGGACGCTGGAGCCGACGCCGCGCGGGTCGAAGCCGATCCAGTCGTAGGCCTCGCCGGCCTTGTTGGGGACGTATTCGCCCAGCACCGACAGCGTCAGCCCGGAGCCGCCGGGGCCGCCGGGGTTGACCAGCATGATGCCCTGGTAGTCCTTCGCCGCGACCTTCGCCTTGATCCGCGAGACGGCGAGCTGGATCTTCTTGCCGTTGGGCTTGCTGTAGTCGAGCGGGACGTCGAGCAGGCCGCACTCAGCGCCGCGGCGCTGCAGGCCGGGGCTCTCGCACTGCCCCCAGGTGATCTTCGACGCGACCCCTGCCGAGTCCGCGCCCGGCGCCCCGGGTGCTGCCGACGCGCCGGTGGCCGGGGCGACGACCAGCGCCGTCGCCACCGCGGTGAAGAGGGCGAGCCCCTTCGCTGTCCTTCGGTTCACAAATCCTCCCAAAGTTGCCCCAATGGGTGTCTTCGGGCAACTGATTCGGGCAAAACGATGTCACGCTGATCGTTGAGGACGCGCCTGACGCGCGGAAGGCGTAGGACCCTTTCCTCCACCCGAGCAAAAACCGCTAGGCGGCAGAACGAGGGTGGGCTACAACGGTCGGGTGCTGCGCAAATACCCGAGAACACCCCACCTGCAGGGCTCCCGCCTGCAGCCGGGCGACCACGACCTGGCCCAGGTCCCGTTCGCGCAGCTCGCCGGGGAAGACCTGGTCGTCGAGGAGAAGCTCGACGGCGCCAACTGCGCGATCAGCTTCGACGCGGCCGGCGGGCTGCTGCTGCAGTCCCGCGGTCACTACCTCACCGGCGGGCCGCGCGAGAAGCAGTTCGGCCCGCTGAAGGCGTGGGCCGCGACGGTCCGCTACCAGCTCCAGCCGGTCCTGACCGATCGATACGTCATGTATGGCGAATGGCTCTACGCCAAGCACACCGTCTTCTACGACGCGCTGCCGCACCACTTCTGCGAGTTCGACGTCCACGACCGCACGACCGGGACGTTCCTGTCCACCGACCGGCGCCGCGAGCTGCTCGAAGGGCTGCCCGTGAGCTCCGTGCCAGTGCTGTACACCGGCCGCATCGGCAAACTCGCCGAGCTGACGGCGTTCGTCGGGCCGTCGACCTGCCGCACCCCCGCATGGCGCGACGCGTTGCGCGAGGCGGCCGTCGCCGGTGGCGCCGACCCCGACCAGGTCGTCAAGGAGACCGACATGTCCGAGGACATGGAGGGGTTGTACCTGAAGCTGGAGTCCGCCGGCACGGTGCTCGGCCGCTACAAGTGGGTGCGGCCCAGCTTCCACACCGCGATCCTCGACTCCGGCAGCCACTGGCAGGACCGCCCGATCGTCGCGAACCGGGTAAGAGCATGAGCGGCCAGCGAAGCGGCTCGGGCCGCTCATCATGTGACAGTTCTGGGTCAGGCTGGCGCTGGAGCGCAGCGGAGGCGACGGCATGAGCGGCCAGCGAAGTGGGGGCGATGGCAAGACCGCCTTCGAGCGGCTGTGCCCGACCGGCCCCGGCTGGTCGGTGCCGTGGGCGGAGATCCACGCCGAGTTCGACTGGGTCCGCCGGTTGGATGGTGTACCGCAGGACGCGGTGCACCATGCCGAGGGCGACGTCGCCACGCACACGCGCATGGCCTGCGAGGCGCTCGCCGCGCTGCCCGCCTGGCGCGAGCGGCCCGAGGACGAGCGGGTCCGGCTCTTCGCCGCCGTCCTGCTGCACGATGCGGCGAAGCCGTACTGCACCCAGGTCGAGGACGACGGGCGGATCACCGCGCACGGCCACTCGCGCCGCGGGGACCTCATCGCGCGGCGGGTGCTGTGGGAGGCCGGCGTGCCGATCGCCTGGCGGGAGCACGTCGCCGCGCTGATCCGGCACCATCAGGTGCCCTTCTGGGCCCTGGAGCGGCCGCGCGGGGACCTCGACCGGATCGTCCACCGGGTCAGCCTGCTGGCCCGCAACGACGATCTGGGTGTTCTGGCCACGGCGGACATCCTGGGCCGCTCGTGCGCCGACGCGTCGGGGATGCTCGAGAATGTCGAGCTCTTCGTCCAGTACGCCAGCGACGACGGCTGCCTCGACAGACCGCGGCGCTTCCCGTCGGACCACTCGCGGTTCACCTATTTCCGGAACCCTTCGCGGGTCGCGGACCACGACGCCTACGACGACACCACGGTCACCGTCACCGTCATGTCGGGCCTGCCCGGCTCCGGCAAGGACCACTGGATCGCCGCCAACCGGCCCGGCGTGGCCGTGGTCAGCCTCGACGCCTGGCGCGAGCGGCTCGCCGTGAAGCCCACCGATGACCAGGGCCCGGTGATCGCCGCCGCGACCGACCAGGCCAAGGTGCTGCTCCGAGCGCGGAAACCGTTCGTGTGGAACGCCACCAACCTGACCCGCCAGCTGCGCGCCCGCTGCATCGGGCTGGTCGCCGACTACGGCGGGAGGGTCGAGATCGTCAGCGTCGAGGCGCCGCCCGATGTCATGCGCCGCCGCAACCGCGCCCGCCCGCGGCCGGTCCCCGACGGTGTGATCGACCGGATGGCCGGGCGCTGGGAGACGCCCGACCCCACGGAGGCCCACCGCGTGGACTGGGTGCTCAACGCCTGATCGGGCCCATGCCCGAGGCGGTGACCCGCTGGCGCTGCATCGCGAGCGCCTGCAGGGCCGAGGACCGCACCAGCAGCAGGGGGTTGAGCAGTTCGTTCGCGGCGATCGCCTTGGCGTAGGGGCGGTTCTCCACCGACCAGCCGTTGTGCAGGTCGTACTCGACGGAGAAGCTGCGGTCCCGTGCCCTGGAGTAGTCCAGCAGGATGCCGGGGCCCAGCGCCCTGGTCGTGACCTCGCCGGCCATGTGCGGGATCGGCGAGAAGAAGAACGCGACCTTCGGGATCGGCTGGAACAGGTCCACGTCGACCAGGTCGAAGATGCCGACCGGCTGATACATGCCGTGCGTGTCGTGGACGCACAGGCCGGCGCCGAGCTCGATCCGCCCGGTGTTGTCGATCTCCAGGTGGCCGGCCGGGCCGCCCGGCGTGACGATGCCCGCGCCGTCGTTGCCCGCGACCGTGAGGACGCTGCCCAGCGGCGCCGGGTAGTTGTGCGTCGGCACCACTTTCGTGCTCGGCGCCAGGGCCTTGTGGCGGGCCGTGAACATCGAATACGTCTCCTGCCACGTGACCTCGAGATGGCGTTCGAGGTAGTGCACGGAGAGCCAGATGGTCGGGGTGCCGCTCGCCGAGGTGGCGATCGCGTGGAGGCCGAAGAGCGCGAAGTGGTGGTCGCGCAACTGTTCGATCGTGGCGTCGTTCATGTCGATCGTGAGTTTGTGCTGCTCCACGGCAGTCCTCCAAGGTCCGGCGGCGGTAGGAACCTCAGTGTGGAGCGGTTGAGTTGCACGATCGGGGCATTTCGTGAAAGTCGCTCACGACCCGGTTCGGACGTTTTCGATGACCGCTCTGGCGGCCCGGTCGAGCTCGGCGGGGTTCGGCGCGAAGGCGGCGGCGATGTCCGGGTGGAGGCTCGACTTCGCGATCTCCAGCAACCGGTCGGCGACCTCGGCGGCGGTCTCCCCGTGGTAGTCCTGTTCCACGATCTCGGCGGCGCGCTGCAACGCCGAGCTCAGCTGGGCTTCGAGAGGCTCCTGCAGCTTCTGCGCCGCCGGGCTGAGCTGAGCGTCGTCGAGTGAGACATGTAGTTCCTGCATGTGCGCGCGATACCCATGTTCTGTGTTTTTCACGCGCTGCGGGTCAGCAGGTGCGCTGACCTCGGCGCGTTCCGGCGGGCCGGGTAGGTCGAGCGGATCAGCGCGAGGGCCCACGCCATCCGCGCCACCGCCGTCTCCGGGTGGTCGCCGAACTCGCCGGCGACCTGGGTCGCGCAGCCATTGATGCCGACCCGCCGCAGCGTGGTCGCCACCGCCGCGCGGATCTCGTCGCTCCTCGGCGCCTGCGAGCACTGCAGGTCTGAGACGAACAGCGCCTCGGCCCGCACCGCCTCGAATGTCGTGGTTGCCATCTCGCACTCCCTGGTGTGTGTTCCTGATAACACCAACGCTAGAAGCGCCAGATGTGTTCGGTCTCACGGTTTCATGCCATGGTCGGGTAACTGTCACCCTCCGTGTGATGGTGCGGCACCGGGGGCGCTGTGACAGGGTGAGCGCGTGTCGTTGACCCCTTCAGGTCCGGTCCGCCTGCACCGCGCCGCGCGCATCGAGGACGCCTTCCACGACGTGCTGGAGCGGCGGCTCAGGCTGCGCGGGTGGAAGGTCGCCGTCACCCCGTACACCGGCTACGGCGGCCCCGGCTGGGTCCGGGTCCTCGGCCGGGTGCTGCTCGCGCGCCTGGACCCGAAACCCGGCAAGCGGCTCAAGAAGCTGCGCGGCTGGCGCTCGTTCACCGCCGTCTCCGTGTCCGACGCGCCCGTCCTGATCACGGCCGGCGGTCGGACGTGCGAGGTCCGCTGCGACCGCGGCGGCTTCATCGACACGGTCATCGAGGCCGACCTCGTCCCCGGCTGGGCCACGGTCACGCTGCAGAGCGAGGGCAGCGCCCCGGTCGAGGCGCCGGTCCGGATCATCGACCCCACCGTGCGCTTCGGCATCGTCTCCGACGTCGACGACACCGTCATGATCACCACGCTGCCGCGCCCGCTGCTGGCCGCGTGGAACACGTTCGTCCTCGACGAGCACGCCCGCGCGTCCGTGCCCGGGATGGCCGTGCTCTACGAGCGCCTCGTCAACGCCAACCCCGGCGCCCCGGTCTTCTATCTCTCGACCGGCGCGTGGAACGTCGCCGCTACGCTCACCCGGTTCCTTTCGCGGCACCTGTACCCGGCGGGCCCGCTCCTGCTGACCGACTGGGGGCCGCAGCCCGACCGGTTCTTCCGGTCCGGCCAGGCGCACAAGCGGGCGTCCCTGGCGCGGCTGGCCTCGGAGTTCCCCGACATCCGGTGGCTGCTCGTCGGCGACGACGGGCAGCACGACCCCGAGATCTACGCGGAGTTCGTCGCCGAGCACCCGGACGGCGTCGCGGCGGTCGCGATCCGGCACCTCTCGCCGACCCAGGCGGTCCTCGCCGGCGGCTTCCCGACCACCGTCGAGAGCACCCGCCGCCTGCCGTCCTCGTCCGACGCGGCGCAGCGCTGGCTTCGGGCCCCCGACGGCGCCGGCCTGTGGCGCCTTCTGCGGGACACGGAGATCCTCTGATTTAGTAGCCATGGCTACTATCGCCATGTACTGTTTCTCCCATGAGTGGTCCTACTCCTGGGTTCCTGGTCTGGCGTCTGTCGATGAAGTGGCGGGTCGCGGTCGACCGGGCGCTCGGGCCGCTGGGGCTCACCCATGCGCAGTACTCGCTGCTCGCCAGCCTCTACGGCATGTCTTCCGAACGTCCCAGCCAGCGGCAGCTCGCCGACCACACCGGGCTCGAGGCGCTGTATGTGTCGAAGCTGGCCCGGACCCTGGAAGCGGCGGGCCTGCTCGACCGGCTCCCCGACCCTTCGGACACGCGGGCGGTGCAGCTGGTGCTGACCCCGCACGGCCATGAGGTCACCGGCCAGGCCGTCGGCATCGTCCGCGACCTCATGGAGCAGCTGCTCGCGCCGCTGCCCGCCGATCGCCGTTCAGCGTTCGTCGATGACCTGAACGCCCTTCTCAAGGAGTCTCTGTGACCACGCTGAACGGCCGCATTCTCGGCCAGGCCGAACGCGCCACCCGCGCCGTGCTCGACCGTCTGCTGGAGCGTTCCGGCACGACGTTCGAGCAGTGGGTCGCGATCAACCTCACCGCCGCTGAGTCCCTGACCCGCGCCGAGCTCGTCGCCCGCATGGCGACCGGCCTGCGGGCCGACCCCTCGCTCGTCGCCGCCGTCGTCGAAGACGCCGCGCTGTTCACCGGCGACATCACGCTCACCGCGCTGGGGCGGGAGCGCCACGACGCGATCAGCGCCGGCATCGACGAGATCACTGCCGCGCTGTACGGCGGCCTGACCCCTGAGGAGCTCGACGTCGCCGGCCGGGTGCTGCTGCAGGTCACCGACCGGGCCAACGCGCTGGTCTAGTTGCTCAGCACGGCGGCTCTGGGGGCGCCCACCTTGGCGACGATCTCCGCCAGGACCCGCTCCGACTCGTCGTGCGGGACCTGGCAGGTGCCGGCCGCGAGGTGCCCGCCACCGCCGTACTGCAGCATCACCGAGCCGATGTCGGTCGGAGACGTTCGGTCGAGGATCGACCTGCCCACCGCGAACACCGTGTTGAGCTTCTGCCTGCCCCAGATCACGTGGATGGAGACCCGGGCCTCGGGGAACATGGCGTACACCATGAACCGGTTCCCGGCGTAGATCACTTCCTCGTCCCGGAGATCCACGACGACGACGTCCCCCTCGACGTGGCTCACCCGCCGCAACTGGTCCACGAAGAGCTCCTGCTGCTCGCGGAACAGCTCGGCGCGCTCGGCCACGTCCGGCAGCGCGAGAATCTCCTCGACGTCCTGATGATCGATGCACGCGTCGATGAGCTGCATCATCAGCTGGTAGTTGGAGATCCTGAACTGCCGGAACCGGCCCAGCCCGGTGCGGCTGTCCATGAGGAAGTTCAGCAGCGTCCAGCCGACCGGCTGCAGGATGTCCGTGATGTCGTACTGCGCGGAATCGGCCTTGTCGACCGCTTCCATCAGCTCGTCCGACACGTGCGGGAAGCGCGGCGCGCCGCCGAAGTGGTCGTAGATGACGCGGGCCGCGGACGGCGCCCCGGCGTCGATGATGTAGTTGCTCTTCTCGCCCGGGTTGCGCAGCGTCTCCGAGTGGTGATGGTCGAAGACGAGATGGGCTCCCGGCGCGTAGGGCAGGTTCGTCAGGATGTCGTTGGGCCCGATCTCGGCCGTGCCGTCCTGGACGTCCTTCGGGTGCACGAACGTGATGTCGCCGATGAGGTCCAGGTGACGCAACAGGACGGCGCACACCAGACCGTCGAAGTCGCTACGCGTCACGAGTCGGTGCTTCACGTCGTTTCCCCTCACCCTGCGTCGGCCGGTCGACAGTTGCCCTATCGGCCGGCCGGCCGCAGACGTGAGAGCTACAGGATGGACAGGTGCTTCTCGCTGAGCACAGGTGGCACGTCGTCCTTGCCTACAGCATGGACAGGTGCACGTGGTTCGTGTGGTCGCTGGAGGGGTCCCCGCCGACGCCGCTGTAGTGGTGCCAGCCGACCGCGGGTGTCCACACCTGTTTGAACCAGATGACGTACATGACGCCCAACCGGTCCGCGTTCTTCACGAAGTAGGTCGCCAGGTTGGCCCCGTAGACCTTGTCCTCCCCGGCCGCGACCCCGCCGAAGCCGGACTTCGCCTGCACCGAGAAGTCACACGCCCGGCCCTTGGGGTGCTCGTACGGACCACTCGGCCGGTAACAGGAGACGAACCGCTTGAAGCCCGCACCCTGCGCCTGCTGCATCGCGTGCAACGTTCGCATCGTGATGCAGCCGGTGGTCGTGGGATCGTTCTGCTTGCAGCTCTCGGCCGACCAGCCACCGCTGGAGTTGCGCGGCGAGGGGGCGGCGAGGGGCAGGTTCGCGGAGACGAAGCCGTTGCTCGGGCCGCCCGCCTGGGACAGACCCTTCTCGGCTTCCTTCTTCTTCGCGGCCATCACGGCCACCTGCTCCTGCTGGAGCTTGACCTCTCCCTCCAGGGCGGCCTTCTGCGTCGCCTGGTCCTTCTTCAGCTGGTTGAGGTCGCGCAGCAGGTTGTCGTTGTGCCGCGCGATCTCGTCGATCGACCCGGCCCGCTCCGCGAACCCGGTCGGGCTGCCGGAGTCCATCAGCGCCACGAACGTGCTGAGCGGCCCTGTCTGATACGCCGCTACGGCGATGGCGGCCACCTGCTCGGTGACCCTCGCCAGATCCTTCTCCGTGACGGCGAGCTTGGCGGTGAGATCGGCCTGGCTCTTCACCGAAGCGTCGAACTTGTCCTTCGCCTCGATCCACGCGCGGGTGCTCTCGTCGAGGACCTGGGCGAGCGTCGCGTTGGACCCTTCGTCGCCCGTGTCGTCGCCCGGCTCGGCCCCAGCGGGCGCGGCGGCGTAAACGACGGCGGCCGTGACTGCCGTCATTGCCGTCATCAGAGCGGCGAAGATCCGCCGTCCGGGATGTCGTGATGACATCTGGCTCGTTGTTCCTTCCGTCGGCCGCCGACCGGGTTAGCTGACGGGTTCGGGACGGAACGATCCCTACCGCGGTTGCCCGCGGATTCACCCCAGTTACGGTTGGGTCCCCGATTCGCCGGGTCACCCGGCGATTAGGCGGCAGCCGCGCCCGGCGCCGCGGGGGGCGGCACCTTGTCGGACGAGACCGACGGCCAGCCTACTCAGGGCGATTCGCCCGCGCAGCGCACCGATTGTGCGCCGCTGTGACGCACCTCTCGAAACGGTGCCATCCCAGCAGGTCGCCTAAGCCTGCCAAAAGAAATCCACGTGACGCAAATCACTCAACGGTTTTCGCAACCTTGCAACAATCATGCCCTCCCGGTTGTTCTACGCCACCCGATGATCGCTCAGCGTGACTGCCTTCGGGGTTCCCGACCTGCTCAGACGAGGCCCTCCCGACGGCGTGCGGCCCGTCCTTCCGGCCGAACAAACCGCGTCGGCTGCTCGTCGCTGCGGATGCGTCATGGGTCGGAATCGGACGGACGGGTCCTGCCAGCCGGACGTCATCGAGGCGTGCGGCGCGCATCAGGGCGGGGTGATGGTGGCGGTGACGGAGTAGGTGAGCGGCCTGACGCATCGCGCGCCGGGTCGTAATTTCCTTTACGTCAGACTCGGTTCGGGTTCGGGGGATGCGGCCTGAGCCACCGGGATGGAGCGCGGAAGCTGCCGCGCTCGCGCAGGCAGTGCGCCGCCGCGCGGCGCATTTGGGGGTGCGGGGTGGGAATCCCCCGCCCCGCGGCTCGCCGCGGAGAGGCGCGGCGCGGCTTAGCGAAACCGTAAAGATTGTTCATTAATTGATGTTGTTTGTACTGTTGAGGGTCTTGGGCTGGTCATATGGACGGAGTCGAGCTGAACGGAAGTGATCTGGTGTCCAGAGTGCGTCTGCTGGCAGGGCTGGCCGCAACCGCCGTCGTCGGTGGTGTCGTGGCCGTCTTCAACATGCTGCCGGCGTCGGCTGCCTCCTGCGCGCCCGCGTGGCAGGCGTCGTCGGTTTACACCGGGGGCGCGACGGTGTCGCGGAACGGGCGCAACTTCCTCGCCAAGTGGTGGACGCAGAACGAAGCGCCGCCCGGGAGCACCGGGGTGTGGCAGGACCAGGGAACGTGCGGCGGGAGCACGCCGCAGCCGCCGACGCAGACCGGCTCCGCGGGCGGGTGCAGCTTCCCGGCGTGGCAGCAGGGGCGCAACTACGTCACCGGGGACATCGTCAAGTTCACGGACGGCGGCTACTACATCGCCGAGCACGACAACCCGGGGTACAGCCCCACGATCAGCACCTGGTACTGGGACCCGTACACCTGCAACGGCGGCGGAGGGGGAGGCACCACGACGCCACCCCCGTCGAACGGAGCCTTTGTCGTCAGCGAGGCCCAGTTCAACCAGATGTTCCCGAGCAGGAACCCGTTCTACACGTACAACGGCCTGGTCGCGGCGCTGAACGCCTACCCCGCGTTCGCCAGGACGGGCTCGGACGCGCAGCGCAAGCAGGAGGCGGCGGCGTTCCTCGCGAACGCGAACCACGAGACCGGTGGACTGGTGCACATCGTGGAGCAGAACACCGCGAACTACCCGCACTACTGCGACACGAGCCAGTCGTACGGGTGCCCCGCCGGGCAGGCCGCGTACTACGGCCGCGGGCCGATCCAGCTCAGCTGGAACTTCAACTACAAGGCCGCCGGTGACGCGCTCGGGATCGACCTGCTGCGCAACCCGAACCTGGTGCAGACCGACCCGGCCGTGGCGATGAAGACCGCGCTCTGGTACTGGAACACCCAGACCGGCCCGGGCACGATGACGCCGCACAACGCGATGGTCAACGGGGCCGGCTTCGGCGAGACGATCCGCAGCATCAACGGCAGCCTCGAGTGCGGCGGGCGAAACCCGGCGCAGGTGCAGAGCCGGGTGGCGGCGTACCAGCGGTTCGTCGGAATCCTGGGCGTGGGCGTCGGAGCGGGCAACCTGAGCTGCTGACAAAGAAAAAGAAAAGGCTAGAAGGGCGCCCCGGGGAGTGGGGCGCCCTTCTCTTTCGCGGAACGCAGCATGCGCCCCAGACGAGCGGCCCGCGCAGGATGGCCGTGTGAGGCCCAGGCGACCAGACCCGCGAGATGCGCGGCGAAGTCCGGATGCCCGTCCCGGTTGGCGGCCTCCAGACCATCGCGGGCGGCGGAATGCAGCACGGCCCGCAGTCGGTCGTAATCGGCGCGAGGGATCGCCGGGCGCGAATTGACGACCAGACCGGCCAGCCGTTGCTGGGCGCCGCGCCCCCGGATGCGCGTCTTCGCCGGATTGACCCGGAAACCTTCCTCCGATGCGACCGCAACGACAGCGGCGACAAGACGGCCAGGGTTCGACAAGGACCCCGAAAACGCCAGGTCATCGGCGTAGCGGCAGTAGCCGGCGCCGAACCGGGCGGCGAGCCCCGAAAGCCGGCGGTCCAGCCGGAACGCCACCAGATTCGCGAGGGCCGGCGACGTCGGCGCGCCCTGCGGCAGGTGCGGGGTCCGGTGCTCGATCCGCCCCGAAACCGCATGCGGGGTCCGCGTGGTGCACAGCGCGGTCAACGCGTGCGCGACCGGCTCCGGATAACCGGCAGTGCGGAACAATCCGTAGATCCGCCCCGCGGTGATGCTGGTGAAGAATGCCCGCAGATCCAGCCGCACCAATGTCGCTTGCCCGGCGTGCGGCGCGGCGAACGTGTGCACCGACCGCCCCGGCACGAACCCGTGCGCCGCGTCGTGCACCGGCAACGGCCCGAGCACCTCGTCCAGCACGCGGCGCTGGATCGCCTTCAGACGCGATTTCGGCGCCTCGATCAGTCGTTCGCCGATCCAGGTGTACGAGTAATGCCGCACCTTCTGGTCGCCGTGCTTCCGGTTCATCCCGCGACGGTCGGCGAACCAGTCCAGCTCGTCCGGGGTGACGTCGAGGAACTCGGCGAGCGCCGCCAGATCGTCGATCCGCGGCGAGTCCCACCGCTGCCGGACGGTTCGGGTGGCGGCCGCCCGGCGGACCTTGACCGGCTGGTACGCCGGAGCGCTGATGAACCCGGCCAACTCGCGAGGCCGGTCGGCGGGCGCCACACGATAGGCGCGCAGGACGGCGGTGACGACGGGGCCGAGCCAGCGCGGCCGCCGCCCCAGCACCTCGTAGCCCACGTCGAGCAGCGGCCCGCGCGCCCACTCGACGGTCAGAAAAGCGTCCGCGAGCGCGCCGGCGACCACGTGGGCAGCGTGCCCCGACGAATCCCGGTCGTGCCTGCGCCGAGCCGCGCGGAGCGCGGGGGCGCGCCGGCGATGCGCTGCCGTGCTCAATCCTGCGTCCCCGGGGTTACCCCGGAGCGACCATCGCTGGTCTGCTCGGGACACGCTGCCACGCCGCCACTCTAGGGGAGATGCTCCCGGTATTCCTGCAGCGCGCGCCGCGCGAAGACCTGCTGGAACGTGGCGACCCGCTCCGAGCGGCCGCGGCCGATGAAGCTGACGAACCAGTGCATGACCGCGGTGACCCGGTTCTTGAAGCCGACCAGATACAGCAGGTGCACCGCGAGCCACATGAGCCAGCCAATGATCCCGGAGAAGTGCAGCTTGCCGACGCTCGCGACCGCCGAGAAGCGGGAGATCGTCGCCATGCTGCCCTTGTCGAAGTACTTGAACGGCTGCCCGGTCGGCTCGCCGGCCAGCCGCTTCTTGATCTGCCCGGCGGCGTGCCGGCCGCTCTGGATCGCGACCTGCGCGACGCCCGGCAGCCGGTCGAGGGACATCATGTCGCCGACGGCGAAGATCTCCGGATGGCCGGGGACGGTGCAGTCGGGGTTGACCTCGATCCGCCCGGCGCGGTCCGTCGACGCGCCCGTCGCCTTCGCCAGCTGCGTCGACAGCCCCGGCGCGGCCACGCCGGCCGCCCAGATCTTCGTCATCGACTCGATGCGCCGGCGCCCGTTGCGGGTGTCCACCTCGATGCCGGTCTCGTAGACGTCGACGACCTTGGTGCCGAGCTCGACCTCGACACCCATCTTGTGCAGCTGCCGCAGCGCCTTGGTCGACAGGTGGTCGCCGAACGTGGACAGCACCGTGTCCAGCGCGTCGACCAGGATGATGCGGGCCTGTTTGGGATCGATGTTGCGGTACTGACCAGGCAGGTGCCGGTGGGCGAGCTCGGCGATCTGGCCCGCCATCTCCACGCCGGTCGGGCCGGCGCCGACGACGACGAACGTCAGCCACCGCTCGACCGCGGCCGGGTCGGTCTCCAGCTCCGCGAGCTCGAACGCACCGAAGATCCGCCCGCGCAGCTCCAGCGCGTCGTCGATGCTCTTCATACCGGGCGCGTGCGCGGCGAAGCCGTCGTTGCCGAAATACGACTGCGACGCGCCGGCGGCCACGATCAGCGAGTCATATCCGACGGTGTAGCTGGTCCCGGGCGCGACCGCGGTCACGGTCTTCGCCTCCGGATCGACCTCCGTGACGGTCCCGAGCAGCACCTTCGCGTTGTCCTGCCGCTTGAGGATCTCCCGGATCGGCGGCGCGATCTCGCCCTCCGACAGGATGCCGGTGGCAACCTGGTACAGCAACGGCTGGAACAGATGGTAGGCGGTGCCGTTGATGAGGGTCACGTCCACGGGCGCGTTCTTGAGCGCCTTGGTGGCGAACAGACCGCCGAAACCCGCGCCCACGACGACGACGCGGTGACGTCCTTGTGCACGCTCGTCCATCTACATCTCCCGATCAGAGTGTGGATCGTGCAGATCAAGTACACCACTGGAACGCGCCCGTGGCCGTGTGTCGTCCATGACGTTTCCGCCGGTGCCGTCAGGGAATGAGACCTCGGACGTACGCGGCCTGCCCGGCGTGCTGGGTGTCGTCGTCCAGCACGCTGACCAGCCGCACGCCGAGCGTCACCGGCGGATCCCATCGCTCGTCGACGATCCGGTCGAGGTCCTGCTCCGTCAGCGTGCCGAGCCACTCGACCGTCCGTTCGGAAACCGCCTCGAAGTACCCGATCAACGCTTCGGGCCCGTCCGGCCGCACCGCCTGGACCTGCTCCGCGGTGTGCCCGTAGCCGGTGTCGTCCGGGTCGGCCCGCAACCCGAACCTCTTGGCGTGATCGCCGCTGACCCACAGCTGTCCGGCGCCGTCGATCAGCTCCGTGACGTGCTCGTCCTGCACCCGCGTGAGGTGCCAGACCAGCCAGCCGATCGTGTTCGCGCCGGGCGCCGGCGCCCACCGCAGCTGCTCGGCGCTCAACCCCTCGACCGCCCCTTTGACGAGGTCGGGCAGCCGCCCGAAGCCTTCGACGAGCAGTTCGTCGACCCGCATCGCGTACTTCCTCTCGTGGCACGTTTCCGGGATTTGACCTCCCGGCGGCGTCCGTAGTGTTCAGCACATCGCAAGAGCGCACTGAACACCACATAAATGCCAGCTTTCACAAAAAGGGAATGACATGAGCGAGTACGGCGAGTTCGAGACCGGCCAGGAGCACGAGTCCCTCGACCAGGTGCACGAGGTCGACGCCAGCGAGCAGGACTACCAGTCGCAGTTCGGCGTGTACGAGCAGGACCACGCGTCCGCCGAGTCGACGTCCTTCGACCAGGGCCACCACGTCGAGTACACGGACCCGAACGGCGGGCACTACGAGGAGTCGGACTTCACCTCGTACGACCACTCCGCCGCCGAGTCGGACCACGTCTTCGCCGCCGAGGGCTCCGAGTCCTACAACGCCAGCGAGTTCCACCAGCTCGACGCGCTGCAGGCCCGTCTCGACGCCACGTTCGCCGAGGGCACGTTCGCTTCCAACTGACCTGTTCGTGAAAACGGGGGGCCATCGCCCCCCGTTTTTCGTTGCCCGCGGCCGGTGCGCTCACCACTTCTCCAACTTCGCCCGCTCGCCTCCCGGTGATCATCACCCCTGTATAGGGTCCATTTATGATCACCATCGCGCCGCTGCGCCCCGAAGACCGTGCCGCGTGGGAGGTCCTCTTCGCCGGCTACAACACGTTCTACGAGCGGGTCCTGCCCGCTGATCGCTTCGACTCGGCGTGGGCCGGATTCCAGGAGGACACCCGCATCCACGCCCTCGGCGCTTTCCTGGACGGTTCGCTGGTCGGCATCGCCCACTTCCTCGTCCACGCGAGCACCACGACCGACGACGTGTGCTACCTGCAGGACCTGTTCACCGCCCCGTCCGCCCGCGGCAAGGGCGTGGCACGGGCGCTGATCGCCGCAGTCACGGACCGAGCCCGTTCGCGGGGCTGCAACCGCGTCTACTGGTCGACCCACCACACCAACACGACGGCCCGCCGCCTGTACGACGACGTAGCGGTCAACCGGGGCTTCATCCTGTACCAGATCCCCCTCTGACCAGGCACGACGCGTGAGACGGAAACACCCGCCTCAGGTTTCAGTTTGTTCTCCCGCTTGACGGGGCCGTTTGAGCCGCCGAACGCTCCGGGCTCGATGCGGACCCGGTTGCCGTACAGCTCACCTTCATGTCCGCCGGCAGATTCGTCCGGTAGTACTCCCAGTACGCGGTGACCCGGTCGAGCTTCTACAACGAATATCGACCACACCAAGGCCTCGCCAACGCCCGACCGCTGCGCCCACTGCCCGTGGCGGGCTGGCTGCAACCAACCTCGCCACGGGCCACTGGTGAAACTACTGGCCGCCATTTGAAGCTTTGCCCAAAATACGTCGAATGCAGTAGGCCCAGATCACGATTCCAGCAAGGAAGGCCACGGCAAAGAGGTGCGGAAAGAAAATTATTTGAATGACGAAGACCGTGCAGGTGGCAACTAGAGCGGGGAGTGCTGTACGCCACCTCCGCAGGACCGCCCGGAGAATCTCAGAAAAACTCACTAGAGCCACCTCGAAAGAACCAGGAAAGCAGTGACAACCTTGACCTTCACCGAGAGATAGTTGAGAGGTCCGGTGGGACGGCCCCGCAGCATGCCATCCAGCTACGCGCCGACAGGGTCATACAGCCGTGCCGGCACCATCCGCGCCAGGTCGTCCCGGTCGCACCACACGACCTCGGCGACCTCCGCCGGCGCCGTCCCAGTACCTGGCAGGCGACATACCCGGTCCACCGCCCGGTCACGGGATGCACCCGTTCCCCGAGCCACCCGACCGGCCCGACCGGCAGTCCCGTTTCCTCCCGCGCCTCACGGACCGCCGCCTCCGCGTCTGATTCCCCGGCCTCAGCCTTGCCCGCCGGAAACTGCCAGACCAACCCGACCTCCGGCACGCCGCGACGCACCAGCAGGACCCGACCACCGTGCACAACCACCGCAGCCGCCACCCGCGGCCGCTGATCACCGAGCCGGCACGATCAACCACCATCACATCGCTCCACCGTGCGACACTCCTGCGGACAGCGTCCCGGATCGCGACGCACCACCAGACACCGCCAACATCGCTGCTGGGGCCACGAACGACCGTCGCAGCCACTCAACCACAGCACCTCCTACGACCGTTCTCCGGCAACCTTTCTGCGGCCAGCGTGACACGACGTCGAACTCGACCACGCCAGCCGCAAGCCACGGTCGAGCGGAGGCGGAAGATGCGTCGTCAAAAGGCTCCTGAGCTGCTGAAACACGCCCAGCGGTAAGTCGGTATGCCTGGTCGGACGGCGACCGGTACCCTGTAACCGCGGGCTGCTAGCTCAATGGCAGAGCTGCGGACTTTTAATCCGTAGGTTCTCGGTTCGAGTCCGAGGCGGCCCACCAGCTGACCTGCGGTTTTATGCTACCGATTCGTCCGATGTGGACGGTGGTTGCTCGTCGCGCGCTTCTTCCCGCTCCTACTCTCCCGCGGTCCATTCGGCCACGATGCTTGGGCTTGACCTGCGGTTTTACGGTTCACGGGCCGTTCCGGAGTGCCGAGTGTTGCGGATCTGGCGCCGTGGTCGCCGTACTCGTTGCGTCGCTTCTTGATCTGCTTCCGCACGGCCCGTGCCGCGGTCAGGACGAGTTCGGCGGTGGCTGCGGCGGCTCGCCGTTGGGATTCGGGTAGGACGCTGGTGTAGGTGTCGGCGGTCAGGACGATGCTGGCGTGCCCGAGTTGGTCTTGGATGGTCTTGAGGTCGGCGCCGGCCTGGTGGGCGAGGGACGCGGCGCCGTGGCGGAGGTCGTGCAGCCGGATCGGCGGCAGTTCTGCGAGGCCGCAAAGTCGGCGGAAGCGGTGGGTGAGGTAGTCCGGGTGCAGCGGGCGCCCGTCGACGCGGGTGAACACGTAGCCGGTGTCCTGCCACTGCTGCCCGGCGGCGAGGCGTTCCAGGCGCTGGCGGCGCGCGTGTTCGCGGAGGACCTGGACGGTGTGTCGGTCCAGGGCGATGACCCGGCGGCTGGCCGCGCTCTTCGGCGGTCCGACGTAGATCAGCCGTCCGGTGCAGGTGATCTGCTGGACGATGGTGGCGGTGCCGTGCTGGAGATCGACGTCGCACCAGCGCAGCCCGGCTACTTCGCCCCGGCGAAGGCCGCGCAGCGCGGTGAGCCACCACAGCGCGTAGAGCCGGTCGGCGGCGACTCGGTCGAGGAACGCGGCGAGGTGTTCGGCGGTCCAGACGGTGACCTTGTCGCGGGTGCCGTGCTGCCGCCACTGCTCGACGCGTTCCTGGGCCAGACGACGGCGTGCGGCCGGGGCCGGCTGGGAAGTTCGACTCGCCGGGCGGGGTTGTCGGTGATGAGGTCGTTGCGGATGGCGGCGTTGAGTGCGCCGCGCAGGGTGGCGCAGATGCGGTGCAGGGTGGCGGGGGCGAGGGGTTGGCCGCTGCGGGTAGTTTGCTTCGCCAGGTCGGCGAACATGCCAGTGAGGTGCCTGACGGTGACGTCGGCGAGGCGGAGTCGGCCGAGGTGTGGGATGAGGTACTGCTCGATGTGCTGGGTGTAGACCCGCAACGTCGTCGGCCGGATTGACGTCCTGGTAGTCAACCAGTACCGCAGCCACCGCTCCACGGTCCAACGCTGACCGGTGAACCGTTCCAGGGACTGGTCCAGGACGCCATCGCGGGCTCGGGTGGCAGCAGCCTGGGACGGGAACCCACCGCGGCGGACCTGGGTAGAGCGGCCTCGGATGTCGCGGACGCGGCAGTCGAACTGCCAGTTACCGTGCCCACGCTCCACCAGGCGGGGGCAAGTGCGGTTCCGGCGTCGGCCAGCCTGTCCGGCGACGCTGCAGGTGCAGGACTTGAAGATCACACCGCGGCTTGCCATGAGGCATCTCCACATTGAGCGGGGTGGGTCGACTGACACCACCCAGGCTGCGACTCGCTACGCAACCACGGTCCGCGGTCCACCAACTCCCACCCGATGGTGTCAGCAACCGCCGGGCACGTCTCCGCGACCGCATGATCGATACCGCAGCGGTCATGTTTCCGCACATGCCGATGACAGTGCACGTGATCTTGCTGATTGAAAGGTCATATCTTCACGCGCTATGCGCGGGATGGTGACGATTCCAACGCCACAGGCGCTGTCCTGAACGGGACCGTTATGATGGCGCCCCGGTGGACAGACCGGTCGGTGATCGCCGAAGGGAGGTCAGCTTGTGGGGCTCGATTACAGCTTCGTTCTCTACGTGCCACGGGCTGCCCTACGTCCCTTGCTCGAGGCGGTGGCGGCTCAGGCGGAGCCGCACGGCGACGAGCACACAGTTGTAGTGTTTGACGACGGCAGAACGCTGACCATGCCGTTCACGAGCCCTTCCCGCGCGACGTTGTTCACGTCCGGCCAGACGATCACGGCGAGCCCGCCCCGTCTCGAGCTCAACACCGTCATCCGGTTCCCGGCCGACGAGTACCTGTTGGCATACCGGGCTGAAGAGGCGGTACACGGATCGCAGGTGTCGATCGGCATCATCTACCTGACCACGTGGGACCGCACGAACCTGATGCCGGGCTGTGTCAGCGTGAGTTTCACGGCTGCGACGACCTCCATGAGCCGGCTCTTCGTCGCATCACCGTCGGTGCGTGGCTTCTTCATCGGCCTGGCCCGGCACGTCGGCGCCCATTTGTGCATCCTCGATGTCGAGGACGACGGGTTCATCGCACTGTACACACCTCAGCCGAACCCGATTCTGGAGCATTTGGAGCGGCCCCGTCCGGCCGCCTGAGTATCCGACCATGCCGCTGCGGGCGCGTGGCCGTCGGCCGGAGCTTGTCACGGTGGGTCACGGGGACGGCGAGGACGAGGGTTCCTGTCCTGCCGATGAGCGGTCACGGGCGTTTCTGGGTTTCTCGCCGACAGCTGTGGCTATCGTGTCGGTCTTCGGTGGTGTATTGGCTGTGACAGAGGAGTGGTTAACGGTGCGGCAGCCGGCGATGTTGTGGGAGGTGCCGGCGTTCCTCCCATACGTGCAGCCTCGGCTCACGTCGGCGGCGGTGCGTGCTGCGGAGCGGCAGCTCGGGGTGACGTTGCCGGCTACGTATCTGGCGATGCTGGAGACGCAGAACGGGGGCTATCTGCGGGCGACCTGGCCCGAGCTGCCGCACCGGCGGCTGGATGGGCTCGGCCCGAACTTCCCCGGCGTGACGGCCGGCCGTGCGTGGTGGCAGGCGCCGGATGCGGAGGATGAGATGTGGGTGCCGCCGGAGCCGGGCCTGCTGGTGCCGTTCGACGGCGAGGGGCACTGGGATTTGTGTTGGGACTACCGCACCGCAGGTCCGCGCGTCGAACCAGCCGTCACCTACATCGACGTCGACGCCGAGGAGCAGGTGACGATTGCCGGTTCGTTCGACGCGTTCCTAGATGGCCTTGTGGACGAGGTCGAAACGACGGCCATGCGGGTGATGGCCGACATCAGCCTCGACACGTTCGGCCAGATCCTTGCCGAGGTGAGCGGCCACGAGATCGAGGACCAGGGCGATTGGAACCACGGCTATAGGGAGCTGCGCGCCCGGCTGGGCGAGCAAGCGTGGCTCTGGGTGAGCCCAAACCGGGTTCCAGCAGGGTTCGACCGCGACGGGGCACACGTTGTTACGACGCCGGAGACCGCTCTGCGCCTGCCGGCCGATCCCGACTGCCACCTCATCGTCCAGTGCACTTCCGACGCCACTGCCGCTGTGCAGGCGATGCTCAAGGCCGCAGGTCACTGGCACGACTGACAGAGACGCGCCTGCGCTGCTTCTGCCGCCGATCATGTGCGCAAGTTTGCCGAACCGGTCAGGCCGTGTGACGAAATGGCAGGCGGTGGCCTGCGTTCGCTCGTGCCGAAAGTCGTGCACTGGATCATGCACATTGGGCGCCACCGGACGGCTCTCGTCCGTCGTGACACCAAAAGCGCTGGTTCGGCTCACTCCGGTCTGAGACCGAGTACAACGGCGAGGCTCGCGGTCGACCCGTCTCGCCATATCGTCAGCGCAAGTTGATCCCCAGGCTTTGCCGCATTTTTCTTTTCGATCAATGCGGCGGCGCCGGTCAAACCCTCGCCGTCCGCGTGCGTCACGACATCGCCTTGGCGCAGCCCGTGTCGTTCTGCGGGGCCTCCTGCGGCGACAACACCGATCTGGGCGCCGTTGGTGGCGTCCAGCAGTTGCGCACCGAGGTACGGCGGGCCTGGCGGGTTTGCGATCAGAACGGCCGTCCCGGTCATGACGCAACATCCATGGTCGCCGCCCACAGCGGTCCTGATGTCAACGATGCCGTTCGCGCCAAGCTGCTGAGCCTGCTCCACCAGAGACTTGACCATTTTCGGCATCTTGCCGCCGAAGTTCGCGTTGAGATTGGCGTTCGCGAAGACGAGCCCTTTTACCTCGTACACCAGACCCGGCGGCTCGGCCAGGGTAGACATCAGCATGCGATCCCCCTCCAGTCACATCAGCTTGCATACGTCTGTCAATGGCATCTCCACGGTTCAGCCCGCCAGCCTACTAACGCCAAGATCAGCCGTCCGAACATGCGGCCGAGAGTGCTTGATCACGTAGCCGATGAGCGCGCACGTGATCGAACACAACCGCACCACCTGATCACACCACGTCACCCGTTCGTTGCCCGGAAAGGCTCAGTGAGCCTTTTCCAACCTGAGCCTGCTGGTCAGGTTGGGTGCCAGCGGTAGGGCATGGGCTGGTGTCGAGACGGGGAGAGGCTTCCGGTAAGACAGCAATCGACCAAGAACGTTGCCCTCCCGTGAAGCCTCTCGATGCTGTCCTACCCGTCGGCGATCTCGTTGTCCAGCCGCAGCCTCAACCACCTCACCGCCCTGATCCGCAGCCATCGACAGACGCTACGGTCGCGGTGGCGGCGCCTCGACCCGGGCCGCCAAGCCCTGCTCGCACTGGCCCATCTACGCAACGGTGACACCTACGCCCAGATCGCGGCCGGGTTCGGCATCGGTGTCGCCACCGCCTGGCGGTACATCCGCGAAGCCATCAACCTGCTCGCCGCCACCGCACCAACCCTTACCGAGGCGATGCACCGCATCCGCCGGCTGGCGTTCGTCATCCTCGACGGCACGCTCATCGCCATCGACCGCATCCGCGGGCACAAGGACCGGGCCCACTACTCGGGCTGTGGGAATCAAGGTGCGCTGCTACGGGTGTGATCTGACCCGTACTCCGGCTGGCCATCGGTGCCTGGAGCCTCGCCCCTCATCGATGCCTGGGTCCGCCGCACCCACCCTGAGCTGCAAGGTCAGCTTGGAAATGGCTCAGTGTCTTGGATGGCGACAGTTCCAGGTTGAGCTCGTTACGCAGAAGCGCCGCGAGAAGGTTCTTGATGTCGATATGGGTTATCAGTACATGGCCGCTGGCGATGCGGACTGTGTCATAGCAGGCGTGTTGGCGTCGTGACGGTGTCCACGACGCCAACGTTGCTGTTTCGGTCGGTTACGGAACTCGCAGCTCATACAGTGGATCGCGGCGAGCTGCCAGAAGCGCTGGCGGTAGTGCGGCGAGGAGCGCTACGAAGAACGCTGTGATGGCGACGGCGGCGACGAAAGACACCGGAGGGATGACGGCGCTCGTAGCGAGGAGGATTAGTATCGAGGCACTGAGGCCCACCACGACTCCACCGATCGCGAGGAGTCCGACCTGGCTTAGCAGAAGGCATACGATCAGCTGCCGCGTCGCCCCCAAAGCGCGACGACGTCCGAAATCCCGCCGGCGCATGGTGACAAGGGCGAGTAGATTGATCATTGTCAAAGCAGTCGAGATGGCCAGAATTCCAAGGACAGTGCCGTGACCGTAGGCGTTCAACTCGCCGTCAACCATCGCCCGGACAGCCGCGAGCTGTGAGGAGGTCTGGACGGAAACCTTGGTTGGATCAATGCCTGTGAGAAACCCATTGACCACTGCGGTCACCGCGTCGACGTCGCTCGGCGACACGGCGAGAACGATCAGCGTTGATAGCACATCGGAGTGGTCCGCGGTGTTGTCGCCATGCGCGGCGTGCGTTGGGAGCACGATCAATGGTTCAAGAAAACTGAGATGTGGCGGAACTCGTAGACCGCTGACGACCGTGACGTCTTCACCGTCATCGGTGATCACGCCGCCGCTGCCGTCCAGGAGTCCGAGATCGCGAGCCGCCTGCGCCGAGGCAACAGCCACTGACGGAAAGGCCGGGCTCGCTAGTGAGGCTGGCGAACTATTCGCAGCCTCGGCCGACGAGCCAAGATCACCGTAGAGCCTGCGGACTGGCACCTTGCCGCCGTCCGATACCTGGACATTGTGCGCGTCGACCGGCGGCCCTAGACCAGCGACGGCAGCTATCGCATGTACGGCACGGAGCCGGGTGACGACGTCCGCGGTGACACCAGCACTCGGGTCCAATCGCACGATAATGCTGCGAGTGTCCATGGAATCGATCGTCGCGATGACCGACTGCTGTGTCGCGGCAGTACGTCCAGTGGTCAGCAGAACCGCGACACACATCCCGCCAACCATGGCGACCGTGAGCAGGCTGGCGACCAGCTGGCTGCGAGCGCTCGCGGCCGCTTCATATATCAGGGCAGCCGCCCTGGACAATGATGCCTTCATAATACGATGTGCTGGTCGCAGTTCGCCGCGATCACTGGATCGTGAGTCGCAATGATCACACAGGATCCGTTTGCCGCGTGGTGCTTCAAGGCATCGATGACTAGCTCCGTCGTGACAGGGTCCAGGTTTCCTGTCGGCTCATCAGCGAGTACCACAGCCGGGTCCGCGAGCAGGGCGCGGCACAAAGCGATCCGTTGTGCCTGACCACCGGAGATTTGTCCCGGCTTATGCGTTGCGCGCAGTTGAACGCCGAACTGTTCGAGCAGGTCGTGAGCGCGTGCAATTGCCACACGGCGTGGCTGTCCGCGATACAGTGCGGTCTCCACGACATTGTCCAGCACCGATCTAGTGGGATCCAAGGCTGCATCCTGGAAAACGAAACCGAAGTTGCGGGCACGAAGTCGGGCACGTGCGCTGTCACTCATAGTGTTCGCTGGTGATCCGTTGAAGAGGACGTGACCCTCGTCGGCATGAAGGATCAGGCCCAACACATAAAGTAACGTTGACTTACCTCTGCCCGACACTCCAGTGAGCGCGGTGACGGTGCCTCGGTAAAAGCGTGCATCCAGTTGTGAAATCACCGGCTGGCCAGCGACGTAGGAGAAGGTCAGGTCGGACGCCGCGAGCAGTGGGATGTCAGTCGGGGTCATGACTCTCTGGCCTCTGGCTTGCCGGGCGCCCGGACCACCTCACCTGCTTCGACGCCCTTGATGACGGCGGTCCCGCCTGCGTTGGCAACGATGGTCACCTGGCGAAAGGTGCCGTCGGCCAGGATGACCCCCGCGTTCCCGGACACGTCAGTTACCAGCGAGACCGTTGGCACGACGATGCCTGATGTTGGGGCCACCAGCCAGATTCGACTCGGATACAACGTTTCTCCATCGATCTTCACCGCGGCGCACTGTGTCCCACAGATCGCCTCGTTGCTAGCGGATGCCAGGTGCGCGACACGTGCGCCCTTGTCATCTGCCACAACATCCGCGATCTTGGCAGTCCAACGACCACCATCTCCTTGGATGTCGACGATCATGCCCGATGAGAGCATGCGTGCCTGATTCTCCGGCAAGTCGATTTTGAACTGTGGGGTGGAGGGAAGCACTTGGACTGAGGTCTCTCCGCCCGCGAGCCGGGCGCCTACCACGACCCGCGGGTCAAGTGCGAGGCGGGCGGGCAGTTGCGACACATAGATGACGTCGCCCTTAAGGACCGCCCCGTCCGAAGCGATTCCCAAGCTGCGCTGCCAACGCTTGACGGCGTCGGTGACTGTACTGTCGAACTTCCCGTCGACCGTCCCAGCCGGAAAGCCCAATTTCGTTAGCAATGCCTGAAGCTGTGCTACGTCCGTTCCTTGATCTCCTGCATGCAGATCCCGAAATGCAGGAACGGCGCCGACCCCGACCACCACTGGGCGGAGGTCAACCGTGTAGAGCGTCGTTCCGACTGGAACGACTGTTCCGCTCTGCAACTTTACTGTTGTAACTGTTCCGGAAGCAGCATTGGGAAGCACCGCAGTCGGCGACCAGCGAGCTGAGGCATTGAGTCGGAACGACTGCTCGACCGTTCCCTCCTCAGCTGACACCAAGGTGTATGGCGGGGAGTCCAACACGGCCGGCGGGGGGCCGAGCAGTGTGCGCAGCGCCCATCCACCCCCAACGCCGCCGGCCAAGATCAGCAACGCAACCGCAACCAGGGCGGGCCGGACGCGACTTAAAATCTTCGGCATGGCTGTGCCGGGTCTCCTATGGCTGCGGGCACTTCGTGAACACCTTGTCGAGCTCAGCCGAAGAATTCGTCCCCGACACCACGTACTGGTACGGGTCCCACAGAGGGTTTCCGCTGCTGATCATGGATTCGACGGACTTCTGCTTGCTCGGAGGTGGGGGTATGTCGTAGCCGAGCTGCTTGACGCATTTGCCGACCGCGACGAGTGCATCGTACCGGGCCTCGGCCTGCTGCTGCGTCAACGGAGGGGGTGGCTTGTCATATCCGAACTTCGCTTCGCAGTCGGCGGTATCTTTCTCGTACTGATCTTTCTGTGCAACTGGGATGCCATTGGTGGACCGCCAGCCGCCATCACGGTCGACGGTGATGTCCCATCCCAGCCCTCGCATGCAGCCAGCCATCTTCTCGGCACCCTCATACAGGCTGCCCTTGGCTGGAGTCGACTGGATGGCAGGGTTTTCGTCTTTACTAGCGCCGCATGCCGCCAGCGCCACGGCCACGGCCACGGCACTGGCGAACACACCGAAACGTTTGATAATCATTGCTTCCTTACGATACGCAGTCCGCAGACCACTGATCCATTGCACCGGCCGTCTGTACGGCCCAGGAGTCGACGCTCTGGAAGCCGTAGTACCCATACTGATGGTAGTACGTGTTCAGATCGAGAGGGCTCCAGTTCTTGGGGTACACCGTCCCGGCCTTCGTTACCTCGTGATGTGCATTGCCCTTGCCGTGGCTGTGCGTGACGACAGTGCGCCCCGAGGGGCATGACTTGCTGAATCCGGTTTTAATATCCGCAAAGCTGGGCGTCCCCAGCATCGCCAACATCACCGCTGCCGCGCCAGCGACCGTTCCCCCTCGTCGTAGGATAGTCCGGCCTCGCTTGTTCCCCGTGCGTGCGGTCACTCCAGTGCCTCCCTGTTCGAATATGGACGGCGGTCCGGGTGCACCGATTCGCATAATGGTGACCCGTATCGCTTTGGAGCCGCTCGGACAGCAGAATGAATGCGTGCTACAGCAGTCAATATTTCGACTGGCCGTTATGTTGCCCTATTGCCAAACGGACGGTGGTGTCTCGGCGTCAGCATGGGCTGGGAGTGCTGCCGATGATGCAAGGCAAGCTGGACCACCTACTACCGCAGATCATCGACGTCAATGCAGCGTCTAGAAGGTGGCGATGACCGCGCCGTACCACGAGATCGTCTGAGTGGCGTCGGCGTAGTAGAGCCGCCACGTGCACCCACTGTTTGGCGCACCGATGTTGCACGGCACAGTGGTGGTCGTGTCGCCGCCTTTGATGATGCCCTTGGCGAGGACCTTGCCGGTGTCCGGTGACGGCAGCTCGAACACCGGGCCGCCACTGTCGCCCGGTCCGGCACTTTGAGTGTGATTTACCTGCTCAGCCTTCACCATGGGGTATTGATCGCCCCACGTTACGTTGTTGGCCTTGACCTGGATGGAACAGATGACACCGGACCGTGACCCCGAAGTGCACACCCAGTTGCCGACATTGCTGAATGTGGCGCCTTGCACGGCCTTCGAGTAGTTGCTGAGGTTGCCGCCGTCCCACATCCGGCCCATTCCGGGACCGTTGATCAACGCGGTGTCCCGTGAGTCGTTGTCGCCCGTAATGGTGCCGATAAGCTGGCCGCCACCGTCGTAGACCGAATTTCCGTTCGATCCGCAGTGACCGGCGTAGAGCATGCGAGGGCTGCCGCCCACCGTGACCGCGAAACCGGCGGTGCAATTGCTGGTGCGCGCTCCACCGTAGTAGTACGGGCTGTCGTCCTCGCGCGAGAAGTCCACCTTGCCAGCCGATTCGGCGGTGTCGTCGAAAATCGGCACCTGGGACGTCGTGAGACTAGCCCGGGTCCGGCCAGCAGCTTTAGCGCCCTGGTTCCAAACCACGTGCACGCCACTGCCGTCCGGCAACGGCGCGCTCTCCGCGACCGCCGAATCGGCGCCGGCGGACCGTGACGCCGCCAGGAGTTCCTCGGCGTTAAACTTAGCAGGCAGCACCCGAATCGGTACAACCTTGCCCTCGACCGCGATCAGCCGACCGATATCGCTCGGAACCGTCCCTTTCCAGTACACGTCGAGCCGCCGGTTCTCGGGAGCGGCAATCACGCCGGAATAGCCGCTGCCGGGATCGGCGGCGGCCTTCTGAATGACCGTGGCAGCGGCATTGAGCTTGCGCTGCATGTCGGCAAGGGCATACCAGTCGCTAAAGCCACCGGGAACCACTGAGGGTTCAGTTGAAGGGCTGGCGGCCGCTGGTCCTGGCGTGTACAGAAGCGCCACGCTCGCGATCAGCCCCACTGATGCCTTGAATACGACGAACCTCATCACCGACATGGCCTCCTCCCGCTCCGGAGCGGGACGAACCATAGATGAATCTCTACAGCCCCCGCTGCCGTGGAGGTACTGTAAGCGGCAGTGATCGTCAATGTCACCCCTATCGGTGTCCGCCTATACTCCGTACCATGTCCGGACTGCCGAGCCGAGGGGTGCCTCAATTCGGGAACCCGCCGAACAGCGCGGTCTGCCATACTGCATGACAGGGGGTGCCATGCCAAGGACAGCTTCGTGGGCGGCAGGATTGATCATCGTCGCGGCCATGTCCGGCTGCGCCAGCACACCCAACGAACAACGACCCGCACCCGGTGCCACCTCGGCCCAGACCTTGGATTCCACGATGAGCATCCCCGGTCAGCAGGAGCTCAACATCATCGCTGACGCCGTTCAGGCGATCGGCCGGCAGGACTTCGTCGAAGTATTCGCAGGTGTAGAGACCGACGCCGCGAACGGCCGAGTCGTGGTGTATCGCGTGCCGTCTGCGTCGTTCGACCGGATGATCGCCAGCCGGACGGACGTCCGGCGGATCCAGGTCTCCGATGCGCAGTACTCCGAGCGGCGCCTGCTGGACCTGGTCGAGCGGATTAAGACCCGCGAGCACGACTGGCAGCAGGCCGGCATGTCGGTCAATCTCCTGGGCGTCCGCCACGACGGCGCCTGCGCCACAGTCGGCACGATGACTGTCGAGCCTTTCAGGCGGTGGCTGGCGGACCGCTTCCCCGGCGAACCGATCTGCATCGAGGAGTCCGGACCGGCAGCCTCCTGGGGCGGTTGAGCCGACCGCCTCAGCCCTGCCGTTGCCCCAGATCTGGTCCCACATCAGCCATGACGGAGAGACGGATGTCGTAGAGCCGATGCTCGTGGCAGCCGAGAAGGCCCCTTTCCATGCAACGCCTTGGCGCCGTCGGCGATCGCCATACGGTCGGACGATCCTACCCGGCCGGCTCTTCATGTAGACGCACACCGTCATTTCCCCGACGCCTGCATCCGCAGGTCAAGCCTCAGGCCAAGCTTCGCAGGGGGCTGTCGAGCCCTAGTAGCGTGTCGCCGCTAATTCGCGGGGTTGATGGTGTGGACTGGTGGCTGGTGGGCTTCATCCCCTGAACAGTCCGCCGGGAGTGGGTTGT